>JBMFWZ010000121.1:0-8900 GCA_049964755.1 Steroidobacteraceae bacterium | reverse complement strand
GCCCGAGGCGCTCGGTGAGCAGCCGCTGCCCGATGCGGATCGTGTCGTGTTGTGTTGCCGCTCTGGGATCCGCGCGTGGCAAGCGGGCCGGATGCTCTTGGCGCGCGAGAGTCGTGAGGTCGTCTTGGTCGCCTTCGGAGCATAAGGTTTGGCTCGACGTCCCGCCGTGCTCGTGATTGCCGGGTCGGACAGCAGCGGCGGGGCGGGGCTGGTCCGAGACGTCCACACGCTCGAGATTCTCGGCGCCGATGCGCTGTGCGCGGTGACGGCCGTGACCGCTCAGACCGATGCGCGCGTGCTCGGGGTCGTTGCGGTGCCGCCCGAACAGGTTCGCGCCCAAATCGACGCGGCGTTCGCGACTCGGCCCATTGGGGCCGTCAAGATCGGCATGCTGCTCGGGCGTGCCACGCTGAAGGTGGTGGCCGATGCGCTCGCGCGCGCGCCGGCCGTCCCGCTGGTGTTGGATCCGGTGCTGCGTTCGTCCTCGGGCGCGGTGCTGCTGGAGGATTCGGGGTTCGAGTGGCTGCGCGCGCGGCTGTTCCCGCTCAGTGCCGTGGTGACGCCGAACCTTCCCGAGGCCGCGGCGCTCTGTGGCGAGCCGTACGAGGCGGGTGAGCCCGACACGGCACGGGTGATCGACTGGGGCCGCCGGCTCCTGGCGCAAGGGGCGCGCGCGGTGCTGATCAAGGGTGGACATGCCTCGGGCGCCACGGCCGCGGATCTGCTCCTGCGCCCCGGGGCCGAGCCGGTATGGCTCACCGGCTCGCGGTTCGCCGTCGGGCGGCGCGGGACGGGTTGCGCGCTCGCCTCGGCGCTCGCCGCGGCGCTGGCGGCCGGCGCGGATCTCGAAACGGCCTGCCGGCGCGCGCGGGCGCACGTGCGGGTGCTGCTGGAGGCGGCGCAGGATGAGGCCGCCGGGCGGACCGCGGCGCTCGAGTAAATCCGGCGGCGCGTGGTGTCTTCGCCCGAGCCGGCGCGGCGGCATGCGTACCGCGAGTCGCTGTACGAGGGGTGCGGCCCAGCAGAGGCTTCGGATCGGCGTCGCGTGCCCGCGAACGGGCCTCGGCGCATCCGGCTGCGCTGAGGCGTGCGAGCCGCCGAACTCCGAGCGAAGGACTTGTGTCCGTCCCCAGGGAGCCCCATATCATGGCGAGAGATCCGGACGTCGCAGGGTGTCGCCCGGTCCCGTTCCCGGACCCTCGAGGGTCCGCCATTGAGACGCAACATGATGTCCACGCGATTTCGACTGCCGCTCGGGGTGTGCTTGGCGTTGCTCTCGGGTGTGGCGCTCGCCGCCGACCCGAGTGCGCATCAGATCTACCTCGCGGCCCGCTCCGGCCATATCGCCGAAGCCCAGCAGATGGTCGCGCAGGTGCTGAAGGATCATCCCTCGAGCGCCAAGGCGCACTTCGTGGCCGCCGAGGTGCAGGCGCGGGCGGGGAATTTCGGCATTGCGCGCAGCCAGTTCGCTCAGGCCCAGGCGCTCGCTCCGGGGCTGCCGTTCGCCAATGCCCGTGCGGTCGCGCAACTGCAGCGCGAACTCGGATTGAGCAGTGGCCGCGCGAGTGTCGCGCGCAGCGGCCATTCGGCGCATCTGGGCTGGGCGCTGCTGCTGATCGGCGGGGTGCTGGTGGTCTGGATGATCGTGCGCCGGCGCATGGCCGCGGCCGCCGCGTACGGCAGCCCGTATCCGGGCGGAATGATGCCGGGCGGCATGGCGGCACCCCCGGGCGGGTACCCCCCTGGGGGCCCGCCGCCGGGGTATGGCCCCGGCTATGGACCCGGTTACGCGCCGGGGGGCTCCGGGCTGATGGGTAGCGTCGCCTCGGGCCTTGCGATCGGCGCGGGCGTTGCGGCCGGTGAGGCGCTGGTCGGCCACATGCTCGAGGGGAATTCCGGCGGCGGCGGGATCATTCCGGACGCGGGAGCTGCACCGGCGTTCGACCCTCAGGCCAATGCGAATCTCGGCGGCAACGACTTCGGGCTGAATGACCCAGGTTCCTGGGATGACGGCAGCGGAGGCGGTGGCGGGGGTGGATGGGACAGCGGGGGTGGCGGTGGCGATGGCGGTTGGACCTGACCGAGCGGCGAGGGCGCCTCAGGCGCCCTCGCCGCGCCCCATGCCGCACCAGAGGCTCGACGGTTCGCGCCTGCACTCGGATGAGGTCCCCGCGATCCTAAACGTGCTCGGTCACCCCCGTCTCGATCCGGCCAAGGTCGAAGCACAGTGAGATAGGAGGGTGCACCGGTTCGCCTCCGTGCACCGCGGTCGCACCAGGGCGATCAATTCATTGCTCGGCGCACTCCAGCGGATCTAGAATATCAATCAGTAATACTGAGTGATATTTTGAGATCGATCATGGCCACGTCGCTCAAAATCGATGAAGAATTAAAAACCAGGGTCCAGCACCTGGCGCAACTGCGCCAACGCTCCGCCCACTGGATCATGCACGAAGCGATTCAGCAGTATGTCGAGCGCGAGGAAGCGCGCGAGAGCTTCAAACGGGAAGCCTTGGCGTCCTGGACGGCATATCAGGAAACCGGTCAGCACCTGAGCGGGCAGGAGGTGCGGGCGTGGCTCAACACTTGGGGGACTGAGGCCGCTGTCGAGCCGCCGAAGTGCCACGAGTAATCGTCACCGAGGGAGCCGCGCAGGGCCTGGAGCGCTGCCGTCGGTTCCTGGTGGCGAAGCATCCGCTGGCAGCCCGGCGCGCCGGCCAAACCATCGAACGAGTCTTCGCGCTGTTGGAATCCAGCCCCGACATGGGGCGGCCGTTTCCGGATCTGCCTGAGCTACGCGAGCTCGTCATCGCGTTCGGGGACTCTGGGTATGTCGCGTTGTACCGTCATGAACCCACCACCGACGCGGTGTATGTGTTGGCCTTCAGACACCAGAAGGAGGCGGGTTCTTAGCGCGACGCTCCAGCAACGCGGTGGGTCAGCACGTTTCTCAATCCCTCCAAAACGCCCTGCACCGGATCGGGCTGAGCTCGGTAGAGCGTACCGTATGGCTGATGTTGCGGTCCCCGAGGTACTGCTCGATCGCGCGGGTAGCGCAACGGGTCGATCCCCCCCGGCCGCATCGAGGCTGCGCGCGCGGCCGTCCTCGGCGCAGCCCGGCAGGAATCACCGGTTCACCGGATAGCCTTGCCGCTCGGTCGCACGGGACTGAAGCCAGGGAGAGAAAAGGGGGAGTGCAGCGTGCGCCAGGGCAGCAGGCAGGCGCGGTGGGAAGCGCAGGAACAACGCCGCCAGCAGCGGCGCGAGGCCCTATTGCGCGTCAGCCAGCGCGCATCCCAGCCGCGCTGTCGCGCCTGCCGCCAAGCGCCCCGCCGGCTCGCCGCTGAGGGTCTGACCCCTTCACCGCCCCGGCTCCGTCGGGACTTTGGGCACCGCAATCACGGGAACCCCGGCGAGGGCGCCTCAGGCACCCTCGCGGTTCCAATGCCGCACCAGCGGCTCGACGGTGGTGGCCTGCACCAGGATGCTGAAGATCGCGATCAGGTAGGTCGTGGTCACGATCAGGTTGCGCGCCGGCCCTGCGGGCAGCGACAGCGCGAGGGCCACCGAGAGCGCGCCGCGCAGCCCCGCCCAGGTCATGAGTTTGACGAAGTGCGGCTCGAATGTCAGGACGGGCCGCAGCAGGATCGTCGGAAGCCCGACGCTCACGAATCGTGCCGCCAGGACCAGCGGCAAGACCAGTACGGCCGGCAACCAGTCGGCGCGCACCGTACCGGCGAGCGCGGTGAGCTCCAACCCGACCAGCGCGAACAGCAGCAGGTTGAGCAGCTCATCGGTGAGCTGCCAGAATTGCAGCAGCCGCTCATGCGTCGGCGCGGCAACGGCGAGGGCACGCCCGTTGTCGCCGACGGCCAGTCCCATGACCACCGTGGCGATGGGCGCCGAGACCCCCAGTGCGAGCGCGGCGTCGTAGCCGGCCGTGGCGAGCGCCAAGGTGATGAGAATCTCCACCGCGGGGCTGTCCACCGTGCGCAGCAGGGCGACGCCGGCAAATCCCACCAGCGCCCCGAAGGCCAGACCGCCTAAGACCTGGCGCGCAAAGAGTGCCGCGACGTGCCCGACACTCGGAGCCTGGGTCCCGCTCAGTCCGAGCAGCACGACGAACAGCACCACGCCGGTGCCGTCGTTGAAGAGCGCCTCCCCGGTGATTTGGGTGAGCAGCGAGTGCGGGACCCGGGCCTTGCCGAGCAGCCCGAGCGCCGCGATCGGATCGGTCGGGGAGATCAGGGCGCCGAACAGCAGGCTCCCGCGCAGCGTCAGCGGCAGTGCGAGCAGGCGGGCAAGGCCGTAGAAGGCGCCGCCGACGAGGGCGGTGGAAATCAGCACGCCCGCGGTGGCCAGCAGCAGCACCACCCAGCGCGCGCGGCGCAGGGCGAGCACATCGACGTGAAGGCTCCCGGCAAAGAGCAGCAGCCCGAGCAGGCCGTGGAACACCAGGTCGGGGAAGTTCACCCCGCGGGCGACCTCCCCGGCCCAGGCGGCCACCTGCGGCACGAACGGGCCGACGAGCACGGTCCCCACTGAGAGCAGCAGCGCCACCACGGTGATCCCGATCGAATCGGGCAGGTGCACCAGCTTGTGATTGGCGTAGGCGCTGAGGGCGACCACGGCGATTACCGCCGAGACCAGCGTGAAGATCGGCATCAGGGCCGCTCGCGGCCGAAGGGCGCGAGCATCGGAATCGAGGCAGGGATGGGCGGCGGGGCGGTGGGCATGCGGCCTCCTCGACGACAGCGCGAACGGAGGCTCGAATTATGGCATGCCCGGACCGACGGGCCGGTCCGGGCCGCCGCTCGGTGCGTCGCTCAGAAGGCGCTGAACAGGCTGCCCACCAGGTCACTCGCCAGTCCGAACCCCGCGCCCATGCCGAGCCCCGACATCACATTGCCCATGAAGCCCCCGCCGGAGCCGGCGTAGGGCTGGGACGCCCAGCCGCGGGTCTGGTAGGTCTGCTGCGGCTGCGCGTTCAGGTGCGTCTCGAGGGCGTGGATGTACTCGGCCATCTGCTCGATGAGCATCAGGGATGACTGATTCTGCTTCTGCACGGCGAGCGCCATCTCGCGCAAATCGAGCATCAGCTCGCGCCCGATCGCAGGATCGGTGACTTTGCTCTGCAGCTTCTCGGCGAGGGTCTTGATGCCCTGGCCGACCTGATCGGCCTGGGTCTGCAGTTGCTGGGCCTGGGCTTCGGCGGTCTGATAATCCATGGTGCGCTCCGGTGATAAACGGGTCCGGGACGGTCAGTCCCGGCGATTCGACCCTCTGCGCGACGGTCGGTTCCGCCTACGGTGGGGATGTCCACCGGGTCCGTCAAGCCGGGACCGGCCCGAGAGGCGTCAGGACTTGGTCAGCACCGCAGGACTATCGTCGCCGGGTCCATTACACTCCCGAACAGAACCATCCCGAACAGAGGGTCAGGTCTCATGCCAATGAATCGTGCTCTGGGGTCGCTCGTGTCACTCGCCGCCATGGTGGCGCTGCAGTGCCCCGTCGCGAGCGCCGCCGCCCCTCTGCCGCTGAAGCACATCGCGACGCTGCGCGTGCCGGGGGCGCCGCTCGAGGTGTTCGACATCAGCGACGTCAATGCTGAGGGGGTCTACGCGCTCTCGGACCGTTCCAATCGTGGGCTCGACTTCTTCAACGCCGCCACGGATGCGTTCATCGGCCGAGCGACGGGGTTCGCCGGGTTCAATCCGGCGAAGGGCTTCGATGCCGCCGGGCCGAACGGCGTGGTGGCGGTCGGGCGCAATGAGTTCTGGGCCGGCGACGGCAATAGCACCGTCAAGGTGGTCGATCTGCGCACCCGCAAGGTCATCGCGAGCATCTCCACCGGCGGCCACCAGCGCACCGACGAGATGACCTATGACCCGCGCGATCATCTGGTGGTCGCGGTGAACAACGCAGATGATCCGCCGTTCGTGACCTTCATCTCCACGCGCACTCGCCGGGTCGTGGGGCGAGTGGTGCTGCGCCAGGCAACCGATGGCGCAGAGCAGCCGGTGTGGGATCCGGCCACGGGACTGATCTACTTGTCGATTCCCTCGCTCGATCACGACAAGGCGCGTGGCGCGGTGGCGGTCCTCAATCCCCGCACGCGCAAGCTGCTGCGATTCATGCCGGTCGCGCGTTGCATGCCGGCGGGGCTCGCCCTCGGTCCGCACCATCACCTGCTGCTCGGCTGCAGTGACGATGGGGTTGCAGCGGGCTTCCCGGCCCGCTCGTTCGTCATGAGTACCGCTGGGCGGATCGTGGCGCGTCTGCCCGAGGTCGGCGGGTCCGATGAGGTCTGGTCTGATCCGCGTGCGCACCGGTACTACCTGGCGGCCGTGGCCAACACCGGAGGACCGGTGCTCGGGGTGGTCGATTCGCGCACCGACCGCTGGCTTGCAAACATCCCGACCGGGCCGCACGCGCATTCGGTCGCCGCGGATGCGCGCACCGGGCGGGTGTTCGTGCCCATCGCCGGGGGCAAGGGCAGTCCCTGCCCGAGAGGATGCATCGAGGTCTACGCGCCGCGCCGCTGAGGCGCACATCGCTGAAGCCGGCGCCCACCCGCCGGGTGCCGGCCTCAGCGCGCTACCAGCAGGTCCCCGGTTCGGGCGAATTGGGGGCATTGGCACTGTTGGTGGAGGATTCAACGCCCGCGGAGTTCACCGAGAAGCTCGCACAGGTCGTGTCGTTCTGCTGCTGCACGCTGCCGGGGACCGGCACGACGGTGAGCGTGTACCCCGGCGGGTTGTTGCTCAGCTGCGGCGCTTCCATCTCATACATATTGTCGCTGCCGATCGTGATCGGCCAGGTCCCCGTATAGCCGAGACTGGACGCAGAGGTGGTGTAGGCATTCTGTGTCGCGTAGTAGCGCTCCTCGCGGGCCGCGAGCTCAAGCAGCGCCGAGCGCGCCTCGGTGCGGCGCGACTCGATCACCTGGTGCTCGTAGATCGGGTAGGCAACGGCTGAGAGGATCGCAATGACGAGCAGCGTGATCATCAGCTCGATGAGCGTGAAGCCGACGGCGGTGCGCGGCGACGTACGCGGGGTGCTGCGGCGCGGGTGCATCATGGCGGGTTCCTAACGCAGCTCGATCCAGGTCTCGGGCAGCCCGATCGGGGTTCCCTGGACGCTGATCTGCTGAATGTTGTGCTGGCCGGTGTTGGTCTGGTAGACCAGATAATACTCCACGGGGGTCGAGCCGGTCCCGCCGGTGGTCACCACCGAATCCGTACCGCTCGCATTCGACTGGTAACCAATGGTGTGCGTGTTGCCGTTGTTGATGAAGAAATTCGACACCGGACCACCGGAGCGCGCATCGATGGCGTACGTCCAGCCCTCGTCCGCGCCGGTGTTGCAGGCGAGCGGGGAGTCGATGCCGGGCAGTGTCGAGTTGAATACCACGGCGGTGCCGACGATCTCCGGGTTGTAGACGACCTGTTCGTAAGTGGTCTGGTTGTATTCGGCGTTGCTGCCCGGCAGGTTGATGTACCAGCCGAACTGGTCATTGCCGGTGGCGCCGCAGGCGAGGGTGCCGGCCCAGCAGATCGGCGTGGTGCTGGTGATGTTGCGGTCACCAGAGGCGTCGACGCTGACGGTCTGCTGCTGCAGATTCGTGAGGCTGAGCGTGTCGGTGCTCGTCCCGGAGGCGCTCATCATGGCAGCCGGCGTGAGGCTCGAGAACTGTGTGAGGTTGTGTGCGTTCCAGGCCGAGAGGTTCCAGTCCCACACGCCATAGAAGGACTGCGTTCCGGTCTGGTAGGCGGTCGCACTGCTGTTCGTCAGAGGCGTCTTCTCGCCGGTGCCGAAGTAGAGCATCAGCTGGGTCTGGTTCGTCGTCGGATTGGTCACGAACGCCGGGGTCACCGATGAGGTGATCGGCTGTCCGTTCGGCGTGGTGAAGATCGGCGTCGCGCTGGCGTGCCATTGCGTCGGATCGTTACTGGTCAGATTGAAGCGCCAGACGTTCCCGTTCGAGTCTCCCGCGTACACGTAGTCGACGATATGGTCGCCGTCCATGTCGACTGGCGCGGCGTAGGCGATGCCATCGCCCTTGCCCGCCTGTCCGGTCGACAAATAATACGTCGTGATCGCCTCCGAGGACGGGTTGACCGTCATCACGTAGATGCCCGCATCGCCGCTGGTACTGCCGAGGCCATTGCCGAAAATGATCCCCCAGTCGCCGTCGTGCAGCAGGCGGATCACCGGGGTGCCATAGGTGTTGCCGAGGTTCGAGCCGCAGCCGGATACGTTCGCGCAGGTCAGCGTCGCGGGTGTCCAGTCGCCCACCACGAGACTGGAGGCATTGCTCTCGCTGAACTGTGAGGGGTGCGTGACATCGAGCGCGAAGATGTCCGCGCCGCCGGCACCGAGCCCACTCACCAGCCAGGTGTGCCACGCACCGTTGTAATACAGATCGCCGACGCCCGGGGAAGCGTCGACGTAAAAGTTGTGGCCGTACTGCGGATTGGAGTAATCGAGATTGGCATTGGTGCTGTTGTGGATGTCCGCGAGCACTGCCTGCGGCATGTACGCGAGCACCTCCTCGCCAGTGTTGTTCGCGTTATTGAACGTGGTGCCATCCGAACTGAAATTGCCGGCCGAGAAGGCATGGAGAAGTCCGTCATTGGCGCCGACGTACACCACATTCAGCCGACTCGCCTCAGCCGCAGCGTACTGTTGGTAAGTCTGCCCGGAGTTCTCGACCATGGTGGCCGTGGGATAGAGCTTGTCCTGCCACGTGACCGGATTCTCGTAGGCGCTGTAGACCATCTTCGAGGGCGGCCCGATCCAGGCCGGACTCGAATCCACGATATCTCCGAGCACGGCATCGCGGTCGCGGAACAAACCCGTGGCCTGCGGGGTGATCTCGTTGGAGCGATCCCCGCGCA
>JBMFWZ010000120.1:0-8901 GCA_049964755.1 Steroidobacteraceae bacterium | reverse complement strand
AGCATGCCCGTGCGTTGATCAGCACCAACGATTCCCCCGACATCCCGTTCGAGCAGTCGATCAATCCGTACCGCGGCTGCAGCCACGCCTGCGTGTACTGCTATGCCCGGCCTAGCCATGCGTACATGGGGTTCTCGTCGGGGCTGGATTTTGAGACGAAGCTCTTCTACAAAGCGGACGCGGCGGCTCTGTTGCGCCACGAGTTGGACCGTCCGGGGTACCTCTGCAAGCCCATCACGCTCGGCGCCAACACCGATCCGTATCAGCCCATCGAGCGGCAGCTGCGCGTCACCCGCGAGATCCTCGAGGTACTCACCGCCTGCCGCCACCCGGTCACCCTCATCACCAAGAGCGCGCTCGTGCTGCGCGATCTAGATCTGCTCGGCGCGCTGGCGAAGGACAACCTGGTGCAGGTCGGGGTCAGCATCACGACGCTCGATGCCGAACTGAAGCGGTGCATGGAGCCGCAGACGGCATCACCGGCGGCGCGGCTGCGAACGGTGCGCGAGCTCACTGCCGCCGGCATTCCGGCCGGCGTGTTGGTCGCGCCGGTGATCCCGGCGCTCACCGATCAGGACCTGGAAGGCATTCTCGAGGCGGCCGCGGCGGCGGGCGCACAGTGGGCCGGATACGTCCTGCTGCGATTGCCCCATGAACTGCACACGCTGTTCAGCGAGTGGCTTCAAGCGCACTATCCGGATCGAGCCGCGCACGTGTTGTCCCTGATTCGCCAGATGCGTCAGGGGCGGCAGAACGATCCGCGCTTTGGCAGCCGTATGCGCGGCGAGGGTCCCTTTGCCGATCTGCTGCGGGCCCGCTTCCAGGCGGCCTGTCGCCGCAGAGGATTGAACACCGGACGGAATGCGTCGCTCGACGTCGGGCGTTTCCGGCGACCGAGCGCCAGTGCGCAGCTGACTCTGAACTTCCAGCGCTGAGCGCTCCGGTGGTGGGGTTCGGTAGACGGCGCGCAGGTGCGCTGCCTCGAGATCGTGCTTCGACGGCCGAGTCGCAAAGGCTGGATCTGGACGCCGGGGGGGCGTTTCGCCGATCCGGGTCGGTGAAGTCGCCCTCTGCGTCGCCGTGCTCACCGCGGCCGGTAGCGGAAGCGCGCGACGAGCCGATGCTCACCGCAGGGGTAGATGACTCGAACGTGGGTGATGCGCTGTGCATCACGCCACGTGTTGCGCTCGATCGCGAGGCAGGCGGTGTCACGACGAATGGCCAGCCAGCGCGCGATGTCGGCATCGGCGTTCAGGGCCCCGATCTGGTGCTCGGCCTCCGTCCACGGAATGCGCTCAAGCAGCCACCGGCCCGGCGAGATGGCCGTGAACCGCTCGGTCCGCGCTTCCGGGACCGCCCGCAGGTTGATGAGCCGCTCCTCGAGGGCATGGGGCCGGCCGGAGGCGCGATGCAGGCCGGTCAGCGCCAACACCGGTGTACCAAATGACACACCCAGAGTCCCGGCGTCCTCGGCCGTGGCGCGGCGAATTCGTCGTGCGAGGGACTCATACGCGTAGGGAATGCCCGCTGCGAGCAGTTCCGCCTCGATGTCGTGGATTTCGAGCACCGATTCCTGCGGGCGGGGGTTGTTCACGGTGGTGCCTGCGCGCCGCCGCCGGGTGACCAGCCGCTGTTCCGCCAAGGCGCCGAGCGCCTTGCCGATGGTCATGCGCGCGCAGCCAAACGCCCGCGCCAACTCGTGCTCGGACGGCAGCCGGTGACCGGCTGGCCATTCACCGGACACGATCTTCTGCCGCAGCGCTTCATAGATTTCGCGGGAGCGCGGCACGGTGCGATTTCGTGCCAGGGAGGATGCCGCGCCGCCTTTCATCATCGTCATGCCGTCTGCAGCAGACAGTTCAACGTTCGGCGATAGGCGGCGTCGATTCGATCGCGGTCTCGGTGTCTGCCGTTCTCTACGACGTGCTCGCCGCCGGCGATGACGTGCTTGATCAGCGAGCGGCCCGAGGCAAACACCCAGGTATCGATCGCGGAGTCCAGAGTGCGTCCGGTCAGATCGGGATGCTGGGTATCCAGTCCGATGAAGTCCGCACGGCATCCCGAGGCGATGGCGCCGACCGGCAGTGCAAGCGCCTGGGCGCCGCCGCGCAATGCCTCTTCGAGCAGGCTCGCGCCGCTCGAGGGCTGATCGGGGCGTGCCAGCACATTACGCGCCCGGTGCGTCAAGCGCTGCGCGTACTCCAGTTGGCGCAGTTCACCGGCGGCATCGAGCCGGATGTGTGAGTCGGTGCCGATCCCCCACCGGCCCGCCGCGTTGGCATAGGCGAGCGAGGGGAAAATGCCATCGCCGAGATTCGCCTCGGTGACCGGGCACAGGCCGGCCACCGCGCCGCTGTGGGCCAGTTCGATCGTCTCCGCGTCTGTCAGGTGGGTGGCGTGCACGAGGCACCAGCGCCCATCGATGTTTGCATGGCGCAGTAGCCACTCCACCGGGCGCAAGCCCGTGAACGCCACGCAATCCTCGACTTCCTTCGTCTGCTCCGCGGCATGAATGTGCACTGGGCCGAGCGGGTACTGTTCCAGCAGCCGCGCCAGGTGCGCACCGGTGACCGCCCGCAGGGAGTGCGGCGCGATGCCGACATTGCGCGCCTCGCTCGTGGGAACGGCGGTGCGTATCCGCGCGGTGATGCGCTCGAACTGCGCAAGATCGGTAATGAAGCGCCGCTGTCCGGCGGTGGGGGCGGCTCCGCCGAACTGACTCGACTCATAGAAGACGGGCAGGAGCGTCAGTCCAATGCCGGTGGCGTCGGCGGCGGCCGCATGGCGCAGCGCCAGCTCCGCCGGGTCCTGATAGAGGTTGCCGCGAGGATCGCGGTGCAGGTAGTGGAACTCCCCGACCGAGGTGAACCCGGCCTCGAGCAGATCGGCATACGTGTAGGCGGCGATAACCTGCAGATCATCGGGGTCGAGGCGCTCGAGAAAGCGATACATGACTTCGCGCCAGGACCAGAAGTCATCCGTACCCTTCGGTCCGCGCCGCTCCGCAAGTCCCGCCATGGCGCGCTGGAAGGCATGACTGTGCAGATTCGGCACCCCCGGCAGAGCCAGCGCCAGGCGCAGATCCTCAGGGTCGGCTGCTGCGCCGCAGGCCACCTCGCAGATCAATCCGGCGCGCACCGTCACGCGCACATTGCGCCGCCACCCAGCGGGCAGCCGCGCGGTGTCGAAGAAGAATGTCCGGTTCATGCCGCGCTCGGTCCGGTCGCGTCCTTGGGGGGGGTTACGTAATATGTCTAGGCATATTATAATTTGGCTAGGCAAATGAGAAGGCCCAGGCAGTGCAATTCGATCGTTTGTGGCGCGGCGCAACCCTGGCAACACTCTCGCCGCGGCTGCCGGGCATCGGCCTGATCGAACACGGCGCGCTCGGCGTCTCGGACGGACGAATCGTATTCGCCGGTCCGGCCCGCGAGCTGCCGGCAGGCGCTCATGCGCGCGAGGAAGTCGATCTCGACGGGCGCCTGGTGACCCCGGGTTTGATCGATTGCCACACCCACATCGTTTTTGGCGGCGATCGCAGTGCGGAATTCGAGAGGCGCTTCGCCGGAGAGGACTACCAGAGCATCGCTCGTGCCGGCGGCGGCATCCTCGCCACCGTACGTGCCACACGCGCAGCCACGGAGCGGACGTTGCTCAGCACTGCCGCCGAGCGGCTGCGTGTGCTGATGGGCGAGGGCGTCACCACGGTAGAGATCAAGTCCGGCTACGGTCTAGAGGTGCAGCAGGAGATACGCATGCTGCGCGTGGCGAGAGCGCTCGGGCGCGAATTGCCGCTCGGGGTGGTCACGACGCTGCTCGCTGCGCACGCCGTCCCTCCGGAGATGGACCGTGGTGCGTACCTGCGCAGCATCCGCGAGGAAATGATTCCGCAGGCGGCGGCCGAAGGCTTGGCCGACGCCGTCGACGGCTTCTGCGAGGGCATTGCCTTCAGCGCAGCAGAGCTCCGGGAAGTGTTCACCGCCGCGCGCCATCACGGTTTACCGGTGAAGCTGCATGCGGACCAACTCTCCGACGGCGGCGGTGCATCGCTCGCCGCGGAATTTCGGGCCCTCTCGGCCGACCACCTGGAATGGACGAACGAGGCGGGCGTCGCGGCGATGGCGCAGGCCGGCACCGTTGCGGTGCTGCTGCCGGGCGCATTTTATTGTCTGCGCGAACAGCAGCGACCGCCCCTGCAGGCGCTGCGTCGACATGGCGTGCGCATCGCGCTCGCCACCGACTGCAATCCCGGGACCTCGCCGCTGCTCTCGATGCTCATGGCGATGAACCTCGGTGCCATTGAATTCGGTCTGACCGTCGAGGAGACCTTGGCGGCGGTCACTCGCGAGGCGGCCTGCGCCCTCGGACGCCAGAGCGACCTCGGGACGCTCGAGCCCGGCAAGTCCGCGGACCTGGCCATCTGGAACGCGAGCCGAGCGGCCGAACTCGTGTACTGGATCGGCCGCAACCCACTGTATGCCCGCATTTGGAGGGGCCATTGACTTCCATCGTGATGACACCCGGTCGAGTTCCACTGGCCGATTGGGCCGCGATTTACCGCGGCCACCCCGTTGCACTCGATGAGCGCTGCTATGCCGGGATCGCGCGCGGTGCAGAGGCCGTCACGCGCATCGTGGCGCGCGGGGAGCCCGTCTATGGGATCAACACCGGGTTTGGCAAGCTCGCCAGCGTGCGCATCGAGGCGGCCGACCTGGCCCGCCTGCAGCGCAATATTGTGTTATCGCACTGTGCCGGGGTGGGCGAGGTCATGCCCGCATCCGTCACGCGGCTGATGCTGGCGCTGAAGATCGCCAACGTCGCGCAAGGTGCCTCGGGGGTCCGCCCGGAAACGGTTCGACACCTCTGTGCGCTGCTCGAGCGCGACCTGCTGCCGATCGTTCCGGCACAGGGCTCAGTGGGCGCCTCTGGCGATTTGGCGCCGTTGGCGCACCTGGCTGCCGCCCTGATCGGCGTCGGGCAAATCCGCCGGCCGGACGGGACGTGTGCACCGGCCGCACAGGTGTTGCAAGAGGCGGGACTCGCGCCGCTGACGCTCGCGCCCAAAGAAGGCCTTGCGCTCTTGAACGGCACGCAGTTCTCGACGGCCAACGCGCTCGCCGCCTTGTTCGACATCGAGACGGTGTTTCAATCCGCGCTGGTCACCGGCGCGCTCTCGACGGAGGCCGCCAAGGGCTCCGATACCCCCTTCGATGCACGCATCCATGCGCTGCGCGGTCATCGTGGCCAAATCGAAACCGCCGCCGCGCTGCGCGCGCTGATGGCCGGTTCGGCGATCCGTGATTCGCACCGCACGGCTGACCCGAGAGTCCAGGATCCGTACTGCCTGCGCTGCCAGCCGCAGGTGATGGGCGCCTCGCTCGATCTGTTGCGACACGCCGCCGGCGCGCTCGCGTGCGAAGCCAACGGCGTGTCGGACAACCCGCTGATCTTCCCCGAGGCCGATGAGGCGCTCTCCGGCGGTAATTTCCACGCCGAGCCCGTGGCATTCGCCGCCGACGTCATGGCACTGGCACTGTGTGAGATCGGCTCGCTCTGCGAGCGGCGGATCGCAATGCTGGTCGACCCGGCGCTCTCCGGGCTGCCGGCCTTTCTGACACCCAGTCCGGGCCTGAACTCCGGGCTGATGATGCCGCAGGTCACTGCCGCAGCCCTGGTGTCAGAGAACAAGCAGTGCGCACATCCGGCCAGCGTCGACTCGATTCCGACCTCGGCCAACCAGGAAGACCATGTGTCGATGGCCGCGCACGCCGCGCGCCGATTGCACCAGATGACCCGCAACGCCGCGGCGATCGTTGGCATCGAGCTGATCACCGCGGCGCAGGGCTGCGATTTTCATCGCGGTCTGCGCTCGAGCAAGGTACTCGAGGCAGTGCGCAGCGCGGTGCGCACGCGCATCCCGCCGCTCGGCGAGGACCGTTATCTGCACCCCGATCTCGAGGCCGCCGCGGAGCTGGTTCGCGCGCGGGCGCTGCCGCGAGCGGCCGCCGACGTGCCGCTGCCCGCACTGGAGCCGACATGAACGAGTGGCTGGAAGTCGAACGCGGCGATGCGCCGCTCGTGGTCAGTTTTCCGCACACGGGCACGCAGTTACCGGCACCGATCGCCGACCGGCTGGTCTCGCCCTGGCTCGCCCGCAAAGACGCCGATTGGTATGTCGAGCGGCTCTACGCCATGGCGTTCGCGCTCGGGGCGACCACCGTGCGCACGACCGTCAGCCGCACGGTGATCGACGTGAACCGTGATCCGTCGGGCGCCTCGCTCTATCCGGGCCAGAACACCACCGAGCTGTGTCCGACCCATACCTTCGATGGCGAGCCGCTCTACCGCGAGGGCGAGGCGCCGGATGCGGCCGAGATCGCTGCACGGCGCGCGCAGTACTTCGAGCCGTATCACGCGGCGCTCGGTGCGGAGCTCGAGCGGCTGCGCGCCGAACACGGCCGGGTCGTGCTGTACGACGCGCACTCGATCCGTTCGCGCGTGCCGCGACTGTTCGATGGGGAGCTGGCGCACCTGAATCTCGGCACGAATCGCGGCGCGAGCTGCGCACCGGCGCTGCGGCGGGCTCTCGAGCAGGCGTGTGAGTCCCCGAGCTTCACGCTGGTCACCGACGGCCGTTTCATAGGCGGCTGGACCACGCGGCACTATGGCTGCCCGACGCGCGGTGTGCACGCCGTGCAGATGGAGCTGGCCTGCCGCGGCTACCTCAGCGAGCCGGCCGTCCCCGGCGCCGGCAACTGGCCACCGCCGTTCGAGCCGGCGCGCGCCGCGCCGCTCAGCCAGGTACTGCAGCGCGCACTCAGTGCCTGTCTGGATTTCGCTCACTCTGCAACGGGAGTCGCCTCATGAGCGCAGATTTCAAGCCCCGGACCCGCCTCGACACCACCCGGGTCATTCACGCCCCCACCGGCACGACGCTCACGGCCAAGAGTTGGCTCACGGAGGCACCGTTGCGCATGTTGATGAACAATCTCGACCCGGCGGTGGGCGAGCGGCCGCAGGAGCTTGTGGTCTACGGCGGGATCGGCCGCGCCGCCCGCGACTGGGAGAGCTACGACACCATCGTGGCCACGCTGCGCAGGCTCGAGGCGGACCAGACATTGCTCATTCAGTCGGGCAAGCCGGTCGGCGTGTTCACGACGCATCCCGATGCACCGCGGGTGCTCATCGCAAATTCCAATCTCGTGCCGCGCTGGGCGACCTGGGAGCACTTCAACGAGCTAGATCGCAAGGGCTTGATGATGTACGGGCAGATGACCGCGGGGTCGTGGATCTACATCGGCAGCCAGGGGATCGTCCAGGGAACGTACGAGACCTTCGTCGAGATGGGACGTCGGCATTACGACGGGACACTCCGGGGCCGCTGGCTGCTCACCGCCGGCCTCGGTGGCATGGGCGGCGCGCAACCGCTTGCGGCGGTGATGGCCGGAGCGTCCTGTCTGGCGATCGAATGTCAGCGCTCGCGCATCGAGATGCGCCTGCGCTCGGGCTATCTCGATCACGCCACGGAGCGTCTCGATGAAGCGCTCCAGATCGTGCAGCGCGCCTGTGCCGAGGGCAGGGCAGTGTCGGTCGGGTTGCTCGGCAATGCCGCTGAAGTGCTGCCCGAGTTGTTCCAGCGCGGTGTGCGGCCTGACCTGCTCACCGACCAAACCTCCGCGCACGATCCGCTGAACGGCTATCTGCCGGTCGGTTGGAGCGTCGAGCATTGGCTCGAGATGCGTGAGCGCGATCCGCAGGCCGTGAGCCGCGCCGCTCGGGCCTCGATGGCCATGCACGTGCGCGCCATGCTCGATTTTCACGCTGCCGGCGTGCCGACCGTGGACTACGGCAACAACATTCGACAGATGGCGCTTGAGGAGGGCGTCAAGAACGCGTTCGACTTCCCCGGCTTCGTGCCGGCATACATCCGCCCGCTGTTCTGCCGCGGCGTCGGTCCGTTCCGCTGGGCGGCGCTGTCCGGCGATCCCGAGGACATCTTCAAGACCGACGCGAAGGTCAAGGAGTTGCTGAGCGAGGACAAACACCTGCATCAGTGGCTGGACATGGCGCGCGAGCGCATCCACTTCCAGGGTCTGCCGGCGCGCATCTGCTGGGTCGGGCTCGGCGACCGGCACCGTCTCGGTCTCGCTTTCAACGACATGGTGGCCCGCGGGGAGTTGAAGGCGCCGGTGGTGATCGGCCGCGATCACTTGGACTCGGGGTCGGTGGCCTCGCCGAACCGTGAAACTGAGGCGATGCGCGACGGATCCGATGCCGTGTCCGACTGGCCGCTGTTGAACGCACTGCTCAGCACCGCCTCGGGCGCCACGTGGGTTTCCCTGCATCACGGCGGTGGCGTTGGAATGGGGTTTTCTCAGCATGCCGGCCTGGTCATCGTGTGCGATGGCACGGAGGCGGCTGCACGGCGCATTGCACGCGTACTGTGGAACGATCCAGCGAGCGGCGTGATGCGCCATGCCGATGCGGGCTACCCAGAGGCGATGGCCTGCGCTCGCGAGCACCGGCTCGATCTGCCGGAGATTCTCCCGGATCCGATTCGAATCCGTTCGGCATGACATATGAGGGTGCGGACGTGACATAAACAGCGCCCGTGCCGGCGCAGGACGCTGCGTGATGTACGCAGAGGGCTGCGGACAATACGAGCTGAGAAATACGCCGCACTGGAACGCTTGACTCGCGCGGCCCCTGCCTCGACACTGCACCTAGTGTAAAGGGCAAACCCGTCGAAAGACGGGGACGCAAAGCCACCGGTCTTCGGGACATTCCCATGACGGCGGGGCCGCCACGATCGCGCTGCAGGCGCATCGGACGCTTCCTCCGTCTCCATGGGACGCACCGTCGGCCGGGGCACCACGACCGAGCGTCCAAGAGATCATGACA
>JBMFWZ010000119.1:0-8944 GCA_049964755.1 Steroidobacteraceae bacterium | reverse complement strand
CGATGGTTCTGGGGTCGGGCGCACCGGTCGGGATCCACCGGGAGAATTCGGGTCGGATTCGGTTTCATCCAGACGGTTGACGATGTGATCGACGTTCATCTGCGTATAGCGCAGCAGCATCGCAAGCGTCTTGTGCCCGGTGATGCGTTGCACTTCCATCACCGTGAGGCCTCGCTCGAAGAGCCGCGAGGTCGCCTCGTGGCGCAGGTCGTGGAACCTGAAGTTTGTGATCTTTGCGCGCGAGCGGATCCGGCGCCATGCGGCGGTGATGGCATCGGAGGTAGTCCGAAAGACAGGCTCGTCCTCGCCCTCGTGCGCAAGCCGCCTAAGTAACTCGACCGCCTTTTCGGAGAGCGGCACGGTCCGGTCCTCGCCGTTTTTCGTGTCGCGCAGGAGCATCGTGCGTCGCTTCAGATCGACATCACGCCACAGCAGCTGCAGCAGCTCGCTCTTGCGGGCTGCGGTTTCCACCGCGATCGGGACGATGAGCGGGATCACCCGGTTGTAGCAGGTGGCGAGTGCCTGCTCGAAGCGCAGGGATTCTTCGGCGCTCAGGCGCCGATTGCGCCACTTGTCCGCCTTCGGCTGGCGCACATCGGCGATGGGGTTCGTGAGATACGGCATCCCCCACTCCTTGCGTGCGATGGTGTAGAGATGGCTGATGAGCGCAAGGTCGAGGCGCACCGTGGAGCGTTTGATGCCGGCCGTGAGGCGCTCTTTGCGAAACGCCACGAAGTGCTGCGAGGTGAGCGTGGAGAGTTTGAGCTGGGCGAGCTCGCGACGACGCCATTGTCGAATGCGCCGGCGCTCTTGTTCGTGGCCTTTCTTCTCGGCCGTGATCTCCCGCTCGTAACGCTCGAGCGCTTCATCGAGGGTAGGCTCGACGCGCAGGTTCGGGATCGTGTCGCGCCCGGCGCGCAGTTCGCGCTCGATGCGCGCGGCCCAGTCACACGCCTCGGCTTCGGTATCGAAGGTGCGGGTCTTCTGTGCGAAGCCCGGAATGCGCACGCGGGCGCGCCAGCTGTGCTTGGTTCGTTGATCGATCGCGGCCATGGAAAGGTCTCCGTTGCAGGGTTGGAGACCCGTCTAGCGAGGCGCTTTAAATTCTGCGGGGCGTGTCGGGCACTGGTCCAAATGGGTCCAAATGGCCCACTTCGACACGCTCCCGTCCGCGCGACTGAAAAAATGCCTGTAAAATCAGGTATTTATGGTGGCCAGGGGCGGAATCGAAAATCTCACTAAGCTACTGAATATCAATGATTTATTGGTCCTTTTCGGGCGATAGCTGCCCCCAGAGTTGCCCCCTGCTGGGCTACGCTGGAATTCGCTATCGCACCGCCGACCATTTCGACGCGCTTTGGGCCGATGCGGGTCTATTGCGTCGCTTCCTATGCCGAGCCGGCTCACTTTTCCTTGATGCGGGGGCTTCGCGATTCCGATCAGGGCATCCTCGCGATGGTAAACACCGAGTCGAGCAAGCGAAAGTGCCATAAAACTCATGCCCAGAACTTACGTGCGTAGCTCCAGCCAAGCATGACGTTTATTTGACTACTGCGATTTTGGGGCGCTCCGCCTTTCGTGAAGTAAGGTGGTACTGCTGTCGGATATCAGCCTCAAAAAGATGAAGAAAACGAGCGAGTTCCTGATCCGAATAGCCAAGGGCATCCCGGTGAACTTGCAGCAAAGACTCGATGACGGTGGCCTTCTCAGCAGGGAAGTCCAGCTCGGGCGGTTCTCGCAATCTGTAGCCACGAGCGCTTATCTGTCTCCAGAGATACTGTTCCTGAGTTTGCGACAAGAAGCCCAAGGATTTCGCGCGCATCAAGACGGACTGCATTGAAACCCTCCATTCGGTCTTCAGCGCAGCCAAGAGTGCTAGATCGACTCGGCGTCCAAAGAAATACGGCGAGATGTCTCTGGACGGCAACAAGAATGCAGATGCGAAAGCATTGGCTTCGTCTTCCATTTTTGGGGTTGGAAACCTGTGCATCACCATATGCCCAAGCTCATGAGCAAGCGTAAAACGCAGTCTGTCCGCTGGTTGTTCGCTATTGAGCACGACCAATGGTGGAACACCGGGGGGCGCGAATGTCACTCCGCTTACAGATGCTCCTCTCAGCGTGGAATGCGCTACGATTATTCCGGCTCGCTCGACCAACAGCGTCAGATCGCGGATTGGTCCGGGGGGCATTTTCCAGTGTGCTCTGAGCAGCCCGGCGATTTTCTCCGGGTCTCCGTAGTCTTCTATATCAAGCTGGGGAACATTCGCGGTATGCACATATTCGGCTCCCTGAAGTAGCCGCCGCAGATGCATGACCCAAATGTTCAACTCCGAAATGACAGCGTCCATTTCCCTGCCAGAAACATCCGCCTTTCTGCGCCACATGGGATGAACGCTGACCGGCGCCCCGTATACTGGGTCAGTCAACGAAAAAAATGACACGGGCACGTCGTAGACGGACGACGCCCTGACAAGAACCTCCTCACGCGCCTCGATCAATCCATTCTCAATGCGAGAAAGGATCGGCTGGTCGATGCCGAGTTTTACTGCGGCATCAATTTGAGATAACTGCTTCCTTTGCCGCGCCAACCGCAGCATTGAACCGTTCGCCGCCATGGTTCCCCCTACTCATCTCGTGGCTTATCAGCATCATCGGCTTTGTCGGCCTGTTCTCTGGGCCGCACTACCGGGGGTGTAGTACCGCCATCATTACTCGGTGGCGGCATAGAAATAACCAGACCGCCCGATTCAGCGGCTGGCTTCTGTAATTCGTAATCCCATACCTTTTGGAATCCGAGGCGACACGTGGCTATGACAGCCTCAATGCGCGTCGCTAGTGTGTCCTCTTTGTAGAGGACGTCTACGTGATAGACCTCCGTCTCGGGAAAGAGATCCGTCTGTGGATGATTTATAAATTCCAGGGTCGCCTGGGTAGTGATGTTCGATCCCAGTCCAGATTTCCGATTGGCCTTCTTCAGCCTCACGAGCACCTTGCGGCGAAACAGAAACTTCAACGATCGGCCGCTCACCAGAAGCCTGACATCGGGGTCATTCAGAAACTCGGCCACCGCACGCTGGCGGACGAAGCTGAACATGTTATTGGCCCGCGTCGTCGCATCCATCATGTCGCGAGCCTTTTTGGGGATCAGCTTGAGCCAATCTTCGTTCCAAGCATCTTCCAGCACCTTGCGAAGCCGCAGCTCAAACGATTCTAGAACGCTGCGGACGTCTTCAATCTCAGGTACGGATGGCATTGCTTGGCCCTTGAAGCTTGGGCGATGCTGCCACACGGCTTGCAAAAAAGGAAGAAAAATATGCGAAATCTATGTTTTCCCTTATGCGCTAAGGACTTAGCGTCACCTTTTTGCGCGGAGCCTTCGTCTGTGCTTTGACGTCGCGTTGGCGCGGGCCATGGCTCCACGTCTACCAAGCTCGACAGCTGCCTTATCCTTCCCGTCCTCAGTCTCGCCCAGGTCCTGTCGCTGGATTCACTCAATCTGCACGCTACGCAGAGGTGTCAAGTTCTGACTATTGCCGAGATGTTTCAGAAGCTGTCACAACGACTTCGGATCTCTTTGACTACTGCAGATCTCGACGTAGCCGATCAGCTCCGCCGAGTAGCTGCCATCGCCGTTTGCGGTTCCCTTGTGCTTCAGCTCCCGCTGCAAGGTCGGCTCCACGGCGTGGGTAAACAGTTCGCTTCGCTGCTCGGGCCGGAACATCGGCGCGGTCGGCGGAGCCTGTAGGTATTGCTCGCACAGGCGTTCGACCGCCGGGATGCGTGTGCCGTCCTGCTTTACCGCGATGGGCTGCACCACCACGCGGCGCTCGCCGTTGCCGACCGACGCCTCGACCATCCACAGCGACAACAGCACCGGCTCGTCCACGTCGCCGGATACGGCGATGCCGATTTCCTCCGGCGGCACGCTGCGCCAGTGCCCCAATACCTCCTGCACCAACGGGTGATCCAGACCCATCAGTTGCAGCCCATCCTGGTTCGTCGCCGCTTCGCGGTTCAACGTGAAGCGGGCGCCGCGCAAGCCTTCGGCCGTGATGAGGTCGTAGGTTGCGTCGTCGACCTTGACCAGCTTCTGCTGGCGATCCGCGACCGCTGCCGAGAAGAAGCGCACCAGCCGATCCAGACTGGACGACACGTCCGAGAAGGGCTTGTAGTCGTCGAGGCTGAATCCGTCGAGGTCTTGGAACAGATCGAACACCACCTGCCGCGCCTCGCGAGAGTTCGACAACGCCGCTTCCAGTTCCACCTGCGTGCGCTTCAGCTCCGGATCGGAAAGCGCCTCCTGATACAGCCGGTCGTAGTTCAGGCGTTCGGATAACTGCCCGAGAATCTGCGCGCGCAGGTCTTCGGCCGCATTGCCGTGCTCATCGACCTTGCCGACCGTACGCGCGATCTCGGTCAGCTTCTCGTCGAGCAACAGGAAGATGCGGCCTTCGATGGTGTCCGACAGCACGAGGTTGTAGACCTGCGCGGTGTGGCTCTGGCCGTAGCGGTGGATGCGCCCGATGCGCTGCTCCATGTCCATCGGGTTCCACGGCAGGTCGAAATTGAACAGGATCCGGGCAAACTGCAGGTTGATGCCCTCGCGCCCGGCCGCCGTGCAGACGAGCACGCGCGGGCCGTCCTTCAGGCGGAAGCGCCGCTCCGCCGCCACCTTGGCTCCGTGGTCGCCGCCGCGCAGCACTACCACGCCCTGACCGGGGAACGTCTGTTCGATCTCGCGGGCGATCATGTCCACCGTGCCGAGGTAGGTGGCGAAGATCACGATCTTCTCGTTCGGGTTCTGCCGCCATAGCGTCCCCAAGCCATCGAGCAGCTTCTGCATCTTGGTTTCGCGCTCCGCCGGGAACCCGCGCAGCAGATCGCCGATGCGCAGACGCTCCTCGGGCAGGTGCAGGTTCACTACCGCCGACGCGGCTTCCTCGGCGTGCGAGTACGAATATTCGCTCGCGTAAGGGTCGGACGCCATTTCCAGCGCCTCCTCGTCCAGCTTCTTGACCAGCCGGTACTTCAGGTCAGCCAGCACGCGATCCACCTCGCTGCGACCGACGCTGTCGCGCGACAAGTTGAACTCCTGGTGGATCAGCTCGCGCGCCTCCTCTGTCAGGCGCTCGCGGCCTTCGATATCCAGTTCCTTGTCGCGCAGAAACGCCTCGTGAAGCGTCAACATCAGCAGGCGGCGCTTCAATGTGCGCCGCACGGCGGCGAAGCTCGATGCAGCGATCTTCTGGAAGATCGCCATCAAGAAGCCCAGCGCGCGCCCCTGGTTACCTTGGCGGCGCGCGAGGTCGAAGCCGTCCTCAAGGTACTCGCGCAGCTTCTCGTAGAATAACCGTTCGGCTTGCACCATCACGAAGGATTCGGTGTGAACCCAGCGCCGCGCGAACAGCGGTGAACCATCGGGCTGGCAGGCGTCGGCCTTGGTGCGGCGGAACATCACCGTGTTGAGCCGGTGCCGTTCTTCCACCATTTCCTCGGGGCTGCGGAACAAGGTCGGGTTCAGCAGTTGCGCCAGCATCCAGAACTGGAAGTGGTTACCCTGATGCGGCGTCGCCGACAGCAGCAGCAGGTCGCGCGAATGATCTTTCAGCGCCTCGGCCAGCTTGTAATTCTCGGTCTTGCGAACTTTGCCGCCGGTGCGGTAGGCGGTCAGGTGGTGCGCTTCGTCGAACACCACCAAATCCCAGCGCGGTGCGTCCAGCAAGCGTTTGATGCGCGCCGGGCGCTTCAAGGTGTCGATACTGGCGATCAGCCGGTCGTGCTTGGCGAAGGCATTGGTCTTGCGGTCGGTGATGTCGCCCTCTGAACCGAACACCTCGAACTCGAGGTTGAACACCTCATTCAATTCGCGGTGCCAGTTGTTCACGAGGCCCGCAGGCACCACCATCAAGGCGCGGGTCAATTCGCCCCGGCTGGCCAGCTCACGCAGGATCAGCGCGGTTTCGATGGTCTTGCCCAGGCCCACCTCATCGGCGATCAGGTAGCGCCGGGGGGACGCGGTGGCGATGCGGTGCGTCAGCACTACCTGATGCGGCAGCAGGTCGATCTTGGCCGAGGTCAGCGCCGGGGCGCTTTCCATCACCGGCAGCGCGTGCGCCTCATAGGCCAGCCACGCCTTGCGCCCACGCTCCGCGCTGCCGTCTCTGCTGTTGTTTAGGCCACGCAGGACGCGCTCCGTGCGCGTGAGTTCGCGCCGCAGCGACGTCACTGGCACCCGGCGTTCGCCGACGCCGAAGAACGCACGCAGATAACCGTCACGCGCCGAGTCGAGGACGACGCCCTGTCCGTACTCGTGGTGAGTGATGCGCTCGCCGGGTTGGAACTGAATCTCTGCCGTCACTCAGCCGTCCCTCAAGTAATCCGCAGGTGGAACAGGCCAGCGGGCCTGCCGCCGTCGCGCAGCAGGATTTCCTGCGGGTACTCGTTGGCTTGACCCCACAGTATGCGGCCGAAGTCGAGCTGATGGCCGTGGGGCGTGTGGCACAGCCAACCCACCTCATCGGTGGCCGCCTCGGCTCGGATGCGGTTGTGGCCACCGGGCAGCCAGAACACCAGCGCACCATCGCTTCCCCAGTCGTCCTGAAACGACAGGATGCCGGGCTTGATCGCGTCGCCCAGCCACGCCTCGGCATCCGTGGGCGTCAGCAGATCGAGGCTGCCATCCAGCCCGGCCACCACCAGCGTTTTGCCGCCATTGCTCGGCAGATCGTCTCGCCAGCTGCCCGGTGCTTTGCTGGCGCGCAGAAACTGGCGCAGGCTCCACACTTCGCTGGCCGCGCAGATCTGGTTGCGCGCTTCTTCGTCCCACACCCAACTGGTGCCGCGCCGCTGCCAGACAGTGTCGCGCAATTGTCGCATCACTCGTACTCCCCATCGTCATCGAACAAGGAACTCTGCGCGGGGTGGGGTGCCTGGCTGGCGTGCCATGCGTTGTAGATGGACACCGCACGCGAGGCCGCGTTGCGGGTGGTCTGATCCGGGCCGTTGCGGTGCAGCCATTCCAGCAACGGTTTCAGCGCGACGTGCGGCTTGAAGTTATCATTCTTTAACGTGTCCGAGGCATTGATGCCGCTGCCGTCGAAACACGCGCCGATCAGCACCAGCGCCTGATCCAGATCGGACGTGAGGCGGCGGCGGTGCTTGCCCGACCACTCGCGCGCGAAATCCAGCGCATCGGTGCGGGTGAAGACCTTGTTCTTCTCTGCGCACCAGCCGCGCTGCACGAACTCGTCCGGCGTGGTGATCGAGCCCCTGAGGAACTTCTGCAACTGATCGCGCTTCAGCTCGGCGGCATGGCCGAAGGTGCGCAGGAACTGCCGCGAAATCGGCTCGGCGTTGACCGGCGGCGCCTCCTTGCCCTCGTCGGCGTCCTCATCGATGAGCTGGTTGATGCCGACCAGCGCATCGCGCACGGAGATGGTGCGTCCTTCGTCGACATAGACCTTGCCGTAGTGGCGCGAGAAATATTCCAGCGCCTTGCCGCGCCGGATGACCTGGATGTCTGCCGCTGGCAGGCCTTCCTTGGCGTGGTTCTCCAGCATTGCCCGCAACTGACGCACGTCGGCCATCACCTCGCGGCGCATCCGGCCCCAGCTCACCGGCTTGGGTTCTTCGGTGCGCTTGCGGCAAACGTGGATGATGTCGTACTCGATGGTCTTGGAGCCGAACTCGCCGTCGCCCTTGGTCTCGTCGGAGCGGATCGGGTACGTCGCTTCGAGGTAGTAGCCCGCATCGAACAGCGACTCCAGCACCGCCACCCACGGTTCGTCCTCGCTGTGGTGGAAGGTGAAGGCGAGGATGCCGCCAGGCTTTAGCGCGCGATGCGCCTCGCGCCAGCACTGCGTGAGCAGGCGCTGGTAGAAGCCGTCCGGGTCTTCCGGTTCGCGGGCACGATTGGCAACCGCCTCCAGCGACTTGGGCGTGTACTCGGCACTGAAGTAGTCGGGGTACTTGTCCTTCAGCGCGAGACGCAGCCAGACGTAGAAGAAATCGGACAGCTCCGAGTAGTGCAGCAGGTCGCCAAAGGGCGGATCGGTGATGACTAGATCGAGGCTGGATGTGGGGACGTGCGTGAGGTCAGTAGAGGAGCCGCAATACGTCTCTGCCCCCAGAAGTGAATCGCCCAGTGCGATCTTGGTGGATTTACCCGATGTTTGAGAGCCGATGCTGGGGAACTTGACACTGAGCCGTTCATTGCTGACTAGCTCCGTTGGTGAGTTCAACCGTGTCCTTCCGGCGAGCGCGCGTGACGGGTCTGACGTAGAGGCGGTACGCTGAGGTAGGCGACTGATGTCGCCGGCTGTGTGGCAGGGCTGCGGAGCTTGCGTTCCGAGATCGGTTCCGCTATCGTTTACGGCATGGAGACCCTGCTGCGCTACCGGGGCCGCGCGCTCACGGCGGCCGATATCCGAGAGATTCGCGAGCTGATTGCGGCGTGCCCTGGTGCGAGCCGGCGGAAGCTGTCAGAGCGATTGTGCGAGCAATGGGGCTGGCGGCAGGCGAACGGTGCGCTGCGGGATATGGTGGCCCGGGGGCTGATGCTGGCGCTGCATCGGGCCGGGCACATCGAGCTGCCGGCGGTGCGGCGCGGGTTGCACAATCCTCTGGCGGCGCGCCAGCTGGCCCGTCGGCGGCCCCACCCGGTGGCGGTCGATCGCACCCCCTTGTGTACGAGCCTGCGGGAGCTGGGGCCACTGACGTTCTGTCAGGTTCGGCGCACAGCGCAGGAGGCGCTGTTCAACTGGTTGATCGAGAGCGATCACTATCTGGGCTATACCCGGGCGGTCGGTGAGCACCTGAAGTTCATGGTGTACGCGGGCGTTCGACCGGTGGGCCTGTTTGGCTGGAGTTCCGCGGCGCGGCACCTGGGCCCTCGTGATCGGCATCTGGGGTGGTCGCTTGAGGCGCGGCGGCAGAACATTCGG
>JBMFWZ010000118.1:0-9018 GCA_049964755.1 Steroidobacteraceae bacterium | reverse complement strand
CGAACGGCGCCCCGATGCGCCCGAGCTCGACCCAGGGGGAGCGGGCGGTCACGACGGGCCCCGTCAGGGCGGCGACCGTCAGGCCGTCGCCTGCTTCCGGTACGAGGTCAGCAGCGAGCGCACGCGCTCGGACGGCTGGGCGCCCTGACCGACCCAGTACTCGATACGAGGCAGGTCGAGCTTCAGCTTGGGCTCATTGCCACCGGCAACGGGGTTGAAGAACCCGACGTTCTCGAGGCTGGCTCCGCCCTGGCGCTTGCGGCTGTCCGTCACCACGACGTGATAAAAGGGCTGATTCCGCGCCCCGCGCCGGGTCAGACGAATGGTTACCATGGTCTTGTCGCTCTCAAATGGCCGATCCGGACGGGCCCGCGGCACCGCCCCTCAAAAAAGAGCGCGGATTCTACGGGCTTATCACCTGATCCGAAAGGGGTTCGCAGTAATTTTCACCTGAAGGGCCGGCGGCGGCCCGCCGGCCCTCACGCCGTAGTGCACCGGGGCGCGCCGCTCAGGACATTTTCCCCTGCAGCGCACCGAGCATCTGGCGCAGCCGCCCGCCGCGCATCTGCTTCATCATCCGCTGCATCTGCTGGAACTGCTTCATCAGGCGATTGACGTCCTGGACCTGCACCCCGGCGCCGCGCGCGATGCGTCGGCGGCGCGAGCCGTCGATCAGCGCCGGATGCACCCGCTCGCGCGGGGTCATGGAATTGATGATGGCGATCTGACGACGCACGTCGCGATCGCCCTGCTCGGCGGAAACCGTCCCCTTCTGCGCCGCGGTAGGCAGCTTGTCCATGAGCGAGGCCAGACCGCCCATCTTCTGGACCTGCTCGAGCTGGCTCTTGAGGTCCCCCAGATGGAACCCCTTGCCCTGGACGACCTTGCGGGCCAGGCGCTCGGCGGACTCGCGGTCGACCTGCTGGTGCACCTGCTCGACCAAGCTCACCACATCGCCCATGCCGAGGATGCGCGAGGCCATGCGCTCCGGGTCGAAGGGCGCGAGCGCCTCGGTCTTCTCCCCGATGCCGACGAAGACGATGGGCTGGCCCGTGATCTGGCGCACCGAGAGCGCCGCGCCGCCACGCGCATCACCGTCGGCCTTGGTGAGCACGATGCCGGTCAGATCGAGCGCCGCGCCGAAGGCGCGGGCGGCATTGACCGCATCCTGGCCGGCCATCGCGTCCACCACGAACAGCCGCTCGGCAGGCTCGACGGCCCGGTCGATCTCGCGCACCTCCTCCATGAGCGCCTCATCGACGTGCAGCCGGCCCGCGGTATCGACGATCAGCACGTCGAACACCCCGCGGCGGGCCTCCTCGAGCGCCGCACGTGCGATGAGCGCGGGCGGCGCAGCCGGATCGGCCGCCACGTAATGGGCCTGGACCTGCTCGGCCAGACGTTGCAGCTGCAGCATCGCCGCCGGGCGGCGCACGTCGGTGCTCACCAGGGCGACGCGCTTTTTCTGCGTCTCGATCAGCCAGCGGGCGAGCTTGGCCGCCGAGGTGGTCTTACCCGCCCCCTGCAGACCGGCGAGCAGCACGACCACCGGCGGCTGGGCGCGCAGCGTGAAGCGCGCCTCGGCGCTGCCCATGAGCGTGACGAGTTCACGGTGCAGGATGCCGATGAAGGCCTGTCCGGGGGTGAGGCTCTGGGCCACCTCGGCCCCGAGGGCGCGGGCCTTGACCGCATCGATGAAGGTCTTGACCACCGGCAGAGCGACGTCGGCCTCGAGCAGCGCCACGCGCACCTCGCGCAGCGCCGCGCCGATGTTCTCCTCGGTGATCCGGCCGCGGCCGCGCAGTGTCTCGAGGGTCCGCGAGAGACGGGTGGTGAGGGCGTCGAACATGCTGATGTGACGAATCCGGTTCGGGCAGCCATTATAGGGCCAAGGAGGGTCCACACTTGTCCGCCGTATCCGTACCGCTGCTGCTCATCGCTCTGCTGTGGCTGATCGCCCTCATCGCCTTCGCCTCCGGCACCGAGGTGGCGATGCTCTCGGTGAACCGCCACCGCCTCCGCCACCGCACCCAGGCCGGCCAGGGCACCGCGAAGCTCCTCGAGCGCCTGCTGCACAAGCCCGAGGACTGGCTGGGGGCGAACCTGGTGATCGTGGCGGCGGCGAACGTGTTCGCCTCGGCGATCGCCACGCTGCTCGCCGAGCGCACCGGCTACCGCTACGCGGTGCCGGCCATGGGGGTGCTGCTGACGCTGGTGGTGATCGTGTTCGGGGAGCTGACCCCGAAGATCTACGCCGCGGCGCACCCGGAGACCTCCGCGCTGCGCGCCGCGCGCGTCTACCGGGTGCTGGTGTTCCTGGCCCGCCCGTTCCTCACCGTGACCAACGGCATCTCCTATGGGCTGCTGCGCGCCGTGGGGGTGGTGAAAACCTCCCCGGCCGGCCAGACGCTGAGCACCGAGGAGCTGCGCACCGCGGTGGCCGAGGCCGGCCCGATGCTCCCGGCACGCCACCGCCAGATGCTGCTGTCGATCCTCGATCTCGGCCAGATCACCGTCAACGACATCATGATCCCGCGCCAGGAGATCGCCGGGATCGACCTGGCGCAGAGCTGGGACGAGGTGCTCGAGCAGCTCGAGCGCACGCCACACACCCGCGTGCCGGTGTTCGATGGGGAACTGGACAGCTTAGTCGGGGTGCTGCACATGAAGCGCATCGCGCAGGAACTGGTGCGCGGCACGCTCACGCGCGAGCGCCTGGAGGAGATGGCACGGGCGCGCGAGCCGTACTTCATCCCCGAGGGCACCTCGCTCAACGTGCAGCTGGCGCACTTTCAGCGCAACCGGCGCCGCCTCGCCTTCGTCGTGAACGAGTACGGGGACATCGAGGGCTTGGTGACGCTCGAGGACATCCTGGAGGAGATCGTCGGGGAGTTCACCACCGACCCGGCCACCATCTCGCATCGGGACATCTACGCCGAGCAACCGGGGGTCTACATCATCAACGGTGGGGCGACGCTGCGGGCGGTGAACCGGGCGCTGCAGTGGCAGCTGCCGACCGATGGACCGAAGACGCTGAACGGACTGCTGATCGAGCGGCTCGAGACCATCCCCGCCCCGGGCACGGCACTGAAGGTCGGCCCTTACCGCTTCGAGGTTCTGCAGATCGCCGACAACGCCATCAAGACCGTGCGGGTGCACGCGCCGCCGGAGTCGCCGGAGCCCTCGCGTTGAAGGCGGCCGAGAGCGCCTCATCGATGCGCGCCACCGGCACGACCCGCAATCCCTCGATGGGCCGACGCGGTGCGTTGTCGCGCGGCACGAGCGCGCACTGGAACCCCTGCTTCAGCGCCTCCTGCAGCCGCTCCTCGCCGTAGGCGACGGGGCGCACCTCGCCGGTGAGGCCGAGCTCCCCGAACGCCACCAGCGTGCCCGGCACGATCCGCTCGGCGAGACTCGAGGCGAGCGCAATCACCACCGGCAGGTCCCACGCGGTCTCCCCGATGCGCACACCGCCGACGGCGTTGACGAACACGTCGTGCTCCTGCAGCGAGACGCCCGCATGGCGGTTCATGACCGCCAGCAACATGGCGAGGCGATTGGCGTCGAGCCCCTGGGCGATGCGCCGCGGCGCCCCGAAGCGCATCCGATCCACCAGCGCCTGCAGCTCGATCAGCAGGGGCCGTCCGCCCTCGCGCGTGACCGTGACGATGCTGCCGGCGGCCGGCTCCGGGGCGCGCGCGAGGAAGATGGCCGAGGGGTTGCGCACCTCGCGCAACCCGCCCTCGGTCATGGCGAAGAAACCGAGCTCATTGACCGCCCCGAAGCGGTTCTTGGTGGCGCGCACGATGCGAAAGCGGCTCGCCGTCTCGCTCTCGAAGTACAGCACGGTGTCCACCAAGTGCTCGAGCACCCGGGGGCCTGCGATCGCGCCGTCCTTGGTGACGTGCCCGATGAGGAACACGGCGGTGGCACTGCCCTTGGCGAAGCGCACCAGCTGAGCGGCGCAGTCCTTCAGCTGCGAGAGCGATCCGGGGGCGCTCTCGAGCGCGCCGGACTCGGCCGTCTGGATCGAATCGACGATCAGCAGCGCCGCTTGCCGCGAGGTGGCCCGCTCCAGCACGCTCTCGAGGTGCGTCTCGGGCAAGACCTCGAGCGCCGCGGCGGCCAGACCGAGCCGCCGCGCCCGCAGCGCGACCTGCGCGCCGGACTCCTCACCCGTGGCGTACAGCACCGGCGCCCCGGCAGCGACGTGGGCCGCCACCTGCAGCAGCAGCGTCGATTTGCCGATGCCCGGATCGCCACCGAGGAGGGTGACGGACCCCGGCACGATGCCTCCGCCCAGGACCCGGTCGAGCTCCCCGAGGCCGCTGCCGAGGCGCTCAGCCGGTGCCGCGGCGCTCGCGAGCGAGAGCGGCTCGGCCGCCGGCGCGAGTGCGCGGGCGCGCGCCCCGGCTCGCGACGCACGCACCTCCTCGAGCACGTTCCATTCCCCGCACGCCGGACAGCTGCCCTGCCATTTTGGGGTCTCGGCGCCGCAGGCGCTGCACAAAAAGAGGGAGCTCGCTCGGGGCATCGGTACGCTCGCACCGCAGCCGGGTGCTAGGATGTTTCGGGAACTGTGCGGCACTGCCGGCTTTTGTGACCGGACGCTCGGACTGGACCGCGAGCAATGCTAGCGTATCGCGGCTGGGATCGGGGATCGGCTGGGCATGCTCGTGAAGAAAATCAATGGTCTGCACACCGCCTGAGGGCGCTGCATGGGTTTGAAGAACAAACTGCGCGTCGTCGGGCTGACCGATACCGGCAAGGTGCGCGAGCACAACGAGGACACCATTGCCGGGGATGCCGATCTCGGGCTGCTGGTGCTCGCCGACGGCATGGGCGGGTACAAGGCCGGCGAGGTCGCCAGCGGCCTGGCGGTCAAGACCATCGTCACGATGGTGCGCGAGCACCTCGAGCGGGAGAACCTGCAGAGCGTCGACTCCGACTCCGGTCTCTCGCGCACCAGCATCATCCTGCGCGATGCGATCCATCGGGCCAACAAGATCATCTACCAGACCGCCCACACCCAGGCGCAGTGCGAAGGCATGGGCACCACGGTGGTTGCGGCCCTGTTCTTCGACAACCGGGTGACGATCGCGCACGTCGGGGACTCGCGCATGTACCGCGCCCAGGGCGCGAAGTTCGAGCGCATCACCATGGACCACTCGCTGCTGCAGGAGCTGGTCGACCGCGGCCTGTATTCGCCCGAGGAGGCGCAGCGGGCGGCGAACAAGAACTACGTCACCCGCGCCCTCGGCGTCGAGCCGAGCGTCGAAGTCGAGATCCGCGAGGTCCCCGTGCACAAGGGCGAGATCTACATGCTCTGCTCGGACGGCCTCTCGGACATGATCGAGGATGATGACATCCATTTAACGATAAACACTTTTAGTGCTAATCTTGATACCGTTGCCAAACAATTGATTCAGTTGGCCAACGATAACGGGGGCCGGGACAACATCTCGGTACTGATGGCGCACGTGGTGGACGCTTTTCCGGCCCGCCAGAACGTGCTCGACAAGATCCGTAAGTGGTTCGGCTGACGGGGGGGCGGGAGAGTACGCATGGCAAGGTTGATCTTGAGCCTCGACGGCCAGGTAATGGCCGAGTACAACATGAACAAGGAGCGTTACACGGTCGGGCGCCTCCCGGACAATGACATCCGCATCGACAATGCGGCCGTCAGCGGCCACCATTCGCTGGTCATCAACATCCTCAACGACTCGTTTCTCGAGGATTTGAACAGCACCAACGGCACGTACGTCAACGGCAAGCTGATCAAGAAGCATGCCCTGCAGCACGGCGATGTGATCACCGTCGGACACCACCAGCTGCGCTTCATGGAAGACGACGAGCAGCAGGATGAGTTCGAGAAGACGATGGTGATCCAGCCCTCGGCGCGGCCCATGCAGGCACTGCGCGCGGCGGCCGAGGCGGTCGCCGCGGCCAACGGCAGCAAGCCGGCCGCGGCCAGCGCGACGCCAAAGCCCGCCAAGCTGCAGGTGCTCTCCGGCGCCTTCGCGGGCCGCGAGCTCGAGCTGACCAAGACACTGACCACCCTCGGGCGCCCGGGTGTGCAGGTCGCGGCGATCACCCGCCGCGCCGACGGGTACTACATCGTGCACGTCGACAGCGACCAGCCGGACCGCTTCCCGGTCATCAACGGCACGCCGATCGGCCTGCAGCCGACCCTGCTGCGCGACAACGACGTGATTCAGCTGGCCGGCGTGAAGATGGGGTTCTTCCTGGCGGGCTGAGCGCGCCCGGCGCGCTTGCCGCACACCGACCGAGTGCCGATCGTGGGCCGGCGCGGCCCGTCCGGCCGCCCGTACGACACCGGCAGGGCATGCGCGCATGACGTCCATTGATTCCAATGGCCTCGAGGGACGGGTCGCCGTCGTCACGGGTGCGAGCAGCGGCATCGGACTGGCAATCGCCCCGGGAGCTGCGCGCGCTCGGGCTGCGCGTGCTCCTGAACGCACCGTCCTCCGAGCGTCTCGGGCAGATTTGCGCCGAGCTCGGCGCCGAGCCGCTCGTTGCCGACATCACCGACCCGCTGGTGCCCGGGCGCCTGTTGACCGAGGCACGCGGGCGCTTCGGCCGCTGCGACCTGGTGATCAACAACGCCGGCGCCACAGAGGTCGGGCCGATCGGCTCGATCGATATCGACAGGGTGTGCGCGATGGTCCGAGTGAATGTCGAGGCCGCCTACCGCGTCGCCTATACGTTCATCCGTCACTTCGTCGCGCAAGGCTCGGGGCACCCGCGTTATTGCTCACGCGACCGCTTTCAGCACGAAATCAACATGAACCGCATCGTAGGGGAAGATCATCCGCCCCTCGGACGTCTTGCTGATGACGCCCGCCTTCAGTAGCGCATGCACATCGGCATGCACGGCCTTCACGTCGCGCTCGACCCGGCGGGCAATCTCCCGAATGCTGAGCGCGCCGGCGCCCGTCATCGCCTTCAGGATCTCCCATCGCTTCGCGGTCAGCACCTGCCACAGGAGCTCCGCCGAGGCGAAGCTGATCCGGGCCGTGCTCATGGCCCTGCGGTTCTGTACCGCGCTCGCCACTTCGCTCAACGCGCCCTTCAGCGAGCGCACCTCAAGAGTTATGGTTTTCATCGCGCCACCTCGCGATATCTCGCTCAAAATCCGCCAGAAGCTTGTCGATGCTTTCGAACCGGTACGTCCGCTCCTGGCCGCCGATGTGCCGGTGGTCGCCCTTGCCCGCCTCGTTGTCGTAACGCAGGACGCACTCGCCGTCCACGACGAAGGCCAGGCGGTACTTCAGTTCATGGGCGCTGCCCCGCAGCGGCGCGGCCAGCGCCCAGATGACGAGCTCCGCGAACTCATGGTCGGAGAGGATGATCCGCTGATCGACCAGCAGCCGCGCTCGCATGTTGGAGATAATGACAACACTTAAGGGCGTTGTCAATAGCTCCAACGCCCTGGACGCCCACGAGCACCTTACGCCCTCGCCGGCAGTAGCCGCGACGCTGAGCGCTCCCGAGCGCTCAGGGCTATGAATTTTTGTTTGGAGGTGTTCCTATGGTGTCGAGGACGCGGACACCGGTTGCGCAACTGCGTAACCTTTACTGGACGCGTTGGTATTTCCGAATGCGCTTCGGATTTAAGACATTGCGAAAGCCGGCAGGCCGGCTAGAATTGAAACTACCGGACACAAAAAACCCGCGCAGGGCGCGGGGTTTTCGTACACCGGTGACGGTGGATGGCTGACCTTGGGACCTCGGTGGCCGAGACAGTCCAAGGTATCAGGGGTGCAACCCCGAGGATATCGGTGCAAGTCCGACCCGAGCCTCGAGGCGGCTATCCACCCGATCCGTCCTAGGGTCTGAGACCCTAGGACGATGCTAGCAACCCGGATTCGGGCTGTAAACCGATAGCATTGTCCAATGGGGTATGAGTCTGGAGCGGGGGGTGTGATTCCAATGGGGTATGAGTCTGAGCGGGTAGCTGGGATCGATCATGCTGAATGGCATGGTGATCCAGATGAACGACGGCCAGTTACAGACCCTGGCGCAGCTGCAAACATTTTGAACGGCACCACGGCGGTGGATTTTGCGCTCAGCGCTGAGGAGCCCACGCATTGCGTCACGTCATTTTGTTACCGCAAAGGACCCTTGCCGCTTGAACTCTTCGCTCCCTGCGAATACGGGTACCAATTCAACGTGATTCTGACCAATGCCGCGCGCTCGGCGCGAAAGCTCCTGGCGCTGCGCGACGCGCGCGGCGCACAGGAGGCGATCTTCGTGGAGCTGAAGCCCCAGACCCAGATGGATTACATCCCCTGCACACGCCGCGCCACCAATCAGACATGGCTGCTCTCGGCGGTCATGGGCCACAACCTCAAGCGGGAACTGCAGATGTCAGCAGACCAGCCTGAGCGCTCGACCACCGGACCGCGCGCCCCGTGGTGGTCGTTCGTGCGTCTGGGCACCCTCAGGATGAGGTGGATCCAACGGGCCGACCGATTGACGACTCCCAAAGGTCGCCTCACGTTGACCTCGTCCGCGAATCCTGACGTGCAAGACGAGCTGTTGCGCTACTTGAGGGCCGCTGCCTGAGGACTATCAGGTCGATTTTTTGCCAGAATTGGGTCGATTTGCTCCGGGCTGTATCGGGGTGGCGGTGCCATGGACATTCTCAGATGAACAAATCGGCCGCGACGTTGAATCGCCGGGCGAACTTCTTCGCGAGGTCTTTGCTGATGGCCCGCCGGCCGTTGAGGATGTCTGAAATCCGGCTCTGAGGCGCGCAGTCGATCAGATCCTCCTGCTTGAGCGCGTGCTGCTGCATCAGGAAGCGCAGCGTCTCCGCGGGAGTTGCTTCGGGGATGACCGTGTGCTCGTCCTCGTACGCCTCCACCTGATCGGAGAGGTAATCGAGCACCTCGGCAAGGGGATGGCTCTCGTCGTCGCCGATCACGTCAATCAACGCGTCGACGACGGAGCGCGCGGCCGCATACTCCGCCTCGGTCCGAACCGCGGTGACGC
>JBMFWZ010000117.1:0-9028 GCA_049964755.1 Steroidobacteraceae bacterium | reverse complement strand
CCAGAAAATCGCGAAAACGCATCGATCACCAGAAAGACGCGGATTTCAATCCCCATCAACAGGACTGTGCGGAAGCAAATCTTCCAACGCATACAGTGTCTTTTGAGCAAGTCGCTCCAGTGGATAGTACTTCGTGATGATGCGCATCGCGTGCGCATACGACCGGACTTCGAGCAGTCGAAGGAGGAAGCGGACATCCTCTTCATCATGGAACTGCGCTCCAATGCGCATGGCCAAACACTTCATCGCGAGCAGATACTCCGGCTGCGCCGTCATCACGCGCAGGTGGTCGAGCTCGAGATACAGGGCGAACTCGCCCTGGGCGCTCATGAAGTCTTTTACCGCGTCTTTGAGCCAGTGTGTGTCGATTCCGGCCTTGATGGCCGAACGCGCTGCGGCCTCGCGCACCAATTCAGGCGGCCGGAAAAAAGCATCGACATCCCTCGTCGAGGCACGCGCACCGTACGCCAGGCACATGACGGCCCCCCCCACGAGGAAAACCTCGCCAACGGTATCGACCTGACGCAGCTCGTCGTTCAGCAGCTCGAAGAGACGGCGGATATCCGCCTTGCGCAACGCCGTCACGTGACGCCTACACCTGCGCCCCGACGCTCGAATCGACGAAGATGTTGCGCCGGCGGAAGGGGGCTGGCGAGCGCGTGAGCAAGTGCAGGCGCAATGACGGGAGCGCCGAGCCGAACACCGGTTCGGTCAGCGCGGGGGCGCCTTGAACCCACGCAGGTACCGGCACACTCCGCAGAGCGCAGGCCGTCTCGGTCATCGCCGCCACATAATTGGCCAGAAATGGGCAGAGCTGCGCTTGCGGTGCGGCGGCGACGGCTTGGCGTAGTTCCTCGGCCGTGAAGCCCGAGAGCAACGCATTGAGCCCTGCAAGTGCGAAGGACGGCTCTGCGACCCCGTTCAGCGCGGTCACGGCCTCCTGAAACGCTCTCGCGGGGGCCGGAAGCACTCGACTCAAGACATAGGCCGACATATCCATTCCGGCCTGCTCGGCTGCGCGCCGGATCGCCGTTTTCTGCGCCTCGGACACGCGCACTTGCAGCTGCGAGAGCTTTGCCACTCCGGTCATGGACGCATGATGAACAGGCCTGCCAACGACGTCAATACAAACGTATTGACGTTAGGCACCTCACCATCGCCCGGCTACGCCCAAGGGTTGAGAATCGCCTTCACGGAGATTTGAAAGTCGGCCGTGTTTCGGGTCACCAAGGTGAGGCCGTGAACCTGCGCTGTGGCCGCAATCAGAGCATCCATCGCGTGAATCGGCCGACCGCGCGCCTCGCGACGGGCGACCAGTCGTCCCCATTCATCGGCAATCGCACCATTGACTGCGACGATTCGCGCATCAAATCGCGCCGGCAGCTCGCTGCGCAGCCATTCCTCGAGTCGTCGGCGCCGGACACCGGCAGGCAAGCGCTCGATGCCGTGTCGCAATTCCGCGAACGTCACGACGCTGAGAAAGACCTCGTCCTCATCGACCGTCGAGAGCCATTCGATGACACCCGGATTAGGCCGCGGCTTGGCCCATTCGGAGACGACGTTCGTGTCGAGCAGAAAACTCACAATTCCACTGCGCGCAGTCGCTCCTTGGAGCGACGGACCTTCAACCCTGAACCGCGCAGCGGCGAGGCTTTGAAGAAATCCGCCAGCGTCCCGCTGCGCTGGGTCCTGCGCTCCCATTCGTCCGCATCGACGACGACCGCGGTCCGCTTTCCGTTGCGGGTGATGGTCTGCGGGCCATGCGTATGGGCGTTCTCGATGAGCTCGCTCAGTTTCGCCTTTGCCTGAGCGACAGTCCAGATACCGGCATCCATCAGTGATCCACCCCTTTCAATAGTCAGGATAGTCATTATAGTCATTGCGCAGGTAGGGGCAATCCAGCCTCGGTTCGGCGCGATGCTGCGCATCGAGACGAACCTCACCTGAAAAATCAAAGGCGGCTGGCGTGTCGTGAGTCAACCCGTGTATCAAAACTCTGTGCATTGACAGTCATGACCCTGCCGGGCGCTCGAGATGCCCCTCGCAGAGGCGAGGGCCTCGCCCCGGCTCAAATCTGCGCGCCGTTGGAACCGCGGCGCTCCGTGCAGGAGCGTCGGCGATGCCGGGGCGATGCGACGCCTTGCTTGACCCGCGCGTCTTTGGAGTAATTGACATCAGCCCAAAGTGTTGTCAGCATGTCCAACATACAATCGCGGCTTCTCGTCGATCAGAGGGTCATCCTTGAATCCGAGCGGAAATTCGTCGAGATCGTCATTTGGGAAGTTCCCATGCCGGTACACGGCAGCGGTCACGGGTTGAAATACCGGCTCGCGCTCATCGTGGATGGCGAGTGCGCTCTGCGCTACGACAACGAGGCCGGAAAGGACGGCCGTCGACACGCCGACGGAGCGGACCTATCGCTTCTAGAGCATCGAGAAGTTGATGGCCGATTTCGAGCGGGACATTGCGAGGGGGCGAGATGAAAACCGTGATGCTTGAGGTGAGATCGCTGCAGGACTCGCTGCAGGATACCGCGGCAAAAAGCCGCCGGGCCCTGGGCGCGGCGCGCATCAGCTTTGCCTCAGCGGAGCTTCTGTGGCAAGTGCTGACGGCGAAGCGATGGGAAATCCTGAAGGCGATGACGGGCGCCGGCGCACTCAGCATTCGCGAGATTGCCCGGCGAGTTCATCGGGATGTCAAGGCCGTACATGCTGACGTGCATGCGCTGCTCCAGGCGGGCATCCTCAGCAGGACGCCCGAGGCGCGGATTGTCTTTCCGTATGAAGCGATCCATGTCGATTTCGTGCTGAATGCAGTCGCATGATCGACATCGACAAACTGACCGAGGCCGAGCTGATTGACCTCAACCACCGGATCGTCGCCCGGCTGCGTTTCCTGCGGCAGCTCGAGACGCACGTCACCATGCTCGAGTTTCGGATCGGCGAGTACGTGAGGTTTCACCCGCAAGGCCGTCCGTCGGTGACCGGCATGGTGACCCGCTACAACAGGAAGACCGTCAGCATCGTCACGGACGACGGACACCGCTGGAACGTGGCGCCCCAACTCCTCGAGCGGGCCGGCGGCGATGCTCAGAACGTGACGCCGGAAGCCGGCAACGTGCCCCCCCCGTCATTGCCGGATGGACGGCACCGATGAGGGCTGTCAGGTCACGCCTCACCCTCCAAACGCGCTCCGCTTACCCCGTCGCGAACGGACCGACTGGCGCGGGCAATGGCAGGGACTGTCGCATCGATCCCCCGTAGCGGGTGCTCCTCCTCAGCCCCGCCTCGAGAGCCACTCGGCATAACGGCGCACGCCGGACTCAACGTCCGCGAATTCGATGTCACAGCCCGTCGCACGCAAGGCCGCGAGGTCCGCTTCAGTGCGGCACTGATACTTGCCGATGAGCGCCTCGGGAAACGGCGTGTACTCGATCAGCCCCGCTGCGACCTGCTCAGCGAGTGACAGCGCCGCCTCGCCACGCACCGCGCGCATCGCATTGATCGTGGCATGCGCGACCTCATTGAAGGGCTGCGAGCGGCCCGAGCCCAAATTGAAAATACCGCTGCGCTCGGGGTGACGCAGGAACCACAGGTTCACGGCCACCACGTCCCCGACGTAGACGAAGTCGCGCGTCTGCTCGCCCGGGCCGTAACCGCCGTACTCGCCAAAGAGCTTCACCTTGCCCTGCTCACGCAGCTGCCCGAAGTGATGGAACGCCACCGAGGCCATGCGCCCCTTGTGCTGCTCGCGCGGTCCGTAGACGTTGAAGTAGCGAAAGCCGGCCACCTGATGGCGCGCCGTCGGCAGCATGCGCCGCACGACATTGTCGAACAGGAGCTTCGAGTACCCGTACACGTTCAGCGGACGCTCGCACTCGGGGGACTCGCGAAAGACCGTGCTGTCGCCATAAGTCGCCGCCGAGGAGGCGTAGAGCAGCCTCACCCCCTGGGTCTGGCAGGCATCGAGCAGACGCTTCGAGCAGCGGTAGTTGGTCTCGAGCATGTACTGGCCGTTGTGCTCCAGGGTGTCGGAGCACGCCCCCTGGTGAAGCACGGCATCGATGCGTCCGAGCTCGCCACGCTCGAAGCGCCCGTAGAACTCGTTGCGATCGAAGTAATCGGCGAGCTTCGCGCCGAGCAGATTGCGGTACTTCATCCCGTCGGTCAGCTCATCGACCGCGATGACCTCGTCGATGCCGGCGGCATTCAAGCCGTGCACCAGATTGCTGCCGATCATGCCGGCGGCGCCCGTGACGATCACTCTCACGCGAAGACCTCCTCGAAACTCGCCGTGGCGGTGCCGAATTTACCCACCACGATGCCACCGGCGCGATTGGCGATCGGCATCGCCTCGCGCAGGCTCAGGCCGGCGGCGAGCATCGCCGCGAGCGTCGCGATCACCGTATCGCCGGCACCGGTCACGTCGAACACTTCGCGGGCCTGCGCGCCGATGCGCACGTGGCCGTCGGCGTCAAACAGCGACATCCCCTCCTCGCTGCGGGTCAGGAGCAGCGCGCCGATCCGATGGTCTTGGCGCAGACGCGCCACGCGCTCCTCGAGCTGCTGCTCGGAGGTCCAGGGGCCGATGACCTGCGCGAGCTCCGCGCGGTTGGGCGTCACCACGCTCGCCCCCGCATAGCGGCTGTAGTCGGCGCCCTTCGGATCGACCAGCACCGGCTTGCCGGCGGCGCGGGCCCGTTCGATCATGTCCGAGATGTGCGCGAGCCCCCCCTTGCCGTAATCGGAGAAGATCACCGCGCCGCAAGCCGGCACGGTGCGCTCGAAGTTCTCGAGCATGCCGGAGAGGACCTCGTGGTCGGGCTGGTTTTCGAAATCCACCCGCACGAGCTGCTGGGCACGGCCGATGACGCGCAGCTTCACGCTGGTGTAGAGCTGCGGGTCGCGCCCGAGGAGACTCTCGATCGAGCGCTCGGCGAGGAGCCTCTCGAGCGTGCGCGCCGGCTCATCATCGCCCACGACGGTGATGAGCGTGGCCAGCGGCCCCAGCGCTCTGACGTTGAGCGCGACGTTCGCCGCGCCGCCCAGCCGGTCCTCTTCGCGCGTCACGCGCACCACCGGCACGGGTGCCTCCGGGGAGATGCGCTCGACGTCGCCGAACAGGTAGCGGTCGAGCATCGCATCGCCCACCACCAGGACCCGGGCGCGCTGCAAATCGGCCTTCAGCGGCTTCGTGACCGGTGTGCTCATGCGAGCCCCAACGCGGTCTCGACCATGCCACAGAGCGTGTGGCCGATCAGAATATGCGCCTCCTGGATCCGTGCGGTCGTCGCACTCGGCACGATGATGGGGACATCACAGAGGACGCGCAGAGCCCCGCCGTCCCGCCCCAGCAGGCCGATCACCGGCATGCCGATGCCGCGGGCCACTTCGACCGCCTTGATGACGTTGCGGGAGTGGCCCGAGGTCGAGATGCCGATCAGGCAGTCCCCGGCCACCCCGAGCCCGGCGACCTGGCGGGCAAACACGTCCTCGAAGCTATAGTCGTTGGCGATGCAGGTCAGCGCCGAGGTGTCGGTGGTCAGCGCCAGCGCTGCGAGCGGCCGGCGGTCCTGGATGAACCGTCCGGTGAGCTCCGCGGCGATGTGCTGGCTGTCGGCGGCCGAGCCGCCGTTGCCGCACAGCAGCAGCTTGTGCCCGGCGCGAAGTGCGCTCGCGATGAGCGCACCGGCCCGCTCGATCGGCTCATTCAACGCCTCGAGCGTCTGAAAGAGGGCGAGGTGCTCGCGCAGATTGTTGAGAAAGAGATTCGGCTTCACGTGTTCCTCTCCTGAAATTCCGGACTCGATCCGCCGTCACGCCACGTCGCCAGCCGCTGCTCGAGCGGCGCGCCGACCGGCCGACCGAACAGCTCGCGCGTCGGCACCTCGGCGAGCCGGCGCGCATGCCCTCCGAGGGCTTGCCAGGCGGCACTGTGGGGGCCGGGGGCGATGCGCATGGCGGCAGCTTCGCGTGCCCCTCAGGCGCTCCCGGCGTAGAACGCCGCGATGCGCTCGACCACGTAATGCAACTGCTCGGCAGCGAGCTCGGGGTAGATCGGCAGCGCGAGCGTCTGGAGCGCGGCGCGCTCGGATTCGGGGAAATCTCCGCGCCCATGACCGAGGTAGGCAAAGCACTGCTGCAGGTGCAGCGGGATCGGGTAATAGATCTCCGTGCCCACGCCGCAATCTGCGAGCCATTGGCGCAGCGGATCGCGCCGGCGCACGCGGATCACGTACTGGTTGTAGATGTGGTGGTACCCCGGCAGCGCCGTCGGCACCGTCACGTGGTCGGCCAGCCCCGCCTGGGCGAAGGCCGCGTCATAGACGCTCGCGTTCTCGGCACGCCGGTGCGACCACTCCTCGAGGTAATCGAGCTTGACGTTGAGCACCGCGGCCTGCAGCTCATCGATGCGGAAATTCCCGCCGATGAAGGCATGGTGGTATTTCGGCTTTCCCCCGTGCACGCGCAGCACGCGCAGATGCTCGGCGAGCGCATCGTCCTGGGCCACGCACAGTCCCGCGTCGCCGAACGCGCCTAAGTTTTTGGTGGGGAAGAACGAGAAGCAGCCGATGTCCCCGAAGCTGCCGGCCTGGCGGCCCGCGGCATCGCGCGCACCGATCGCCTGAGCGGCATCCTCGATGACCGCAAGCCCCGACTCGCGCGCGAGCGCAAGCAACGGCTCCATGGGACAGACCTGGCCGTACAGGTGCACCGGCATCAGCGCCTTGACCCGGGTGCCGCTCGCGCGGTGCACGAGCCCGCCGTCACGCCGCTCGCACTGCCCGTCGATCAACTCGCGCACCGCGCGCGGACTGAGATTGAAGGTCTCCGGCTCGATGTCACAGAACAGCGGCCGCGCACCGGTACGCGCGATGGTGCCGGCGGTGGCGAAGAACGTGTACGGGGAGGTCAGCACCGCATCCCCGGGGCCGATGCCGAGGGCCATCAGCGCGAGCAGCAGCGCATCGGTGCCGGAGGACACGCCGATGCCGTGGCGGGTCTGCGTGTAGGCGGCGAGCCGCTGCTCGAGGGTCTTCACCTCAGAGCCCAGGATGAAATGTTGGCTGGCGCAGACCGCCTCGATGGCCGCACGCGTGCGCGCGGCAATGCGCTCGTACTGGGGCTTCAGATCAAGCAACGGCACGCGCATGGCGGCCGCGGGGGACTTTTCGGTCACGGAGGATTCCCTCGTGGAAACGGCTAGTTTAACCGCCGGCGCGAGCGCTCGGGCGGATCGGGCTCTCGCACCGGCTCGGACGCAGCGCGCGCCTCAGCCCGCCTCACTCGGCCAGAGACACTTCCCGCCGCTCGCCTGGGCGATCACCTTGAGCATCTGCTCGTGCGAGTCGCGTTCCGCGGCGCTCGCGCGCAGCACCTTCAGCCGTCCGGCCGGGCGCACCGGCTGGGCGATGCTCGCGCCGGGTTCACGCTCGAGAGCGGCAAGCTCGAGCGCCGTCTGTCCGCCGGTCATCGCCAGGTAGACGTCGGCGAGAATGCGCGCATCGAGCAGTGCGCCGTGCAGGTCGCGGCCGGCGTTATCGACGTTGTAGCGCTTGCAGAGCGCATCGAGGCTGTTGCGCTGGCCGGGATGCATCTCGCGCGCCAGCACCAGCGTGTCGAGCACGTGGCAGCGCTCGGTGAGCTTCAGGGGTCGCCCGCAGCGCGCGAACTCGGCCTCGAGAAAGCCGACGTCGAACGGCGCGTTGTGCGCAACGATCTCCGCCCTATCGATGAATTCCAGCAGCGCATCGAGGATCTCGGCAAAGCGCGGCTGGCCGGCGAGGGACTCGCGGGTGATGCCGTGCACGGCGAGCGCCCCGGCATCGATGTCCCGCTCAGGATTGAGGTACTGGTGGAAGGTACGGCCGGTGACCCGGCGGTTGAGGAGCTCGATGCAGCCGATTTCGATGACGCGGTGCCCGAGCGACGGTTCGAGACCGGTGGTCTCGGTATCTAGAACGATCTGTCGCATGGGCGGGGAGTTTACCTGCTTTGCCCTCCATTGCGCCGCTGGGCGGAAATCCCCTGGCAGCCCAAGGTGTGCCGGCCAGCCGTCTTCAATGTCTCCCACTCAAATCATCCCAATTGTCGTCTTACGGATTGAATCGCATCAGGTCAACGACGCGAGCAGTCGCGCGAAATCATGCGACCGTCGCAGGCGGCAGAAACGGTGCAGTCTGCTGGTACTCTGCGAGCGCCATAGCGGGGTCGAAAGAAAGGCAAACCGCTTCAAGGTCCAGGCGGTTGAAGCGGCCGCCGGATCTCGCCGCGCCGGCACCACGGGTCGGACTCCATGACCATCGCGGATCGAGCGCACGCGCCAGAGTATCGGCGTGGGTCAGCTCGCGCGTGATCACCCCACGAAGCCCGCGGACACCGAGCGCAGATATCCGGCCACATCCTCCGTTCGGCCTTCCTCCACCAGCTCAAGCGCCGTCTTGTAGCCGAGGGTCGGAATCGGCGCGTTCTTGAACAGATACCGCGCCTCGTCCGGATCGCCGCGCACATCCGTGATGATCTGCAATACCCGCACCACATTGCGCGCGAACGCTTGCGCCCGCGGCGTTTCCGGATGTAGGCGCAGGCTATTGCGGTGCACACCGGCGAAGCGCGCAAGATCCTGGAGTGGAAGCTCGAGCAGCGCATCGGAGGGCAGAGCGGCCATTGACGACTCCTAGCGTGATGCCGATGAGCACAATATGCGCACAATTCATGAATCGCGCCAGCAGGCCACTGCAACGTCACGAACGGCCGCAACCCCCGGCGAGCCCTTGGGCACCCCACTCCAAATCGCCTGACTTAGCCTGCATTATGCGCGAACAGCGTGGTGGTGCCGCCAACCGGGTTACCTGATGGTTGTCAGAGCGATCGCATGCACTGAGCAGAGGAAAGCAGGAGTCCCGAGCGGTGTTTTATGTGCATAAGTGTTGTTTTATAACAATAGACGTTAATTCCGGACAGACCGGTCCCTCGTCAGTACTGACGAAGCGGATGTTGGCCGTGTCAGGAAGTCGTTCTCTACGCGG
>JBMFWZ010000116.1:0-9036 GCA_049964755.1 Steroidobacteraceae bacterium | reverse complement strand
CTCCACGGCCCGCAAGGGCCAAGACCGCTCGAGTGCTGTCAGGAACAGCCCGATGAGCGGTCAGGGCGGGACTCTGAAGGAGTTCAGATGACCAAGTTGCTCGATGAAATCCACCCGGGTGAGATCCTGCTCGAGGAGTTCATGAAGCCGATGCGCCTCACGGCGCGCCAGCTCGCCGCGGATATCGATGTTCCTCCGAGCCGCATCAGCGAGCTGATCCACGGCCGGCGCCCGATCACCGCGGATACCGCGCTGCGCTTCGGGATCTACTTCAACATGGACGCCCGGTTTTGGCTCAACCTCCAGGCCGAATACGACATGCGCATCGCCTCGCGCGATACGCTCGAGCGTATCGCGGCGCGAATTCGCCCGTTGTCCATCGTCGCTTGAGCAAGGCCGCGCCCGCTCATGGCTGCCACGAATGACGACCGCTCTCGTGCTCCTGCCGCCGCGCGAGCGCGGCGCCCCCGCGGCGCCAAGGCCGCTGACCGCGGCCGGCTTAGGATCGGCGACGATCGCAGGGTTCTGCTATCTTGCGTGATATACGAATGAATATCAGGGATCCTCGGGACGTCGAAGGTGCCGGCGCTTCGCCGCAGGATCCCGGGAGAAGCCTCGGCTCCAGTGCCGCGTAGACGCAGTGGGCGGAAACGGTGTGCGATGGCCCGCACGCCAGAGGACCGTCCGACCGCCAACGTCTGTGGTTTCGCGGTGTCATGGGAGCGGGCGGCCGTCCACCGCAAGCAGCGCGCACGTGATGTCGGGCAGCGCATGCGCCCGAGCGGATCGCTGGGAATCGGTATATCCCACTGAATATTGCGCAGGGGAGAGAAGCAGATGGAGAACACCCAAGGCTCGTACGCCGCGCGGCATCGGTTCGTGCTGGGCTTCGCTGCGGTGGCGGTGTTCGCCGCCGCCGCGCACGCGCAGACTGCTCGGCAGACTCCCCGGCACCACACCGCGATCGCGAACACCCGTCTCAGTGAGGTGCTCGTGCTGGGATCGCGAGAGACCGGCGTCACGGTGGCCGAGAGCTCGGTCCCGGTGCAGCTCATCAGCGCCCCTGCGCTCAGCGAAGCGGCGGGCAATCCCAGCCTGGTCGCAGCGCTCGCCCAACTCGTTCCGGCCTTCACCGCCCAGTCCTTCGGCAATGACATGGCCGGCCAGACGCTGCAGGCCCGGCTGCGCGGACTGAGCTGCAACGACGTGCTGGTGCTCGTCAACGGGGAGCGGCGCCACACCACGGCGAATATCGAAGTGGACAGCGGCCCCTATCAGGGCTGTGCCGGCACCGATTTGAATTTCATTCCGGTTGCGGCGATCTCGCGCATCGAGGTGCTCAATCAGGGCGCGGCGGCCCAGTACGGCAGCGGTGCGATCGCCGGCGTCATCAACATCATTCTGAAGAAGCGCGCATCCGGCGGCACGCTGCGCGGCACCTACGGCGGGTACATGGATGGCGGTGGCCTGACCGGTGACGTGTCGGTCAATGCCGGCTTCGCGCCGCTCCCGCACAGCTACCTGAACGTGACGGCAGAGGTGCATCACCACGGCAGCAGCAACCGCAGCGCCATTGATGAGCGCGTCATCAATCCCTCGAACCTCGCCACCTATCCCGACTCGAACATGCTCGAGGTCCCCGGCTACCCCTATCTGGGCGCCGAGGAGGGCGACGGGCAGTACGATCTGAAGCTCTTTGAGCTCAATTCCGGGTTCTCCCTCCCCGACGGCCTGCACCTGTATGTCTTTGGCACCTACGGCTTGAAGCGCGCCCAATCCTTCCAGAAGTACCGCCTGCCGAGCGCCGTGTCGTACACCGATCCGGCGAGCGGGGCGGTCACGTACCCTTTTCCGTTCGGGTTCGTGCCGCTCGAGGCGAGCCGCGAAACGGATGACTCGGTCACCGCGGGTCTGAAGGGTACGGGTTCCGGCTGGCATTGGGACCTCAGCAGCACGTATGGCCGCGATCGCTTCGTTGCCGAGACGCTCCATTCCGCCAATGCCGCGCTCTACGCCGCGACCGGGCACCCGACGCCGTTGAACTACTACGACGGCGATTTGCAGGCGACGCAATGGACGTCGAACCTCGACGTGGACCGTGATTTCGCGATCGGGCTCGCCGCGCCGCTGAATGTCGCCGCCGGTGTGCAATATCGAGACGACGGTTACGGGATTGGCGCGGGGATGCCGATTTCGTATCTCGACGGGGGGGCGCAGGGCTACCCGGGGTTCACCCCGAGCGATGCCGGCACCCATCACCGGCGCACCGAGGCGCTGTATGTCGAGGTCGCCGCGCGCCCCGTGCGGCCGCTGAAGCTCGATGCCGCCGGCCGCTACGAGCACTACAGTGATTTCGGCGCCGCCACCGTCGGTAAGTTGACCGGCCGATACGAGGTGACGCGCCGCTTCGCTCTGCGCGCCACCGTGAGCAGCGGCTTTCGCGCCCCCACCCTCGCCGAGGAGTATTACTCCTCGACGAATGTGACGCCGACCAGCGCCTTCGTGCAATTGCCGCCGAATTCCCCCGGCGGGCGACTGCTCGGGCTCGGCAACGGTCTGCGGCCTGAGCACTCCGTGCAATACAGTTTAGGACTGGTCTGGCAGCCCAGCTCGCGAGTGATCGGCACCCTCGATGTCTATCGGATCAATATCACCCACCGGATCGTCGCCACCGGCAATCTGTACGGTACGCTGAACGGCGTCGCGCAACCGTCTGCGGCCGCGATCAACGCGGCCATCGCGGCCAACGGCAATCAGCTCGATCCGACCGTGCTTCAGACCGGCAGCACTGGCGTGACGATGTTCGCCAACGGCATTGACACGCGCACCCAGGGGGCGGATCTGACCTTCGACTTACCGGAGCACTACGCGTTCGGCCGGATCGACTGGTCGGTGGGGGCCAATTTCAATCAAACCGCCATCACCCGGGTGCCGAGCAGTCCCGCTCAGCTCGCCGGGCAGACGCTGTACGACGCCACCGCGCTGTCGGATTTGACGACGGCGAGTCCGAGGGATGTGATCAATCTCGGCGCGCGCTGGCAGGTTGGCAAGCTCTCCGTCGATCTGACCGAGCAGCTCTACGGACCGAGCTCGGAGTGGGAGAATGATGGGGGCGATAATCCGGCGAACGTCCCGCAATACTTCAAGACGACGATCGCCACGACGGCGTTCACGAATCTGAGCCTCGGCTATCGGCTGAAGCGCCGGCTGACGCTGCAGGTGGGAGCGATCAACCTATTCGATCGATATCCGAACCGGTACAACCGTACGCTGCTGGCGCACTATGACACGTTCAAATACGGAGACACCCTGGGGGTGTTCCAGTACCCGATGTTCGCTCCATTCGGGATCAATGGCGGGTATTATTACGGCCAAGCCACCGTGAGGCTTTGAGCCTCGCATCCATGGCGGGTCGTGTGCTGCGGGGGTGCGGGTTTGGGGCGGAGGGGGGGCGAGGAATGAGTCGGAGCCGTCAGAACGTGATGCGGATCGGTCTGTGCGCGCTGGTCAGCGTCTGCGCGGTCGGCTCGCGCGCTTGGGCAGAGCCCTCTGCGAGGACATCGATCTGTACGCGACTGGCGGCGCAGATGCGCGCCGCGCCGGCCACGGTGCTGAAGGATCGCGTCGTGCCGAGCCTGCAGCCCTGGATCGTCAACGCGTCATCCCAGCCGGCGCAGGGCAATCCGGCGTACCGCGAGCTGCCGTCTATATGGCGCACCATGGGAGGCGACGGGGCCTCATTCCCGGTCATTTCATCCTTGCCGGGCACCCCACTTGAGATGGTCAGTGCCTACGCCGGCTCTGGCGACTGCCTGCAATACCAGTTTTTCGAACGCTCAGAGGGTGGCGTGGTGCGCAACCTGATGGGCGGTCCCTTTGGCGCTGACCTGTGCGAGCGTGAGGGCCGGGAGGGTGAGTTTGCATCGGTCTTGGGGGTGCCGGCGTTCGTGGCCTACGGATCGCTCAATCCGGACAACTCCGACGTGCTCATGATCATGGCGCCTTGGACAGGCACCGCCTTCGCTCGCGCCTGTCCGCTCTCCCTTCGCTTTGCGTATCGGTACGAGGTGACGCCACTCTATTGCGAGGCGGCCGCGCCGGTCTGCGCGGCCGCTCGCCAGGTGGCTCCGCAGGTGAAACGTCGCTACCACGACTGGATCGTGAGCGATCTCGAGGCGTTCAACGACTATGGGGGCACGGGTCCAAAGTTTCGCTTCGGGCCAGCACCCAGTGCGCAGGAGCGGGCCCTGGTGGCCCGGGTACGCAAGCTCGGGCTGCCTCGACACTTCACCTGGGCCCGCCACGCCCCTACCGCCTGGGTGCGGCACTTGCATCCGTTCGGTGCGGTGTATTTTCCACTGACCCTGGCCGGGAAGCGGTACGTCGGCGCCGCGGCCCGCACCTTCTTTCGACATCCGCCCTACGTGCGTCATCATTGGCTGCTGTTCGTATTTCGAGCGCCCCAAGCGCACCGCACCCGACCGGTCCTGCGAGCGGCCGTGGCGGTGCGACGCATCGTCGCCGCGGTGCGATCCATCGAGGCTCGCAATGAGAGCGTGTCGGTGCACCAGAGCACGAGCACGAGTCTTCCGGAGTTCTGACGCACCGCTTCAGGAGGTCGTGGGACCCCGCAAGGCGACTGCGGCGCATCGGCGCCACCAACGTCCGCCGACGGTCGCATCGCAGAGCAGATCCGCCACCGACTCGCGCTGCGGGCGCATTCGTATGCATGCGTACGGGCCGAGATTCGTCACACTTTTCAGGGTGATCCGGGCATACTCGCGCCACACGTCAGGGTCGATTCCGCTGAAGCTCTGGGGGGGCAGGCCGCGGCGGCGCCGCAGGCGAGAGGCCCGGAGCGTGCACCTTACGCTGAGGATCTTTTGGGGGATCATTGATGAATAAGGGCAATACCGGCCTCGTGGTCGCGCTCACCTTCGTGGCGACCCTCGGAGGGCTGCTGTTCGGCTACGACACCGCCGTCATTTCCGGCGCCGTCAGCGCGATCGATCACTACTTCATCGATCCGCAGCACCTCTCGCAGACCGCTGCGAGCAGTCTGTCGGGCTGGACCATCTCGAGCGCGCTGCTCGGCTGCGTGATCGGCTCGGCGGTCGCCGGCTGGTTCTCCAGCCGCTTCGGGCGCAAGGGCGGGCTGATGGTGGCGGCGCTGATGTTTCTCATCGGCTCGGTCGGCTCGGCCGTGCCGGAGATCGGGCTCGGGCCCATCGGGGCGATGGGCCCGGCGGCGCTCACCCCGTTCATTATCTACCGCATCCTCGGCGGCATGGGCGTCGGCATCGCCTCGATGATCTCCCCGCTGTACATCGCGGAGATCGCCCCGAGTGAGATCCGCGGCCGCCTGGTGTCCTTCAACCAGCTGGCGATCGTCGTCGGCATCCTGCTGGTGTACTTCGTCAACTGGTACATCCAGTCCCTCGGCTCCCCGCAGTGGTACTACGACACGGCTTGGCGGCTGATGTTCGCCTCCGAGGCCATCCCGGCACTGCTGTTCCTCGGCCTGCTCGCCTTCGTGCCGGACACACCGCGCTGGTTCGTGATGCGCGGGCGCACCGAGGAAGCACTGACGCAGCTGACGCGCGTCAACGGCGCGGAGCGCGCCGGCGTGATCCTCGAGGACATCAAGCGCTCGCTGCACGTGCGCAGCGAGCGCCTGCTCGCCTTCGGTACGCCGGTGCTGCTGATCGGCATCGTGCTCTCCGTGTTCCAGCAGTTCGTCGGCATCAACGCGGTGCTGTACTACGCGCCGCTGATGTTCAAGAACCTCGGGGCCTCGACCGACTCGGCGTTCATGCAGACGGTGGTGGTGGGCGCGGCAAACGTGGTGTTCACCTTCGTGGCGATCGCCCTGGTCGATCGACTCGGGCGCAAGCCCTTGCTGGTGATCGGCTCGATCGTCATGGCCGGCGCGATGTTCCTGCTCGGGGGGTTCTTCGATGCGCATGCCGTCGGCCTGTGGGCGCTGGTGGCGGTGGTGGCCTACATCGCCGGCTTCGCGCTCTCCTGGGGACCGGTGGTGTGGGTGCTGCTCTCGGAGATGTTCCCCAATTCCATCAAGAGCAAGGCGATGGCGATCGCGGTCGCCGCGCAGTGGATTGCGAATCTGTTCGTGTCCTGGTCCTTCAAGGTGCTCGACGGCAACCCCTGGCTGAATCATCACTTCCACCACGGCTTCGCGTACTGGATCTACGGGGCGATGAGCGTGCTGTCGGCGATGTTCGTGGTGCGCTTCGTGCCGGAGACCAAGGGCCGCACGTTGGAGTCGATTCAGGAGCTGTGGCACCACCACCGTCGCGATGCGGCCCCGGCGGCTGCGGCGGAGTAGGGCGTTTCGTGGCTGTGGGGCGCTGCGCCGTGCAGCGCCCCACAGCGCTCTCAGCGGCGCAGGTTCTGGCGGCGGCGGCGCACGTCGATGCGCTCCACACCGATGTTGATCACCTTCAGCATGGTGTCGAAGGCGGCCTGCGCATCGGCTCGCTCGATGGCCTCGACCACCGCCGCATGCGCGTTCACCGTGGTGTCGTGATCGCTCGGATCATCGATCGGGGAGCTGTGCATGAATGAGGCGACGAGCGCCGTCTCGATGACGCCGGCGACCGAGCGCATCATGGGGTTGCCGGTCGCATCCCCGATCACCAGGTGAAAATCCAGGTCCGCCTCGGCGAAGCTCTGGCGTGAGTGGCCGGCGCGGCTCATTTCCCGGATGCACTCCTTCAGGCGCGCCAGGTGCGCACTCGAGCGTCGCTCGGCTGCGAGCGCCGCGGCCGCCGGCTCGATGGCGCGGCGCACCTCGACCAGGCAGTGCATGAACTCGTCGTCAAATCCCAAGCGCACCCGCCAGGCGAGCACGTCGGCGTCGAAGTAATTCCAGTACACCCGCTCGCGCACCCGTGTGCCGACACGGGTCTTGGAGACCACGAACCCTTTGGCCGCGAGTGTCTTCATGACCTCGCGGATCACGGTGCGCGAGATCTGGAAGCGCTCGATCAGCTGCGGCTCGGGCGGCATGTTCGCCCCCGGCGGGTACTGGCCCCGCAGCAGCTCCATGCCGAGCGTGGCGGCGATCTGATCGTGGCTGGATTTGGCCCGCTCGAGCGCGAGGCGGCTCAGCCGCGGCAGCGGGTGGGATTCCGTCATCACCGCAGGCTGCACGGGTGAGGCAGAGTGCTCATGGCGTTGCGTGACCCCCCGTCACGCCGTGGAAGAGCAGAGGACGGCCGTATAATACGGTTTCCTCGAGAGGCCCGACAAGCAAGGTGGCGAGCATGAGCGAGCTGGTCAAGATCGAGCGCCGCGGCGCGGTGTGCGAGCTGCAGCTGAACCGCCCGGAGAAGCGCAATGCGCTCACGCTGGAGATGTACCGCGCGCTCGCCGCGGCGCTGGCCTCGGCCGAGGGCGATCCCGGGGTGCGCGTGGTGCTGCTCTGGGGAGCGGGGGCCTCGTTCACCGCCGGGAACGACCTGAAGGACTTCCTCGCCGGGCCGTCCTTCGATGATCCGAGCCACCCGACGGTGCGGTTCGTGCGCGCCTTGCCGACGTTCTCCAAGCCGCTCGTCTGTGCCGTGCACGGCCCGACCGCCGGCATCGGTGTGACGCTGCTGCTGCACTGCGATCTGGTGCTCGCCGCCGAGCGCAGCACGCGCCTGATGCTGCCGTTCGTCGAGCTGGGACTCGTGCCCGAGGCGGCCAGCTCGCTGCTGCTGCCGCGGCTCTTAGGGCCGCAGCGGGCGGCCGAACTGGTGCTGCTCGGGGAGCCGCTCGATGCGCCCACGGCCTATGCCTACGGACTGATCAATCGCGTGGTGGACGACGAGGGGCTGATGGATGAGGCGCGCACGGTGGCGGAGGCGCTGGCGGCGAAGCCGCCCGAGGCCATGCGCCGCGCCAAGCGACTGCTGCGGCTCGACTCCCACGACGAGATCAGCAAGCGCATGGATGCCGAGGTCGCGCAGTTCACCGAGTGCCTCGCCAGCGCGGAATTCAAGGCGGCCGCACAGGCCTTTTTCGACAAGCGCCGCTGAGCGCGCGGCCTGCTCGGTCCCTACCGGCCAGGGGCCGGGAAGTGACGCACGCGGAGTGGCCTGCGCGGCGCAGCGCACTCGGCGGCAGACCGTCGAGTGCGCTCAGCGCCGCCCCACGCAGAACCGTGAACCTGCTCCACGGCCCGCAAGGGCCAAGACCGCTCGAGTGCTGTCAGGAACAGCCCGATGAGCGGTCAGGGCGGGACTCTGAGAGTAGGGTTGGGTGTCCCCCGCGCCGGCCCGGGATGCATTGCGAGTGGCGGGATCAGCCGGCGAGCCAGGCCACGGTGGCGAGTCCCGCCGCCGTCATCACCAGGGAGGCGATGACATGGGTGGCGATTTCGGTGAGCGCCCAAACGGTGCGTCCGCCGTGAAGATCGGCCACCACCTCGGCCGAGAACGTCGAGAAGGTGGTCAGACCGCCGCAGAAGCCGGTGATGATGGCGAGGCGCCACTCGGAGGAGATGGCCGGGTAGCGTGCGAAGAAGGCGATGGCGCAGCCGATGACGTAGGCGCCGATGATGTTCGCGGCCAGTGTGCCGGGCGGCAGAGAGGGGAAGAGGCTGTTCAGGCGATTGCCGAGCCACCAGCGCAGCAATGCGCCGAGTGCTGCGCCGATCCCGATCGCCATGATTGATTTGCCCATCTGGAAACCCGCCTCCCTGGCGGCGCCGCCGGCCGCCGGATCTGTCTATGAAAAGCCGGTATCTTCCGGGCTTGTGCACCGCGGTGGCAAGTCCCCGGATCGGCGGGCTCGGGGGATTTGCGCACGAGTGAGCACGTTGCGTTAGGGGGGGATCCTCAGTCTTGCCATGTGCGCCCGCCGCCCCGCGCGCGTACTCGAACCCTCGGGCCGGCAACCCGAAGCCCCGTATTTTCGGCTATATCCGTGATTCCCAAAGTGCAACCCTACTTTCCGCGCATCTCCGAGGGCATTTCCGACCAATTTCCCCGCGGCCGTGCTGAGCTCGGTCACCCCCGGCGGCGGTCAGCC
>JBMFWZ010000115.1:0-9115 GCA_049964755.1 Steroidobacteraceae bacterium | reverse complement strand
TATCGACGCTCAGCAGAGACGTGGAAGAATCGATCACCGTGCAAGGGCTGCCCCGTAGAATCGCCGTGGCGCGCGCAAGTTGTTCCGCCATGGGCACTGCGGGTCTCGATGCGTATGTTCGGCGCATCGGGCCGTCTGCGCCAAGCTCGAGGTGACCCGGGTGGTTCGAGAGGCCGCGTGCAGCGCAGCGGCATCGTGAGGTGCAGTGACACATCGCGAGTCGAATGGGGCAGCGCTGGCGTCGGCGGACAGCACGTTGAGAGTGGCACAAGATCACCGCGGCGAACTGCCGTCAGTCCGGTTCGCACCCGCGGCGTATGGGCGCGGCGGATGAGTGCGCACAGGAGGTGTGGCGAGTTCGTTGCGGGTAAATCACCCTCGGCACGTCTTCGGAGGCGAATGGCATGGCGACGCGCATTGTTGCATTAGGGGCCTCCGCAGGCGGCCTTAAGCCCTTGGAGCAGTTTCTGGCGCACGTGCCGGTACCCAGTGGACTGGCGTATATCGTCGTGCAACATCTGGACCCCACGCACAAGGCGATATTGATTGAGATTTTGCGGCGAACGACGGCCATGCTCATTCGTGAGGCGGTGACATCGATGCGGGTGGAACCGAACACCGTGTACGTCATTCCGCCAAACACCGAGCTGACGGTCAAGAGGGGGTTGTTGCATCTGGCCGTACCGCGCCTGCCGCGGGGCATTCGGTTGCCCATCGACGTGCTGTTCTGCTCCCTCGCCCGGGATCAAGGCGCTCAAGCCGTTGGGGTCGTGCTCTCCGGTATGGGAGCGGACGGGACGATCGGTTTGCAGGCGATCAAGACGCAGGGGGGGCTGACGTTTGCGCAGGAGCCGAGTTCCGCCGAGTTTGATTCAATGCCAAAGAGTGCCATCGCGTCCGGAGCGGTGGATGTCATTGCGGAGGCTGCGGATTTGCCTGCACGGGTTCTTCGCCTGACGGAGGAGCCGCATGGCGTGCGCGATCCAGGCGAGGTTGACGAAAGCATCGCAGAGCCCGCGTTCGATACGATCCTGACGCTCCTCCGTGAACGCAGCAAACGGGAGCTGACGCTCTATAAGCCAAGCACGCTGCGTCGTCGAATCGAACGGCGCATGATCATACACGGGGCCAAAGCCATGACGGAGTACGAGGCGTTCCTGCGCGAAAATCCGTTGGAACAGGACCTGCTCCTGAAGGAGATGCTGATTGGGGTCACGAGCTTCTTTCGAGATCCGGTGGTCTGGGAGGAGTTCAAGTCGGGCGCACTCCGCGATCTGTTCGCGCAAGCCGAGCATGACAGACGATTTCGCGCGTGGGTTGTGGGATGTTCGACCGGAGAGGAAGCGTACACACTCGCGATGGTATTCGTCGAAGTTCGAGTGCAGTTTCCGGACCTTGCCGCATGCAGTCTGCAGATTTTCGCCTCCGATCTCAGTGCGGATGCGATTGCCTTCGCCCGGCGGGGACGCTATCCGGCGTCCATTGCCAAGGATGTCTCGGCGCCGCGCCTGGCTCGCTTTTTCCGTCCGCATGCGGACGGGTATGTAATCGACCCGGACATTCGCGACATGGTGCTCTTTGCGCAACACGATGTCATTATGGATCCGCCGTTCACGCGACTCGATCTGCTCACCTGTCGCAACCTGCTGATATACTTGAATGCGTCGCTCCAAAGACGCCTCATCCCGCTGTTTCATTACAGTCTGCGTCCCGGTGGCGCGTTGATGCTCGGCGCATCCGAGACGGTAGGACCGATGCGGCATCAGTTCCTGGCGCTGTCGTCGAAAAGCCGTCTCTACCGCCGAGCGCCTGGAGAGACGCCGTTCGGGGTGATTGACTTCTCGTGCTATTCAGGCATTGCGGCGCGAACCAGCGAGCAGGTTTTCAATATGACCAAGCAGACACGTCCTGAGGAAACTATCCAGGCACTGACGGAGCAGTTTCTTCTCAAGAAGTACACGCCGCCGTCGGTTCTCGTGAATGCTCATGGAGATGTCCTCTACATCAGCGGGCACACGGGAAATTATCTGGAGCCGGCAGCGGGCAAGGCCAACTGGAACATTCATGTCATGGCAAGAGCGCCGATTCGCACGCAGCTCACCGTGGCTGTGCATCGGGCAATCAGAGAGCGTACGTGCGTGAAGCTCACCGGGCTAAGAGCGGGCGGGGATGAGGCGCCAGAGGTCGATATCACCGTGGAGTCAGTGACTGAGCCGAAGGGGATCGATGGTTTGGTCTTGATCGTGTTTCATGAGCGTTGCGGTGTGTTGCCGGTCTCTGCGGTGCGCAGCGAGGCCGGTGATGCGTCGGGCGCGTCGGCCGAGCTGCTGCGGACTCAGGATGAGCTGAAGATGCTCCGCGAGGCCATGCGCGCCTCTGAGGAGGAGCGACAGGCGGCCATTGAGGAGCTGCAGTCGATGAATGAAGAGCTGCAATCGGCGAACGAGGAACTCACGACGTCCAAGGAAGAGGCGCAATCGATGAATGAGGAGCTGGAGACGGTAAATGTGGAGTTGCAATCCAAGCTCGACGATCTCGCGCTGGCCCAGGATGACATGCAGAATCTGCTCAACAGTACAGAGATCGCCACGCTTTTTCTGGACAATGACATGAACGTTCGACGGTTCACGGACCAAATCAAGCACTTGATCAATTTGCGCACTGCTGATGTCGGGCGGCCGCTGAGCGACCTGACGAGCACGTTGAATTATCCGCAGATTCATGCGGATGCGAAGGAAACTCTGCGCAGCCAATCGCCGAGGGAAAAGGAGATTTCAACCAGCGATGGACATTGGTTCAAGGTGCGCATCATGCCGTATCGCACCGTCGCGAACGTCATTCATGGTGCGGTCATCACATTTGTGGACATCACGGCGGCGAAGCAACTCGAGCAGAAGCTGCGGGAGCATTGAGCTGCGGCTCATCGGATCGAAGGACGTGTCGGGGTCGGGGCGAGAGGGCGCTCGGGCGTCCTATGCGGTGTGGGATTTTGATCCGGTCGCGCGGGTTGCCTCTTGAGAGGATCCTCCGCGGAGGGGCACGATGGCGGGCGCTCGAGGTCAGACGCGGCGGCGTTGGTGTTTCGGGAGGCGATCCGCCGCTGCGAGTAAAGTTGCCGCGCAGCGGCCAATCAGGGCGGCCGGAGGGGCGTGGACGACGGAGGGTGCAAATGGCCGGCGAGGTTGGCACGGTGGAGGCGGGCGTCTGCGTCGGCCATGGCCTGCGGGCGCGGTGCGCGCAACGGATCTGACGTCGAGCGTCAGGCGACGGTTGGCGAATGGAACGGGCGAGCGGTGATGGAGCTATTCTCTGTCGGTGCGCGACCGTGGTCATTTCTCGCCGCGATCGCTCCAAGGCGATCCAGCGCCTCGTGCGACGCTTGAACGGCCTCGGTTGCGAGGTTCAACGGACCCCGCAGGCTGCGCATTGGCACGATCATCGCTCATGTCAAAGATCAGAGACGCTTCTTAGTCGCCCGTGATGAGCAGATCCAGGGCAGCAACGATCGTCTCCCGGTCCTCAGGAATAGTGGCAATCCGCAGCCCAAGCTGCGTCTTGGCGATGCCGGCAAGCTCCGGGGTGACCAGAATATAACGTTCTCCGTTGACCCGGATGGCCGGTGTGAGCGTCGCCATGGGCGCTCTGGAGAGGGTCTGAGACTGAGTGAGCGGGATCACGACTCGAGTGTGCAGGTCCTCGAGCAGATCTGACTGTACATCGAGCACCAGGGGAAAAATGTCCCGAGTGGTCGGGTGGGTATTGCGATAGACGTCAAGCTGAGCCACTCGAAGCCCCGCACGTCGTCCGAGAAGACTCCGTGCTCGGCGACATGCTCATGGTAGGCCGCGACGGCCTCGCGATTCTCGTCCAGTCACTTGCGTTGGCGCTCTTGGCGTATGACGGAGATGGCCGCGCTCTCCAACACGGCGGATAGGTTGATCCCATGGGCACGCGCCTCTTGGAGCACATCCACGCGGATGCTCAGGTTGACGGCCTTCTTGGGGGTCGCGCTCGTGGGGTACTTCATGGTCAGATCTCCCCCGGCATGGAGATTCAGGATGCGCAATACGATCGAAGCCATCGATGCGCATCAAGCATGCGCATCGATTGAACATCAGGCTGAGGCCGCGGGGGTGCCCTCAGCCGGTCCCTATGAGTCCGCGTGCGCGCAGCACCTCGCGCATCGGTGCAAAGGCGAACTCCCGCAGCACCCGGTCGAGCCGCGCCTCGCAGCGGTGCAGGTTGGTGTAATGGCGGAAGCGCGAGAGCGCACCGACTCGGATGCGCGGCTGGCCGGGGTCGATCTCCCAGGGATGCAGATAAAAGGGGAAGGCCTGACCGCGTCCGTTGATCTGGCGCAGCCCGGCACGGGTCAGCCAGTACGGGAAGATGCGGAAGTACCCGCCGCCGCACACCGGGACTTTGGTGCCCAAGACGCTGGCCGGGACCATGGGGAATTCCACCAGCGTGCGGCCCGAGGGGGCGGTGAAGTGCCCCGGTTCGGCTGAGGCGTTCGGAATGCCGTAGCGATCGTGCCGGATCGGGAAGATCGAGGAGTCATAGGTGAATCCGAGGTCGATCAGCGTATCGAGCGCCCAGAGCGTCTTGCGGATGACCGAGAAGCTCGCCGCCCGGTAGCCGAGCACTGGCTCACCGAGCGCCTCTTCGAGCATGGCCTTGGCCCGGGCGGTTTCCTCCCGGAACACCTCGGGGCTCTGCTCGTAGATCAGCTGATGCGAATAGCCGTGACAGGCGACCTCATGGCCGCACTCGGCAATGCGCCGCACGAGCGCCGGGTAGCGCTCGGCCACCCACCCCAGCACGAAGAAGGTGCCGGCGACGCCGCGCGCTTGAAGCAGGCCGAGCAACCGCTCGGTATTGCGCTCGACGCGGCACTCGCGGCTCGACCAGCTGTCGCGCGAGACGGCCGAGGCGAGCGCGGCGACATGGAAATAGTCCTCCACGTCGATGGTGAAGGCATTCAGGGGTCCGGGCGGGCGTGGGTGGAGGGTGGAGCTGTCCATGGGGCGTCACTGTAGTGGATTTGGACCGAGAGGGCAGTGGACACAGGACGCAGAAACGAGAACGGCCCCGTGCGGGGCCGTTCTACGAGACACAGAGGTGTCCGAGTGAAAGGCTGAGATCAGCCGATCAGCTCTCTCGCGAGGCGCGGCGGCGGCGGTTGATGAACAGCGCGCAGCCGAGCAGGCCGGCGCCGAACAGCGCGAGCGCACCCGGTTCCGCCACGCTCGTGCCGCCACAGTCGGCCGTGCACACCCCATTCACCGTGTCCGTGCCGTACGTGGTCCCGAAGCGGAAGGTGACCGAGGAGATCGAGTCGATCGCGCTCAGGCCCTGGATGTTCAGGGTGTAGGAGGCCGTCTGGTCGATGAAGGGATTGTGCGGCTTGTTGCCGGCGATGCTGCCGTTCGCCGCGGAATAGGTGCTGCCGCTCCCTGGAGGTCCGATAATCAGGCCGGCCGGGACACTCGTGCCGCCGCTGACGGAGGAGGAACAAATGTCGCACAGGGTGAAGCTGGGATACAGCATCCAGCCCGTCGGGCCACTACCGGAGGCGGTGAGGCTTCCACCTGTGGCCACCGTCACGAAGTTCGCCATGCTGCTCGTCAGCGTACCGTTGGCCAGGCTCAGGCCGTTGCTCAGCGTGAAGCTGAGGCCACTGATGAGCTGTGCGACATCGGTCGGGTTGGCCTCAGTGTCGGTGAGCTGAATGCCGAGCGTATTGGCGCTCAGAGTGAAGCTCGCCATCGCGGAAACCGAGCCGCCCGAGGTCATTGCACCGGTCGGTGTCTGAAAGACGATGGGGGAGGCGTTCGAGGTTCCCGCAGCCAGCATCCCCGCTAAGCCCAGGATCCCCGCGACGGCAACTGACGTCATTGTGCGCATGAGTGCGTGCCTTTTAACTGAAACCGAGGGTGGACGAGAGGTCTAGCGCCCTCCGTCCTGCGCGACCCGGCCCAGAGCTCACGGTGATCGCGTTCCATCATGGACATGCAAACGGCATGCCCATTGGGGGTGGCTCTGCGCGGCGCTGTAAAATCAATCGCTTATGCTCTGTGCCCGATGAGGGCGCGGGTGTGATGCGAAAGAGTGTCAAAAATACCGACAGAACGCCCGACTTCGGGGTGCCGATGGGTGCCGATCCAGTGTCGCTCCCGCATGCGGCGCGGTCCCGCAGTGACGCATGCCGAGCGCAGGGGGGGCATACAGCCCCACAACGAGAACGGCCCCTTTCGGGGCCGTTCTACGGGACACCATGTCCGAGCGTCAGGCTGCAATCAGCCCACGAGCTCTGGGCCGATCAGCTCTCTCGCGAAGCGCGGCGGCGGCGGTTGATGAACAGCGCGCAGCCGAGCAGGCCCGCGGCGAACATCGCGAGCGCACCGGGCTCCGGCGCCTGCACCAGCGTGGTGTCCACGCTGTAGGACGGGTCGAATCCCGTGCTGCTCGTCGAGAACGTATCCACGACCGTGAGCGAGTACGAGCGGATGGTGCTCCCGATCGGGCCGCCGATCGCGGTGATGCCCAGGCTCGGCTGGGTCAGCGTGAGCGAACCGATCATGTTGCTCCAGCCGCACTGACTGCCGAGCATCGTGGAGCCGGTATCGTTGCAGAAGTAGTTGCCGCCATTGTTCATGGTATCGAAGAACGCCTGGGTGTTCGCGACACCGCCGTTCACGTTACCGCTGAACTGCATCTGAAACCCATTCGGACTGATCGGCGTGGTGAATCCGGTGGCGCTGATGGCGATCGTCAGTGGGTCCGACGAGCAGCCCGTCCCCGGAATGCCGGAGCAGGTGACCGTGTAGCCGCCCAGATCGATGCCGACCAGCTGATTCACGAACGGCGAATAGCTCGTGCCGCCGGTGTTGCTGTTGATGTCCCAGCCGTTCAGCGAACCGGTGTAGGCCACGGTAGAAGGAAGACCGCTGTTGCCCACCAGCAAGCTCGTGCTGTACGCACCGCTCGAGATGACCATTTCGATGGGGCCCGCGAAGGCCGTTCCCACTGCCATCGTGCCGGCGAGGGCGGCGATGATTCCAAACTTAGAGAGCCGATTCATGTTCCAAACTCCTGGAGGGTGTTGCGTCCACGGCAGATGAAAGCAAGCACTGTGCCAGGCCATGAAGTCATTTTAAATTCAATGAGATACGTCGATGTATTTGAGGGTTTAGCGGAGGGCTGTAAAAAATTCCGACATGCTCTTGGGCTGTGACTCGACAATAAGTCAATTCAGCCTGCCGATAAGTCAAACATCCTCCCGTTCGCGCCCCGGGACACCGGCTGCCGACCCTCGGTTCGGGCCGACCCCCTCGCCGTGGCCGGCGACTTCGTGGCTGCCCTCGGTGATGCGCGCCGAGAGGGTCGCGTCGCGTTCGGCCACCTCGCTCGCTAGGACGTGGGCCCCAGACTTGACCCCGCGCTTCGCTGTTGCTCATGGCGGCCTCGGGCCCGAGGGACTGATCCAGCGGGTTCGCGCCTCTGAGCGGCCGGCCGGGCGTCGCTCACTCGAACCGAACGGCGTTGCGGACCCGCGTCGTCCGCTTCACGTTCCGCTGCCTCGGCGGTCGCCGCGGTCACCGGGCGCAGAGTGACGACGGGTGCGCACACCGATGCCCGCTCAGGCGTTCACCGTCTTAGGCCTGCGGACCCGAACTCCCGCTGCGCGGTGATGGTGAGCCGCCGGGGTCGCTCACCGCCCCGTTCGCTGCAACGAGAACGGCCCCTTGCGGGGCCGTTCCACAACACAGAGTCTCCAGAGTATCACTCTGCACTCAGTCGATCAGCTCCGGCGCGAGGCGCGACGGCGGTTGATGAACAGCGCGCAGCCGAGCAGGCCGGCACCAAACATCGCCAGCGTGCCGGGCTCCGGCGCCTGCACCAGCGAGGTGTCGGCGCTGTAGGACACACCGTTGGCGTTCGCCGTGAACATATCGACGATCGTCAGCGAATACGGTCCGGTGGTCGGCGGGCCGCCAATCATCGAGCTGCCGCTACTCTTGCTGTTCAATGAGAGCGAACCGATCAGGTTGCTCGCGCCGCACTCATTCCCCAGCGTCGCCGCCCCAGCGTCGTTGCAGAAGTAGCTGTTGCCGCCGTTGAGGCTATCGACATAGGCCGTGGTGGTTGCCATGCCTCCTCCGTTGGCGTTACCACTGAACTCCATCTGGAAACCGTTGCGACCGACCGGTGAGGTGAATCCGGTCGCGCTGACGGCGATCGTCAGCGGGTCTTGCGAGCATCCCGTGGCGGCCTGGCCGCTGCAGGTGACCGCATAACTGGCCAGATCCAAGCCGACCGACTGATTCAGAAACGGCGAATAGCTCGTGCCGCCGGTCTGTTTGCTGATGAACCAACCGTTCAGCGTCATGCCGCCGTTGGTGCTGGAGGGCACGGCCACTGAGGACGGGTCGCCGATGCCGATCAGCAACGGCGAGCTCTGCGTGCCGCTGGTGATGACCATCTCGATGGGGCCGGCGAGGGCCGTGCCGGCGGCCAGGGTCCCGGCGAGTGCCACGATGATCCCGAATTTAGAAACACGTTTCATGATCAAAACTCCTAGTACGGGGGGGTATTCCTTCACCAAGATCTTTGCAAACGCCGTGCCAAATAAAAAACATCAATGAATTCAAAGCGATATAGAAAACCGGAGTTGAAAAAAATTTTATATAGTAAAGATATTCGACATAATCTGGAACTTCAGCTCAACGTGCAGAAAATTCGGTTCGTCGAGGATTTCCAGTTGAATCCCGGGGCGTCACGCCGAGCTGCGTCGAGTGTGTCGGCGGCCCGATCGGAGGATGGGTGAGCCAGCGCGCGCTCCTCTCCGGCAGTCCCTGCCGAGACCGACCCGCCCGTGGCGGTGCGCCGCGCTCGAGGTCATTGCCCCGCGAGCAGGCGCGAAGCGATGGGGCCGGTGGCAGCGCCGCCTGCGCAACTCACCGGTTCCGGTACCGCGTCCCCACCGGCAGCCCGGCTCAGTGGGCACTCAGACTGGACCCTGGTCTGAGGGATTCCTGACCGCACGCGCATCGCCTCGAACCGGTCAGGACCACTGCGCCGGTTCGCCCCTCTCCACGGTCGGGCGAACCTC
>JBMFWZ010000114.1:0-9128 GCA_049964755.1 Steroidobacteraceae bacterium | reverse complement strand
GGCGCGCGCGCGGCGCGTCGGCCAGCTCGATGCCGAACACGCCGGAGAGATCTTCCGTGGCGATCGTCTTGCGTTGACGCTTCGCAGGCGCCGCCCCGAGATCGACCGCGGCGGCAATCAGCTCGCCGTGCTCGAGATTGCGCAGCGTGAAGAGCAGTTCCGGCTCGCTGTCGAGCCGCGCGCCGACCCCGTACAACACCGCCGCGACGTGCTTGCACATCGTGGCCCAGTCCGGGCAGGAGCAGGTCATCTCGATTTCTCGCGGCTTGGGGAACAGCCCCTGCGCCGGGTCGGTCACGATGCCCATCACCCGATCGGACAGCCGCCCCTCGAGCAGCTCGATCAGCGAGCCGATCTCCCCGGCGCACTGCGTCTTCAGGCGCGTCCAGTGCGCCGCCGCCAGTGGCTTGACCCTAATCTCGACGTCATAGGGCTGTGGTCGGGAACCGGCCACCACCGCCGTGATCCGTCCCGGTTCGATCTGCAGATCGAGCACCGCGCCGCTGCGCACGTAGCTGCGCCCGCGCGGCAGACGGTATTCGTAGTCCCGGTAGGATTCCAGGTTCGCGCACCAGGCCTTGCCCCAGAAGCTGCGCGAGATGACGCGCCCCTCGAGCCGCACCGGGGACGGCGCGCGGCCCTGCTTGCCCAGGCTCTTCGCCAAGCGTTTACCGGCCCGCTCAGCGCGCTGAGCCCGCTCCGGGACGCTCGGCGTGCGCGTGTATCGCCACCAGTTCATCGGGACCCCTCTCGTTTGAAGATCACACCGATCATGTCTCGCACGCCTTGTGAATGTCGAGCGCCACCGTCGCGAGCAGCTCCGCATCGCTCATCTCGGTGAGCAGCCGCTCCCCGCCCTCGGCGAGCAGCTCCTCGGCGAGCCCGCGCTTCGCCTCGATGAGCGCGTCGATCTTCTCCTCCACCGTGCCGCGGCAGATGAATTTGTGCACCAACACGTTGCGCTGCTGACCGATGCGAAACGCCCGGTCGGTCGCCTGGTTCTCCACCGCCGGGTTCCACCAGCGATCGAAATGAATCACCTGCGAGGCCGCCGTGAGATTCAGGCCCGTGCCGCCGGCCTTCAGCGAGAGCACGAAGAACGGCGGGCCGTCCTCGCGCTGGAACTGCTCGATGAGCCCCTGGCGCTTGGCGACTGCGGTGCCACCGTGCAGCACGAGCCCCGCCCGGCCGAACACCTCGCGCAGGTACTGCGCGAGCGGCTCGGTGAGCTCGCGAAATTGCGTGAACACCAGCACCCGTTCCTGGCGCTCGGCGAGCTCCTCGCAGATCGCCCCGAGGCGCTCGAACTTGCCACTGCGCGCGGCCGTGTAGGCCCCCTGTCCCGCCCAGTGGGCCGGGTGATTGCAGATCTGCTTCAGTTGCATCAGCGCCGAGAGCACCGCGCCGCGGCGACGGATGCCGTCGGTCTGCTCGAGCGTGCGGGCCAGCTCGCCCACGCAGCGCTGATAGAGCGTCGCCTGCTCGCCGGTCAGGCCGCAGAAGGCGCGGATCTCGGTCTTCTCCGGCAGGTCGGCGATGACGCGCTTGTCGCTCTTCAAGCGCCTGAGGATGTACGGTTGCACCAGGCGGCGCAGCGGCGCGTAGGCGCCCTCGCCGCCGCGGCTCATGCGCTTGGCCGCCTCGGTGAAGGCGCGCGCCGATCCGAGCAGCCCCGGATTGAGGAAATCAAACAGCGACCATAAGTCCGAGAGGCGGTTCTCGATGGGTGTGCCGGTGAGCGCAATGCGCGCGGCGGCCTGAAGCTGCTTCACCGCGCGGGTCTGCTGAGCGCCCGGGTTCTTGATGGCCTGTGCCTCATCGAGCACCGCGAGCCGCCAGGCTCGAGTGCGCAGCGGCTTGCAGCGGGTGAGGACCCCGTAGGTGCTGAGCACGACATCGCTCGCGCCGAGCGCAGTGCCGAGCGCCGCGGCATTGTTCAGCTCGATGTCCGTCTCGGACGGGTGCGCCACGAACACCTTCAGGCCCGGCGCGAACCGCTCGAGCTCACCCTTCCAGTTGGCAAGCAGAGAGGCGGGCGCCACGATCAGGCTGGGGAGGTCTGCCGCCTGCGCGGCGCGCGGTGCACTGCGGCCGCCGCGGCCCGCCGGGCGGTGAACATGCACCAGCAGCGCAATCACCTGCACCGTCTTGCCGAGGCCCATGTCATCGGCGAGACAGGCGCCGAGCCCGAGCCCGGTGAACAGCGCCAGCCACTGCGCGCCGATGACTTGGTACGGCCGCAGCGTCGCGTTCAGGCCCTGACCGGACAACGCCGCCTCGGCCTCGGGATGACGGAGCCGCTCGAGGAGCTTGCGCAACCACTCCCCCGGCTCGACCCCGGACCATGCGGCCAGCGCCTCGGGAATCTCGACCCGGTCACGATCCGCCGGCGCGCCGGCCAGCAGGCGCATGCCCTCGTGGAACGACAGCCCGCCGCGGCGCACCTCGCGCTCGACGTGCTGCCAATGCTCAAGCGCCGCGGCGAGTTGCTCGCCGTCGGCCTCGACCCAGCGGCCGCGCAAGCGGATCAGCCCGCCCGTCGCCGTGAGCAGTTGCTGCTGCTCGGCCGCGCTCAGCGCCTCCCCGTCGAGCGTCATGTGCACCGAGAAATCCAGCACCGCCTGGGCCCCCAGTTGCGCCGCGGGGGCCTCCCCCACCCGCACACTCACCTGAGGTCGCAGCGTCCGGCCCGCCTTCCACCAATCCGGGATGCGCACCACCAGCCCGCAGGCCTCGAGCACGGCGGTGTCGGTGAGCAGCCTCAGCGCCTCTGCCGGCCGCCAGGCGAGCGGCTGGTAGATCTCCCCGCTGTCGACCAGCTCACGCACCCACTCGAGGCGCTCGCAGGCCTCGCGAATCGGCTTCAGCAAGCTCGCCAGGCGTGCCCGGTTCGCCGACCCGGTGTATTCCTTCAGCGCCCGCCCGAGGGGCAGATGCTGCGCGGCGCCCTGCGTCGAGACCCCGCCCGCATACGTGACCAGGAACGCAAAGGGAAAGGACTCGTCACGCGGATTTTCGGCCAAGTGAAAGGTGACCCGTCCGACCAGCCGCCAGAGAGGATTGCGCCGGTGCAGATAGGCGCGCAGGCTCTCCTCGCCCGCGGCGGCCGCCTCGCGCAGCCAGTCCTCGATGTCGCGCCAGGCCATGCTGAGCAGTGCCGCATCGAGGTATTCCAGGCCGCGGATCGGCGGTGCGGCGAGCCGCAGCGCCTCGAGCTCCTCCTCGCCCGGCAGCGCCACCAGGACACCGGGCGCATCCGGCTCGGCATCCCCCAGATGACACAGCCGAGTCACGTAGCGCTGCGCGAACTCGCGGGCGAAGGCGAGCCCCGGCGGCAGCGCGGTCGTGACTTCGGTGGCCGCCAGGTGCACCAGCCCCGCACCCTGTCCCTGCGAGAAGGCCCGCTCGATCCGCGCGACGGCCGCAGCCGGCACCGACGCTGCATCGGACGTGTCCACTCGCTGCACCGTGAAGTGGCGTCGCGCGTTGATGGAGAGATCGAGAGACTCGGCCATGGCTCCGACGGCACCCAAAGGGTCCGCAGTGTACCGTTCAACGCGCCCTCAAATCGCGTGAAATGCGGCGGGTGCCCGGATGGGTCAGCGAATCCGCGCTCGTGCGCGGACGGGGGCGCGATGACCGAACCGCTGCCGTCACGGCGGGCCGAACGGGCCCTGCGCGCCCGGATTCACAGTGTCTGACCGCAGACACCGCGCAGCTCGGACCCCGCAGCTGCCCACAGGGACATTTCCGATGCCCAGCTTAAGGCTCAGCTCGAGTCTGAACGGTGATATGCCTCCTCAGGCTGTGCTTGACGGTCTCGTGTGCCCTGGTGACGGCAGGCCGAGCGTGAGTGTCAGTCTTCGCATGCCCGAGTGGGTCCGTTGACAAATCGCTTTACCCGGCGCCAGTGTCGCCTTCAGATTTCCATGAGGCGGAGTTGACGACGTAAAACCGACGAGGCAACACCCCAATACCCGTCTGCGCGCGCGAAGGGAGTGTCTCGTGGCGCGCCGCTGTCACGGAATCATTCGCGTCGCAAATGGCCGTCGGCTCCTCGATCGAGCCCGACACCGATCGGCTGGGCGGGACCTTGTCCAGAACCCTTTGGATGCAGAGGCGATCTAAGCAGGCAGTCCCTTGACCGTGACATGTCACCTGGGTACGTTGTCATCGTGAAACCTTCACAGGCCCTGGCCCTGAACCGCGAGCGCATCCGAGCGATCGTGGCACATTATGGGGGCGTCAATCCACGAGTCTTCGGGTCCGTCGCGCGAGGAGAGGACACCGAGCAGAGCGATCTCGACATCCTGGTGGACGACCCCGAAGGCCACCGGCTCAATTTATTCGCACTCGGCGGCATGAACTACGACCTATCGTCTCTCATCGGGCGACCGGTCAATGTCGTACCTTCGGCTGACCTGCCTCAGCGGATGCGTGATACGGCGTACTCCGAGGCGATGCCGTTATGAGTTCCAAGAAAGTCCGGGATGGCGACTATCTTGAACCCATCGCGAACCGCATTGCGCGGATTGAGCGGGCAACATCGGGCGTCGATCTCGTCGGCTTTACTTAGTACATAAATCCATAAATACGGTGACGTATAAATCTGGCATATATCCGCCTCCCATGGCACCTTTGGCGGCCAAGGAGGGAGGTCTATGCCGAGAAAGTGCCCTTTTCGTATCGACTTATCGGACGCTGAACGAGCGCGCCTCGAGGCCACGGCTCGAAAATATACGTCACCGTATCGTGACGTCATCCGCGCCAAGATCGTGCTGTACGCCGCCGCGGGGCTCGAGAACGACGAGATCGCAGCCCGCCTGGACACGCCGCGCCAGATTGTCAGCAAGTGGCGCAAGCGCTTCTTCCGAGAGCGTCTACAGGGCTTGGAGGAACGCTCCCGCATCGGGCGCCCAGCGCTCTTTTCCCCCCAGCGTGGTCGTCGCCATTAAAGCCCTGGCCTGCCAGCTGCCGTACGAGTCCGACGTACCGCTCTCGCGCTGGAGCCTGCCGGAGATTCGCCGCGAGGTCATCGAGCGCGGCTTGGTGGCCTCGATCGGGCAGAGCACCCTGTGGCGCTGGCTCACCGAGGATGCGATTCGCCCGTGGTCGCATCGCACCTGGATTTTCCCGCGCGATCCGGCATTTGAGCGCAAGGCCGTCAGAGTGCTGGACCTGTATCACGGGGAATGGGAAGGAAAGCCCTTGAACCCATCTGACTGATTATTCCGGCTGATGACGGACAGGGTTTCCAGAGTGATGTGGACACTGATTCCAGCGGGACGTGGACAGAATTCTGGCGTGATCGTGGACAGAATCCGAAGGGCGCCGGAATAGCGGTCACGATGCCGTGGAGGCACGGTCGACAGGACGACGCCAACGGGAAAACCCTGGGCCAAGGCCAAGGCGCTTGATCTGATGGTCGGCACGCGCAAAGAAAGTTTTGCGAGGGGGCGGCAGCCACGATCGAAATTCGTCATCGCTCACACCTCATCGTGGACAGCCGAGCACAATCGGCGCCGTCCACCGCCGACTACCGAGCGCTGTCCACCATGACCTGGAATCGCTGTCCGCGATCGATGGAATACGCAATCAGATCTGGTCGCATGCTGACCACCTGCGGACGCCCTCGAGGCCGAGTTGCCGCGCTTGCGGAATGTCAGCTTTCCGGATTTGCGCTGAGTAGTAGCTAACGACCGGCTGGAGCCGGGACTTGCAGGCCTGCAGCCCAAGTTCCGCGGACGCGCGTCGGTTCCGGCGCCGCCCCGAGCGGCCCGTCGCCCAGGATCGCAAAACTCCGGACCACCACCCCGCACAGCAGAGACTGCCACTGCACATAGGGCGTCCTGCGGCCTGCTCGCGCCATCCGTGGCGCGTGCCACTACCGTGGGAGGACCGGCCGGCCCCCGGAATGACCATCGGGGCCGGAAGATGGCCTCGAAGGCGCCGAAGCAACGACGCCCATTGCGGATTTGGCAGCGGTTCCCGGCTGACCGAGCTACGCCGTTGCGTTTCGGACATAAATGTCCGATACTGGCATTGTGAGGGGAAACGAATTCATCCGGACGGTCCAGGCAATTGCCAAGGAGCGCCACCTCCCCTCGCGTGTGGATGAGAAGCGTGGTAAAGGAAGCCATGTAACGCTCTACTTCGGTGATCGGCGGACCGTTGTCCGCAACCCGAAGGACGAGCTAAAGACTGGAACGCTACATGCAATGTGCAAACAGCTCGGTATCGATAAGGCGGATTTATGAACGCACGACAGTTTACGTATGCAGTGAAGTTGAGTGCGGAAAAAGGCGCTGGCGGATATGTGGTGACGTGCCGCGACCTGCCGGAGGCAATCACGCAGGGCGAAACGGTCGATGACGCTCTCGCGGAAGCGGCGGATGCTCTTGAGGAAGCCATTGCTGGCCGTATCGACGACGGGAAAGTGATCCCCGCGCCCTCGCGCGCCAAGCGTGGCGAGCGTATGGTGAGTGTGCCGCCGTCGATGGCACTGAAGGCCGCCGTGTACCTCGCCGTTCAGCAGGCCGGCATCAGCAACTCCGAGCTCGCGCGCCGCATGAAACTCGACGAGAAGGAAGCACGGCGCATTCTCGACCCGCATCACCCAACGAAGCTTCCGAGGATCGAGGAAGCCCTGTCGGTGCTCGGCCGGCACGTCGAATTGGTTCTCGCGTAGCGGGGCCTGCCAGCGGGTGGGCTCCAGGCGACGGGATGCCCCTGGAGCGGCGGCGGCCGGTCAGTGAAAGGCTGTTTCCGGCTGCTCTTCGCCTTCAGATCGTGCGACGAAAAATGGCTCTCGTTCGCCCCCGTCGCGCTGCTCAGCCTACGGGCCGAGAGGCGCAAAATACCCCCACGGCAGTGGGGGTATACCTGCGGGTACTTTTGTCCACGCAGTTAGGGAAATGCAGTAATTCCCGGCGCTTTTGCGCCTGTTTCGACTCCGACCTCGTCCCGCACTCCGGCATGGGACACCAGGCCAGCGATCCGCAGTGTCGTGTTGCCGGAACCGATCTTGCGCGACAGGCCGAATGTGGCACACGCCAATCAGACTGCCAACGCGGGCGGCACCAACATCGCCACCTCAACCACGCAGATCCGGAAAGAGGCCCGGCATCCAGCGTGACGCCAGCGCTGCCGGGAAAGCAAGCCGCAGCGGGGCGCGGGTGCTCGCGGAAGTCACCACACCTCTCTCGATCAGCGCAGATACAACGCGCCGCGCCTGTCGCTCGCCGGTGCCGAGAATTCCGGCGGCGTCACCGCGCGCCAGCTCGCCGCGATAGAGCACGGCTTCGAGAACGGCACCGGACTTCGTCAGCAGACGATTGAGACGGATTTCCTCTTCCGTCCACAGCAGGATACGAGTGCGCAAGGAGCCCGGCTGCATGAGCCCTTCCATGAATTTGACCTGATCGAGGCACCTGACCAGAAAGAACCGCGTGAATTCCGCCAGGGCCTCCTCGCTGAGGTTACCGCGACCGTCGAGATCATTTCGACGGGTCATGTCGCAAGCGGCTAGATGACCCTTGTATGCAGCAACGTTGCGTGCCAAGCCGCGCGAGACCGACCAGATCGCGCCGGTGTCGAGGGCCTCCAGCAGCGTTGCATGTGACATCAGTCGCGCGACGCGACCGTTGCCGTCGAGGAACGGGTGAATCCACACCAAGCGGTGGTGGGCCGCCGCCGCAGCGAGAATGGTTTCGGTTTTGCCAAGGCGACCATAGACGTCTTCAAAGCGTTCTAGGAAGCGCGGCACCGCCGACGGGCTGATGGCAATGTGGTCGCCTACCGCGACGTCACGGGTGCGTAGCTCGCCCGGGGTGACACGTATGCGTTCGTGTGTCGCTGGATCCTCGACACACAGCAGCTCGTCGGGTAGCGCTTCGCAGAACCGCCGGTGAATCTCGCGGACAGAGTCCCCAGCAACCGCCCGCCCCCTGAGACCGCCTTCGTCAATCCATTGCTGGACGGCGACATGTGCCATGGCTTCGAGCTGCAGATCGCGCTTCTTGGCATCCTTGCTGTAGTCGCCCTGCAGGGCGCGCTCGATATCGACGGGATGGGTGTCATGCCCTTCAATCAAATCGCTGTAGTAACAGTTCATCCCGCGCACGAGGGTCGCCAGCGACGACAGCAGGCTTCCCGGCAGTGAGCGGCGGAACCCCGCACTCCGCTGTGCAAGCTCCAACGCAAGATCGGTCAATTCCGGGCGGTGGCGAGAACCTTCTCCCAGAACAAGCGGCTCCATCAAGCCGGCACCCTCACCCCGGTCTTTTGCCGTCTTCATGTCCGGTTTAAAGTCCGCTTTAAAGTCGAATTATTGCATGATAATTCAATCGGTTAATAAACGCCAAAGGGATAACTGGCCAAATTAATGTCCTGTTCTAGGTCCATGACATCGAAGCATTTCCATGTCGGGGCCCCAGCAGAGGCAGTTCCTGCCTTACCGCAAGAGCGCCATGCTCATAGGTTGGGGCGGTGACCCAAGCCCCCATTAGGAATTGCGCACTACCTTAGCACGGCGATCTTCCCTGAATTCCGCAAGAGCGGACGCTCCCAACTCATATGAAGAAACATGCGAATTTGGTCGCGTTTCTTTTACGATCTGGGAGCCCCGAGGCGGGACATCCTCTATGCGGGTACGGTTGCGGTTACAGCAGCCCAGCCTGATGCACTATCCCCCTAGCAATCAGGATGATGGCAAGCCTCATTCGACTCCGACCTCGGGCATTCTCATCTCCTTACGCTGGCTTTCGCCGGCGCCCGCCGACGAAGGAAGCATCAAATTGACCCGACATCCAATGTGATGCCTCGCGCTATCGGAAAAGCAAGCTGCAGCGGCGCGCGGCTGCTTACGGAATCACCCCACCTCTCTCGTTCAGCGCCGACAGGACGCGCTTGCGCCTGTCGGTCCCTGGTACCGATGGTGCCGGCGGCATCGCCGCGCGGTAGCTCGCCGCCGTAGTGGCTTCGAGTGTTGACGGGGACGATGAACCGCGTGATTCTGGGGGTGAGAGGCGGTTTTCCGAGGCGCCGCCCAGGGCTGGCGGTGCCACCGGCGCCTGCGGACGCACAACTGCAACCAGACGCAGCCGCAGTGGAATCAAGAAGTTGTTTCG
>JBMFWZ010000113.1:0-9186 GCA_049964755.1 Steroidobacteraceae bacterium | reverse complement strand
CGATCGCCGAACCCGAGCGCTTCGGTTACGAGCCCGGGCGAGGGATCGACGCCGCGCTCGGGGCCGAGCGCGTGCTGGTCGGAAACCTTGCCTGGCTCGCAGCACAGGATGTCGTGGTCCCACCGCAGGCCGTCGCGCGTGCACCGCGTGGCGTCGCGCAGGTCTACGTCGCGCGCAGCGGGCAGTTCCTGGGTGCCATTGAAATCGCCGATCAGGTCCGTCCGCAGGCACGCCGGGCCGTCGATCAGATCCGCTCCCTCGGTGCGCGCGTCGTGCTGTTGACCGGGGACGCCCAGACCGTCGCCGATACGCTCGCCGATCAGTTGGGTATCGGTGAGGTCGGTGCCGAACTGATGCCCGAGGACAAGCGCCGATATGTCGAGGGACTCATCGGCGAGGGCCGCATCGTTGCGATGATCGGTGATGGTGTCAATGATGCGCCGGCGCTCGTGGCCGCGCAGGTCGGCGTTGCGATGGGCTCGGGCACGGACGTGGCGCGCGAGAGCGCGGACGTCGTGCTCCTCGGCAACGATCTGGTGAAATTCACCGAGACCTTGGCCATCGCGCGGCGCGCGCGGCGCATCATCTGGGCGAACTTCATCGGCACCCTAGGCGTCGATACGGTCGGCATCGCGCTCGCGGGCTTCGGACTGCTGAATCCGCTGCTCGCGGCCTTCATTCACGTCGCCTCCGAGCTCATCTTCATCGGAAACTCCGCTCGGCTGGTGCCGGCCCGACAGTCCGCGGCGCGCTTGGGCGAGTCGACCCTCTGAGTACAGGCCCGGTGCGTGTGCTGGCGAGCAGCGCGCGTGGCGTCCGCGGGCGGGGAGGGGCGGTGACGATGAATCTGGTGACGGTCGCGCACGCCCCGTCACGGTTGAGTGGACCGATGGGTAGGGGGATCACCTATGAGAGTGGCTGAGAGCACATCGCCTCTGGACGTCGAGTTCGCCAGAGCGCAATTTCCGGCTTTCCGTGAGCCGACGTTGCGCGGCCAGGCGTTTTTTGAAAACGCCGGCGGTTCGTACGCCTGCGGCCCGGTCATCGAGCGTCTGCATGAGTACTATCGGCGCCTGAAGGTGCAGCCGTATTACCCATTCGCAGCCTCGGCCGAAGCCGGCGAGTGGATGGACTGTGCGCGCGAGCGGCTGGCCGAATACCTGGGTGTCACAGCCGCGGAGGTGCATTTTGGGCCCTCGACGTCACAGAACACGTACGTCCTGGCACAGGCCTTTCGCACCGTGGTGCACCCCGGCGAGGAAATCATCGTCACCAATCAAGACCACGAGGCCAACAGTGGCGTATGGCGCCGAATGGCCGAGCGCGGCGTGGTGATTCGTGAATGGGCGGTGGATCCGGTCAGTGGAGGTCTCGAGCTGCACGCTCTCGAGGCATTACTCTCAAGGCGCACGCGCCTCGTCGTATTCCCGCATGCCTCCAACATCGTCGGCGACATCAATCCCGTCGCTGAGATCGCCGCACGGGCCCATCAGGCCGGCGCGTACGTCGTCGTCGATGGAGTGTCATGGGCGCCCCATGGTCTGCCCGACGTGCGCGCGCTCGGGGCGGATATCTACCTGCTCTCTCTATACAAGACCTATGGCCCGCATCAGGGGGTGATGGTCGTAAGCGCGCAACTGCTCGAGGCGCTGGCCAACGAGGGGCACGTGTTCAACGCTGAGCATCCCGCCAAACGCCTGACCCCGGCAGGTCCGGATCACGCACAGGTGGCTGCCGCGCGGGGCGTCGCCGAGTATTTCGATGCACTCGACCAACATCAGCATCCCGGCGCATCGAGTGCCCAGCGCGCGCAGCGCGTGCGCGAGGCGCTTCGAGCGGTTGAGCTGCCGCTGCTGGAGAGACTGCTCGGGTTTTTGCGCGCGCGCGCTGACCTGCGGCTGCTCGGACCGAATCGAGCCGCGCAGCGGGCCGCGACCGTTTCATTCGTGCCACACCGGGTCGAGCCGACGGTGGTGGCCGAGCGGCTCGCCGCCGGGGGCTACATGATCGGCTGCGGCGGGTTTTACGCGGTGCGATTGCTGCAAGCGCTGAAGGTCGATCCTGATCGCGGCGTGGTGCGTCTGTCGTTCGTGCACTACACCACTGCGGGGGAACTCGAGGGTCTTCTCGAGGCGCTGGAGGCCGCGCTGCGACCTTGAGTACCGCAGGGACCGGCAGCGGACGCACCGTGTGTGCGCCGGTGAGCTCGATGCGAAGGTGCGGACCGCACGACAGTCATCTTGCAATTGCGGCAGGGCCCTCGTAGTCTCGTTGGCGCATCATTATTCATCGGGTCGTGCGCCTGCGGCGCCGCCGTAGAGGTCAACTACTTGGATACGCTGCACGCGCTGCTGTTCGCCATTCTTCAGGGTGCCACCGAGCTGTTTCCCGTCAGCTCGCTCGGCCACGCGGTCATCGTGCCCGCACTGCTGAATTGGCCGATCAACTTGGCCGCGCCTGGCTTCCTGCCATTTCTGGTCATGCTGCACGTCGGGACCGCAACGGCGTTGCTCATCTATTTTCGCGCCGATTGGCTGGCCATGCTCGCGGGTCTCTTCGGGCGCAGCGGCGTCAGTGAGAACGCCGTGCAACGGGGCTTGATCGCGCGTCTGATCGTGGCCACGATCCCGGCGGTGATCGTCGGGTTCACGCTGAAGAAGCCATTGGCGCATCTGTTCGCCAACCCGCTCGCCGCATCGTTGTTCTTGGCGGCGAACGCCGGCTTGCTGTGGCTGGGTGAGGCGCTGCGGCGCGCCGCAACACGGCGCGCCGAGCAGCTGTCGTATCTCGATGCGCTGGTGATTGGACTGTATCAATGCCTGGCATTTCTACCGGGCATTTCGCGCTCCGGGGCGACGATCGTCGGCGGACTGAGCCGCGGGATCAGTCATGAGTCGGCCGCGCGCTTCACCTTTCTCATGGGCACACCGGTGATCTTCGCCGCGGCGGTCCTCGAGGTGCCGAAGCTCGTGCACGGGCATCTGCTGCACGCGTTGTTCGGTCCGGCGCTGCTGGCGGCAGTGGCCGCGGGCATCGTGGCCTATGCGAGCACCGCCTTCCTCATGCGCTATTTCCGCAAGCACGACGTCTGGGCGCTCTCGCCGTTCGCGTGGTATTGCCTGGTCGCGGGTGGTTTGTCCGCGATCGCCTTCGGGTTCGGCTGGTGAGGACCGCACACTAGGGTCTGCACCGCAGGACGGAAGTCCACGTCGAACGCGAGCAGCGCACGGGCACACGGGAGAGAGTCAACCGCAATCCTCCAGGAGGTGCCGATGAACACGCTCGCTGCCGATGAAGCACCGCCTCTGCCGTGGTCCATGGAGGTCATCCGGTACGATCGGATCGATCCGCAGAGGCTGGTGGGCGAGGAGACGCTGTTGCGGCTCGTCGCCTGCGCTTCCTTCATCGAGATCACGTCTGATCTGTACACGGCAAATCTTGCCGAGTATTTCCGTGACGACCCACCCGTGGTCGACTGGCTGCGGCATCACTGGGAACCGGAGGAACTGCAACACGGCGCCGCCTTGCGCCGCTACGTGCAGACCGCCTGGCCGCAGTTCGCCTGGGAACGCGCCTATCAGGGGTTCTACGCGGAGTATTCCCAGTGCTGCCAACTCGAGCGGCTGGCGCCGACCCGCGCGCTCGAGATGGTGGCGCGCTGCGTGATCGAGACCGGGACGTCGAGCTTCTATCGGTTCCTGGCCGACAGTGCCCCGGAGCCGGTGCTGCGGGACATCACCGGCCGGATCGCCGCGGATGAAGTCCGGCACTATAAGAATTTCTATCACTTTTTCCGCCGCTACCGCCAACGCGAACACCCAGGCCGGGCGGCCGTGATGCGCACGCTGTGGAGCCGTGCCCACGAGATCGATGCCGAAGACGGCTACATCGCGTTCAAGCACGTTCTGCGGGTCAGCCATCCCGACCAGCCCTTCGAGCGGCGGCAGTATGAGGAGTTCCTGCACAGTATCCGCGAGCAGGTGCGGGCCCATTTCCCGTACCGTATGGCGCTGAAGATGTTCTTAAAGCCGCTCGATCTGCCGCCGGTCATGGGACGGGTGATTCTTGGTTCGGCGTCGGTGGCCACCCGGATGCTGCTGCGCTGAAGGGCGGTGAGGGGGCGCTGGGGCGGCTCGTGCCGAGGTGGCCGCGTCACCGGTGCGCTCTGGGGAATCAGGTGTCGTGTGCAGAATGACATGCAACGCTATGATATATAATAAATTATCGTGACATTCCCGCATCCTTCGCTGCCGTCACATCGACGCGGCTCGAGGGAGGGGCGAACCCTCATCGGAATGAACTGCGGCCTCGGGGGTTCCCGCTCGAGCTTCTTGGCACGGCCGAATCTGGACATCGGCACAGGCGCGATCGCGTGACCGGTGTGAGCAAGAAGATCCGTGGTCGGCGCCGCGCCCCTGAAGGTGTCCCTGAAGACGGGACTGCGCAGACGCCCGGGCAGTTCGCCTCTCCGGCGTGCTCGATGCACGAGGTCGTGCTTGAGACCGTCGAGGCTCGAGACGTGAGTGCAACGACGCCTGGGGCCTGTGGAGCGCGGCACCGACGGGCGAGCCGCTCCGTGAAGCGAACGTTCTGAAGGGCCGCCGGCGGCGATCGCTCGTCCGCAGGCCCGAGTCAACCGTGTTGCAGACCGTAGCATGAGTGCCGAGCGATGGCGTTTATGAAGGCTTACCAATATATATCGTAGTACGATATAAAATATTCCGCTGGACCTTACGATATGTACCTGGGGAAATCATGAAGTCTGCAGCTTCCAGTCATGGCCCGAACGAGGCGCTGGGTGATTACACCGCCGACGGGCGTCTGTGGGTCCTCTCGGCCATGGCCCTCGTCACTGGGACCTTCGGCGCGTTCGCCGCGTGGGTGCTGTTGAAGCTGATCGCACTGGTGACGAATCTCGCCTACTACCACGTCCTCTCGACGCACACTTCGTACCTGAGCCACGCCCATCTGGCGCCGAGCTCGATCCTGATTCCGGTCATTGGCGGGCTCATCGTCGGGCTGATCGGCCGTTACGGCTCGGAGAAGATTCGCGGACATGGCATTCCCGAGGCGCTCGAGGCAATTCTCATCGGAAAGAGCCGCATTCAGCCGAAAGTCGCGCTATGGAAGCCCCTGTCTTCGGCCATCGCCATCGGCACCGGCGGTCCATTCGGCGCCGAGGGGCCGATCATCATGACCGGCGGGGCGCTCGGGTCGTTGTTTGCTCAGTTTTTCAAGTTGAGCTCCGCGGAGCGCAAGACGCTGCTCGCCGCAGGTGCCGCGGCCGGTATGACGGGGATCTTCGGCACGCCCGTGGCCGCGGTGCTGCTGGCGATCGAGATCATGCTGTTCGAGTGGAAGCCGCGCAGCTTCGTGCCCGTGGTCGTCTCGGCCGTCGTGGCGATCGCCTGGCGGCCCTGGCTGGTGGGCGCGTGGCCGCTCTTTGCCCACCGTAGTGCGACGATCGTGCCGTGGTGGGGACTGGCGGTGTGCGCGCTGGTCGGGGTGATTGCCGGACTGCAGTCCGCGCTGACCACCGGCGCGCTCTACTGGGTCGAAGAATTGTACGAGAAGCTGCCCATGCACTGGATGTGGTGGCCGGCGCTCGGGGGCATCGTGGTCGGCATCGGCGGACTTTTTGACCCCGCGGCGCTCGGCGTCGGGTACGACAACATCCAGGCGCTGATCAGCGGCAACGTGCTGATCCATGCCGCGATTGTGCTGCTCGTCGTGAAGTCGATCATCTGGGTCGTTGCACTGGCCTCGGGGACCTCCGGCGGTACGGTTGCGCCGCTACTGATGATGGGCGGGGCGGTCGGGGTGCTCGAGGCACACGTGCTGCCGTTTGGTGGCTCGGGATTCTGGGCGCTCATCGCCATGTCGGCCGTGCTCGGCGGGACGCTGCGCTGTCCGCTCACCGCCACGGTGTTCGCCGTGGAGCTCACCGGCGACTTACGGGTCATGCCCGCTGTCATAGTCGCGTGCGCGGCCTCCTTTGCGGTGACGGTCCTGTTGATGCGCCGTTCCATCCTCACCGAGCGCCTGGCCCGGCGGGGTCGGCATCTGACCTACGAGTACACCGTCGATCCCTTCGAAGTGATGCGTGTCCGCGACATCATGACGCATCCCGTGCACACCCTAGTGGCGAACCTCTCTATGACGGACGCATTGGCATTCTTTGAGACTGGCTCAGGCGTCAAGCGCCACAGGAGTTATCCGGTGGTCGATGATGCTGGGCGCGTCATCGGCATGGTGTCGCGTGCCGACACGCTGCGCTGGTCGCGGGAGGGCTGGCAGGAGGAGGAAACGTTGGGCGAGCGATTGGGTTCCCCCGAGGTGCTCTTTGGCCATCCTGAGGACCGTGTGGGCGATCTGGCCGACCGGATGATAGCGGGCGATGTCGGCCGCGTGCCGATCGTGGAGCGCACCTCCGGCGTACTGGTCGGCCTGGTGGCCCGGCGCGACCTGCTCCATGTGCGAGCGCTTGCGGGACAACTCGAACGGGAACGCGCACAGATGATTAGCCTTTCCTGACAGCGGACCGCACCCCGTTCACGCCCGAATTTTGATGGACTCTGGAGCGCGATCCAGGGTGTACTCTCGGCGCTGCATGACAAACGTGAGCGGACAGCGTGGGCCGGTGCACGGTGCAGCCGAACAGGCTCCTGGGGAGAGCCGGCCGACGATCTCAGACCGTGAGCCGCGTGGCGGATTGCCATTTGGCGCCGTCATGGCCACCGCGGGTGCCTCAGCGCTGGCAGTACCGTGCGGTCTAGCGCCGTTGATGCGGCCACTGCTCGGTCTCGCCGTTCTGCAGGCGGTGTGGATCAGTGTGCGTGCCCTCGGACGTCACTGCCGGGGATTGCGCATCGACTGGCGAGCGTGGCGGGCCGTCGGTCCGGCGCATGAGTGTTGTGGTGCGCATACGGTGCCGCTGGGTCTGGCCGTGATCACCAGCGATGTGCTGGCGCTCGGCACGACGGCGACGCGCGGACCGTTGTGGCTCGCGGAGATTTTCCTCGTCATGGTGTGGGTGACCTCGGTGATCGCGGTCGGTCGATTCACCGGGTCGCTGGCGGCGCGGGGTTTCGATCTGCACCGGCTCGATGGCACTTGGTTTCTGGTCCCCGCGGTGTTGTTCGGCGCAGGCATTGCGACTGATCGCCTCGCAGCGCAGCTCGCCGGACACTGGTTCGACGCGCTGCGTCTGCTCGCGGCCGGGAGCACCTTCATCGGTGCATTCGGCTACTGGATGCTCATCGTCCTAGCGGGACTGAGGATCCGGCTCCATGGGCTCGGTGACCCCGCGCGCGTGTCCTGGTGGATCGCCATGGGTTGCGCAGGGCTCGGTGCCGCGGCGCTCGGGCAGGTGCTGCAACAGCGTCCGTCGGCGGTGCCCGCGCAGTGGCTGCTCGATGCGACCGCGATGTCCCTTGGTGCCGCGTTGCTTCTATGCGTGCCGGTGCTGTTGCTCAGTGCATGGTTTCTGCTACGCCAGTGCGAATTTCGAGCCACGGCGTCCTGGCCGCCGACATTCTCCACGGCCGTGTTGGCATTGGGCGCGTTTCAGGCCGGCCGCGTTCTGCACCTGCCCGCCCTCGGCATTCTCGGACTCGGCGCGGCCGAGGCGACATTGATCTTCTGGAGCGTGACGGTCGGGTGGAACCTCAGGTGCGCGTACAGCGCCTGGTCCACCGGTGCGCACCGGTCGTAGTCGCACCGCGCGGCGCTGCGGCGCACGCGGCTCGGGGGCTACGCAGACTCCAGCTCCTTGGCGAAGTGCAGCGCGAGGATGCGCAGACCGTGTCGATGATAGAAGCGGTGCGAACTCTGATTATTCACCCCGGAGTCAAGTTCGAGCCGCTCGCAGCCCGCCGCGCGTCCGCGCCGTTCGACTTCTGCGAACAGCGCGGCGCCAACACCTTTGGACCGGCGTGCCGGGTTGGTCACCAGATCATCTAGGAACGTGACCCGACCCCGGCTCGTCGCCACGATCCGGTACAGCGCCGCACCGATGCACCGATCCGCACCCTGGTCGGCGATCAGCACGCGCAGACCCTGCTCGCGACCTTCACTTAACAACGTGTCGAAGGTATCGACGCTGAGCCCGGGCCGCAGCGCCGCCAGCAGCGGATACAGGTCCGCTTCCAGGGACGGATCGTTGGCGGTGATCTCGCGCAAAGTGACGTTCACGCGCTGCTCGCAGGTCAACAAAGGCGAACCGTGGACCCGGCGCAACGATGCCCGTGCGCGCGGCTACCCGCACTCGAGGTTGCCGGATCGGGCCCGATCGGCACCGGCCGGACACTCCGGACAGGAGTCTTGTTCGCGTATAGCACATTCGGTGCTCGGCAGCTGCTCTTCGCGCCGTCGGCGACGAGCGGCGCAGGTACTGTTCCAAAAACGGGGACGCCCCCCCTTTTCGACCGTGCGGGGGCGCACGGACAGAGTCCTTGAGGCCATCAGCGCAGGTGCACCACGACACGGATCTGCGCACGACGTTCCGCGGCCATCTCGACGTACGTGACAGGACCGAACCGATCGGTGCTGCCGGCCCAGCACGCGTGTATACAACCGGAGAGCGCAGCGCGACTGGCTGCGCGCTGCAACACCTGGCCGTTGATCTCGACGGTGCGCCCCTGCACCCGGTGCAGGACGAACAGATATCTACGCAGCGCGGGCCGGTAACTGCCGCGTACGGCGCCAAGCGTCAGGTGCACGACGCCGGCACGCCGCTCGGTGCCGATGCGCTGCAGGAAATACTGCCCATGTTGGTAGGCGTAGGTCTCACCGTTGTCATCGTAGTAGTCGAAATGTGTGGGGTGCTGGGTGGGGAAGACCTCGACGGTGAGGGTTCTCACGGGGTGCTCGCCGACGTACTGCATCAGCGGCTGCATCGGTACGATGGCGCCCTGGCGCACGAACAGCGGGATGTCCGTCCAGGTCTTGACATCGAGCTTCAGTGTCACGGTGGTGCCACCGTGGTAGACCTGGCCGGTGAAGAAATTCGTCCAGGTGCCCGGCGGCAGGTACAGCTGCTTGGTGCGCTGGTGGCGGTGCACGACCGGGGAGACGAGCAGCCACTGACCGAACAGCCACGCCTGGTCGTCGTTGCGCAGGTGAGGGTCGTGCGGCCAGCTGAAGAACAGGGGGCGGACCAGGCCCACACCCGAGACGTGGTCCTGC
>JBMFWZ010000112.1:0-9413 GCA_049964755.1 Steroidobacteraceae bacterium | reverse complement strand
CTGTCAGGAACAGCGCGATGAGCGCTCAGGGCGGGACTAAAATCTCCCGGACCTCGGCGGTTGTGAGGTCCCCGTGGTCCATCCGTATGGCACGTCGAGGCCGTTCGGCTGCGCCGCCTGAGGCGCGCAAGCACGAATCGGAGGGAAGGTCCTGACAGACCCACTCACCGCGTGAGTCGTCATGAACCGTTCCTCGCGGCTTGTTGGGTCGGGTCGCGGCGGAGGCCTGCGATGAACCGAGTGCTCGCATCGACGGGCTGTGCGCCGGTCCGCGTGGGGGCTCAAGGGGCCACAAGTCCCTGACAAATCTTGAGCTTAATGCGCCTGCCCGCCCCGCTGAACTGCGGTCGCAAATGGTAGTCTCACGCCCATGGAATCACACCAAGACGGCCAGTCTGATCTGGCATCTGCGGCACCGGACCTAGCGAAGGTTCGCCGGCACCGGCGCATTGCGCTGATCGGCCTCGGGGCGTTCGTGCTGCTGATCGCCTTTGCGATCTACCGCGGTCACGTGGATCGGCTGAAGAAGGGAGCCATGAACGGTGGACCGATGCCGGTCGAGGTGGCCCGCGTGAGCACCCGGGATGTCCCGGTGGTCATCGAAGCGCTCGGCACGGTCACGCCGCTGGCCACGGTCACCGTGCGCCCGCAGGTGAGCGGCGTGCTGGTGAAAATGCCGTTCAAGGAGGGGCAGACGGTACGCGCCGGGGCGTTGTTGGCCGAAATCGATCCGCGCCCCTATCAGGCCGCGCTCGATCAGGCCCGGGGTCAGCTGGCGACGGCCGAAGCGGCGCTCGCGACCGCGCGGATGGACCTGGCGCGCTACAAGCGGCTCGTGGCCCAGGACTCCATTGCGTCGCAGACCTATGCCGATCAGCTCGGAACGGTGCAGCAGGATGCCGCCACCGTCGATTCCGCCCGGGCGGCCGTCGAGACGGCGCGGCTGAACCTCTCGTACTGCGACATCGTCTCGCCCATCACGGGCCGGGTCGGGCTGCGCCAGGTCGATCCTGGCAATCTGGTGCAGGCCGAGCAGACGACGCCCATCGTCACCGTGACCCAGATGCAGCCGATGTCAGTGATTTTCACGGTGCCGGAGAATGACCTCGAGGAGGTGTTCCGTCAGATGCACGCCGGCAAGGCATTGATCGCCGAGGCCTACAGCCGCGACATGCTGCACCTGATCGCCACCGGGCGGCTCGCGAGCGTCGACAACCAGATCAACACCACGACCGGTACGCTGCAGATGCGCGCGTTGTTCAGCAACGCGTCACTCGAGCTCTTTCCGAACGAGTTCGTGAACGTCAAGCTGGTCCTGCGCACCCTGAAGCACCAACTCGTCGTGCCCGGGGAGGCGGTGCAGAACGGCCCCTCGAGCAACTTCGTGTACGTCGTTCAGCCCAACGATACGGTGGCGCTGCGCACCGTGGTCACCGGGCCGAGCGACGGTCTCTATATTTCCATTCTCAAGGGATTGAAGCCCGGGGAGACCGTCGTGACCGACGGCGCCGATCAATTGCGCAACGGGGCGAAGATCCGCATCCCGGGGGCGCATCCGGCCGGGCTGCGCGGCAAGGCTGCCGTCGGGCGCAGACATGGCCAGGGTAAGCCGGGCGGGATGCACGCATGAACCCGTCCCGGCCTTACATCCTGAGGCCGGTCGCCACCTCGTTGCTGATGGTCGCGATCGTCATTCTCGGGGCGATCGGCTACCTGATGCTGCCGGTCTCGACGCTGCCGGAGGTCGACTATCCGACCATCGTGGTCTCGACGTTCCTGCCCGGAGCGAGCCCCGATGTGATGAGCACGACGGTGACCGCGCCACTCGAGCGGCAGTTCGGACAGATGTCGGGCCTGGACCAGATGTCCTCGCGGACCTCCGCCGGCGCCTCGCAGATCACCCTGCAGTTCGACCTCAGCCTGAACCTCGATGTGGCCGAGGCCGAAGTGCAGGCGGCCATCAATGCCGCGCAGCGGCTGCTGCCGGCGGCGCTGCCCGCCCCGCCGATCTACGCCAAGGTGAACCCGGCGGATGCGCCCATCCTGACGCTCGCGCTCACCTCGAGCGTCATGCCGATCACCCAGGTGCAGAACCTCGCCGACACGCGCATCGCGGAGAAGATCTCCCAGGTCTCGGGCGTGGGGCTGGTGAGCTTGAACGGCGCGCCGAAGCCGGCGGTGCGCATCGAGGCGAACCTCAATCAGCTCGCCGCCTACGGGCTGAACCTCGATGACCTGCGCACCACGATCGCGAACGCCAACTCGGATGCGCCCAAGGGCAACTTCAACGGTACCGCGCACGCCTACACCATCGATGCCAACGACCAGATCACCGATGCCAGTGAGTACGCGCACATCGTCGTCGCCTACCGCAATGGCGCGCCGGTGTACCTGAAGAACGTCGCGCGCGTGGTGATGGGCTCGGAGAACAATCAGCTCGCCAGCTGGATGAATAACACCCCGGCGGTGCTGATCAACATCCAGCGCCAGCCGGGCGCGAACGTCATCCAGACGGTGAACAACATCCGCGCGCTGCTGCCCGAGCTGCGCGCCTCGCTGCCGGCCAACGTCAGCCTGCGGGTGGTCACCGACCGCACCCAGACCATCCGCGCCTCGGTCGATGACGTGCAGTTCGAGCTCGCCCTCGCCGTGGCGCTCGTGGTCATGGTGATGTTCCTGTTCCTGCGCAGCGTGCCGGCCACCATCATCCCGAGCCTCTCGGTGCCGGTGTCCCTGATCGGCACCTTCGCGGTGATGTACCTGGTGGGCTTCAGCCTCGATAACCTCTCGCTGATGGCCCTGACCATCGCCTCGGGGTTCGTGGTGGACGATGCGATCGTCATGATCGAGAACATCTCGCGGCACATCGAGCAGGGCAAGCGTCCGCTCGAGGCGGCGCTCGAGGGCTCCGGGGAGATCGCCTTCACCATCGTGTCGCTGACCATCTCGCTGATCGCGGTGCTGATCCCGCTGCTGTTCATGCGCGAGGTGGTCGGGCGGCTGTTCCGCGAGTTCGCCATCACGCTGGCGATCTCGATCCTGATCTCCGCGGTGGTCTCGCTCACGCTGGTGCCGATGCTGTGCGCCAAGCTGCTCCGTCCGCACGCCGCCGAGCTCGCCCAGCAGGGCCGCTGGGCCCACAAGGCCGAGGCGGGCTTCAACCGCCTGCTCGCCGCCTACGGCCGCGGGCTCAGCTGGGCGCTCGAGCGCGAGCGTCTGGTGCTGTGGGTCGCCGCCGGCACGCTGGTGCTCACGGTGCTCCTCTACATCGTGATTCCCAAGGGATTCTTCCCGCTGCAGGACACCGGGCTGCTGCAGGGGACCACGGTCGGGCCGCCCTCGATCTCCTTCAACGCCATGGCGGAGCGTCAGGAGGCCCTCGCTGCGGTGTTGCGCCGCGATCCGGACGTGGTCAGCCTCACCTCGTACATCGGGGTCGGCAGCAACAACATGACCGTCAATGACGGGCAGATGCTGATCAACCTGACGCCCAAGGACGAGCGCTCCGCGAGCATCACCACCGTGATGAACCAGCTGCTGGCCGCGGCACGCACCGTGCCGGGGATCCACCTGTCGCTGCAGCCGGTGCAGGATCTGACCTTGAGCTCGATCAGCGGCCGGGCGCGCTACCAGTTCATCCTCGGGGCGGCGAGCCGCGCCATTCTCAAGCCCTGGGTGCCGCAGCTGCTGGCGGCGCTGCGCCGCTCCCCGGAGCTGGCGCACGTGTCGAGCAGCTTCACCGAAGAGGGTCGCACCGTTCAGATCGACGTCGATCACAGCACTGCGGCGCGCTTTGGCATCACGGATGCGACCATCGACAATGCGCTCTACGACGCCTTCGGTCAGCGCATCATCTCCACGATCTACACCCAGTCGAATGACTACCGGGTGATCCTGACGGCCGACCCGCAGATCTCGAACACCGTCCAGGCGCTCAATACCTTCTACATCCCCTCCGGCGGCGGCGGGGAGGTGCCGCTCGGCTCGATCGCCCGCATCAGCGTCAAGGAGGCCCCCCTGATGCTCGATCACCTGGGGCAGTTCCCCGCGGCGATGTTCTCCTTCGACACCGCGCCGGGCGCCTCGCTCGGGGCGGCGGTGAGTGCCATCCGCGCCGTCGAGCGGCACATCGGCCTGCCGGTGAGCATCAGCACCACCTTCCAGGGCGAGGCGCTCGCGTTCGAGTCGAGCCTCTCGAGCGAGGTGCTGCTGCTGCTGGCGGCCATTGCCACGGTGTACATCGTGCTCGGGGTGCTCTACGAGAGCTACATCCACCCGCTCACCATTCTCTCGACGCTGCCCTCGGCCGGCATCGGGGCGTTGCTTGCGCTGATGGCCGCCGGGGAGAGTCTGAACATCATCTCCATCATCGGCATCGTGCTGCTGATCGGGATCGTGAAGAAGAATGCCATCATGATGATCGACTTTGCGCTGGATGCCGAGCGCAATCGCGGCTTGAATGCGCGCGAGGCGATCTATCAGGCGGCGCTGCTGCGCTTCCGGCCCATTCTCATGACCACGGTGGCGGCACTCTTTGCCGCGCTGCCCTTGATCCTCGGCACCGGCACGGGCTCTGAGCTGCGCCGGCCGCTCGGGCTGTCGATCGCCGGCGGGTTGGTGTTGAGCCAGCTGCTGACGCTGTTCACCACCCCGGTGGTGTATCTGTTCTTCGACCAACTGGCGCGCCGGGCGAAGGCCTGGGCAGGGGTTGCGGCGCGCGCCTCCGGACCCTTGCCGATCGACGCGCCGTGAACATCTCGCGCCTGTTCATCACCCGTCCGGTAGCGACCACGCTGCTGTCCTGCGGGCTGGCGCTCGCGGGGTTCGTGGCGTACTTCCTGCTGCCGGTCGCACCGATGCCGCAGGTGGATTTCCCGGCCATCGTGGTGTACGCGGATCTGCCGGGTGCGAGTCCGGCGACGGTCGCCACCAGCGTCACCACGCCGCTCGAGCGGCGCTTGAGCGCGATCGCGGGCATTGATCAGATGACCTCGCAGAGCACCGAGGGGCGCTCACAGATCGTGCTGATCTTCAGTCTCAGTCGCAACATCCACGGCGCCGAGAGCGACGTCGAGGCGGCCATCCAGGCCGCCCGCCAGGACCTGCCGGCCTCGCTGCGCTCCAATCCGGGGTATTGGGCCTTCAACCCCTCCGAAGCGCCCATCCTCATTCTGGCGCTCACCTCGCGCACGCTGCCCATCGGTCAGGTGTACGACGCCGCCTCGACCATCATCCAGCAGAAGATCCTGCAGGTCCAGGGCGTGGGCAACATCGACATCGGCGGCAGCTCGCTGCCGGCGATCCGCATCGATCTGAACCCGCGCCAGCTGTTTCAGTACGGGATCGGGCTCGAGGACGTGCGGGCGGCCATCGCCGCGGCGAACGCCGACAGCCCCAAGGGTGCGCTGTCCTTTGGCGCGCAGCGCTACCAGATCTACGTCAACGACCGGGCCACCACCGTCCGCCAGTACCAGCGGCTGGTGATCGCCTATCGCAACGGCGCACCGGTGCGCCTCGGCGATGTCGCAACGATCCGCAACGGCGTGGAAAATGATCGCGTACTCGGCTTGCTCGACGGGCAGCGCGCGGTGCTGATGATCATCCGCAAGCAGCCCGATGCCAATGTCATCCAGACGGTCGACCGGATCAAGGCGCTGCTGCCGGGCATCCGCGCCTCGATCCCGCACGGCATCCACCTGGTGGTCACTCACGATCGGACCGGATCGATCCGCACCTCGCTGCATGATGTGGAGATCACGCTGCTGCTTGCGGTGTTGCTGGTGGTCACCGTGGTGCTGCTGATGCTGCGCAACCCGCGCGCCGCGATCGTGCCGGCGATTGTGGTGCCGCTCTCGCTCATTGGCACGCTCGCGATCATCTATCTGATCGGCTTCAGCCTGAACAATTTCTCGATGATGGCCCTCACCGTCTCGACCGGCTTCGTGGTCGATGATGCCATCGTGGTGATCGAGAACATCACGCGCCACATCGAGGCCGGCGAGCCGCGCCTGCGCGCGGCCTTGCGCGGCGCGAGCGAGGTCGGTTTCACGGTGCTCGCGATGAGCGTCTCGCTCATCGCCGTGTTCACGCCCATCATCCTGATGGGCGGACTGGTGGGGCGGATCTTCCGCCAGTTCGCGCTCACGCTCGCCATCACCGTGGTGCTCTCGCTCATCATCTCCCTGACCACCACCCCGATGCTGTGCGGCCGGCTGCTGCGGGCCCATCCGCAGCAGGGCCGACTGTTCCGCGCCATCGAGCGCATGTTCAATCACACCCGCGAGTTTTACGATCACACACTCGCCATCGCCATCCGCCACCCGCGCGCGGTGATGTTCGCGCTGCTCGGGGTGGTGGTGCTGAACTTCTACCTGTTCGCCATCGTGCCGAAGAGCTTCTTCCCGCAGCAGAACTCGGGCGATCTCAGCGGCTACCTCGTGGCCGGCCAGAGCAGCTCGTTCCAGGTGATGCAGCAGAAGCTGCGCTACGTCGTCAATGTCGTGCGGCAGGATCCTGCGGTCGAGCACGTGGTCGGCTTCACCGGCGGGGGCGGCTGGGGAGGGGCCAACACCGCGCACATGTTCATCACGCTGAAGCCACTTGCCGAGCGCAAGCTCACCGATGCGCAGGTGATCGCGCGGCTGCGACGCAAGCTCCTCGGGTTCACCGGCGCGCGCCTGTACCTGCACTCGAGTGGGGACATCCACGCCGGCGGGCGAGAGAGCTATGCGCAGTACCAGTACACGCTGCTCTCGGACAACCTGCAGCTGCTCAACACCTGGGCGCCGAAGATCGAGAAGGCCCTGAAGAAAGACCCCCAGCTGCGCGACGTGAACACCGATGAGCAGCAGGGCGGCCTCGATGTGCGGCTGCACATCGATCGGGCGCTCGCCGCCCGCTACGGCCTGAACCTCTCGCAGATCGACAACACGCTCTACGATGCCTTCGGGCAGCGGCTGGTCGCGACGATCTACCAGGACATGAACCAGTACCACGTGGTCATGGAGGTCAATCCGAAGTTCTGGAACAAGCCATCGACGCTGAAGGACCTCTACGTCAGCACCTCCGGCGGGGCGCTCTCGGGCACCGAGGCGAGCGCCCCGGCAGTGGGCGCATTTCAGTTCCCGGGCGTCACCCAGAGCAGCGCGGCGCGCAACTACGCGCTCAATCAGATCGCCGCCACCACGGGAGCGGCCTCCACCGGCAGCGCGCTCAGCACCCAGCCCGAGACCATGGTGCCGCTGTCGGACTTCGCGAGCTATGGGCCGGGCCTCACCCCGCTCGCTATCCATCACCAGGGGCCGTTCGTCGCCACCACGTTCTCGTTCAACCTGCCGGTGGGCGAGCCGCTCGGGGTCGCCACCGCCGCCATCGAGCGCACGCTGCGCGACCTCGACGTGCCGATCGCCATCCACGGGCAGTTCGCGGGCAACGCGCGCGTGTTCCGCCAGACCGTCGAGGAGGAGCCGCTGCTGATCCTCGCGGCGCTTGCCGCCGTGTACATCGTGCTGGGCATGCTTTATGAGAGCCTCGCGCAGCCGATCACCATCCTCTCCACGCTGCCCTCAAGCGGCGTCGGCGCCGTGCTCGCGCTGCTGCTGTTCGGTGAGCCGTTCAGCCTCATCGCGCTCATCGGGGTGATCCTGCTGATCGGGGTGGTGCTGAAGAACGCCATCATGATGGTGGACGTGGCCCTCGCCGCGCAGCGCGAGGCGGGCGTGGATGCCGCGCGCGCCATCCACGAGGCCTGCCTGCTGCGCTTCCGGCCGATCATGATGACCACCATCGCGGCGATGCTGGGCGCGCTGCCGCTCGCGCTGATGAGCGGGCAGGGCTCGGAGATGCGCCGGCCGCTCGGCATTGCGGTGGTCGGCGGGCTTGCGATCAGTCAGATCCTCACGCTGTACACCACACCCGTGGTGTACATTTATCTCGACCGGTTCCGCCGTTGGTTCGTGCGGACCTTTACCCGGCGCGGGTCGCTCGCGCTCGCCGCGGGGAGACCCATTCTATGATTCGTCGTTCATGGCCGCTGATGGCGCTCGGCATCGCGGTGAGTCTGACCGGTTGCGCGGTCGGCCCTAACTATCACCGACCGTCCGCCCCCATGGCGGTGCAGTACAAGGCCGAGCATGGCTGGTCGCCGGCGGTGCCGGCCGACATCGTGCCGGGCCAGTGGTGGACCGTTTACCACGACCCGGTGCTCTCGCACCTGGAGCGTCAGGTCGAGGTGTCGAACCAGAACCTGAAGGTGGCCGTCGCCGCCTACTACGCCGCGCGGGAAGCCGCCGGTGTCACCCGCGGCACGTTGTTCCCCTCGATCGACCTCGGGGCCGGTCAGACCCGCAGCGGCGGCGGTGCGGTCAGTTCGTTTGCCTTCGGCGGGGCGCGCACCGCGAATCAAGTCGGGGCGAGCGGCTCGTGGGACGTCGATCTGTGGGGCAAGCTGCGCCGCGAGCTCGAAAGCGCCAATGCCAAGGCGCAGGCGAGTGCGGCGGACGTCGCCGCGGCGCGCCTCTCGGCGCAGACCACACTCGCCCAGGACTACTTCCAGCTGCGTGCCGCGGAGCAGCAGCTGCGTCTCTTGAAGTCACTGGTGAAGGATGATCAGGCCTCGCTGCAGATCGCCCAGAACCGCGTCAGGGCCGGGGTCACGACGTTGGCGGATGTCTACGCGGCGCGCACTCAGCTCGAGAGTACGCAGGCGCAGGAGGACACTGCGCTGTTGAATCGTGCAACCCTCGAGCACGCCATCGCGGTGCTGATCGGTCGGCCGCCGGCGGATCTGTCCCTGGCCCAGGGCCATCTGGCCTCGAGCGTGCCGGTGGTGCCGCCAGGCTTGCCGTCCCGACTGCTGCTGCGCCGCCCGGACATTGCCGCTGCGGAGCGCGACATGGCGAGCGCCAATGCCGACATCGGGGTCGCCGAGGCCGCCTGGTTCCCGAGCCTGACGCTGACCGGTTCGTATGATTTTGATTCTGCGGCGCTCGCCGGGCTGATCAAGGCGAGCAATGCGGTCTGGTCGTACGGACCGCAAATCGCACTGAACTTGTTCAACGGAGGGGCGACGATCGCCCAGACCCGCGAGGCGCGCGCCACGTACGATGAAGCGGTGGCGACCTACCGGCAAACGGTGCTCGGGGCGTTGCAGCAAGTCGAGGACGATCTGGCGAGTCTGCATTTCCTGAAGAACCAGTACGTCGAGGAGACGCAGGCGGTGAGCGATGCGAAGCGCTCGGAGGCGCTGACGCTGAACCAGTACAAGGCCGGTGTCGCCGATTACGCCAGTGTGCTCACGGCGCAGACTGCGCGTCTGAACGCCGAGATCACTGCGGTGAACCTACAGAGTCAGCGGCTCGTGGCGAGCGCCGGGCTGATCGATGCCATTGGCGGCGGCTGGAAGGCCAACTCGC
>JBMFWZ010000111.1:0-9440 GCA_049964755.1 Steroidobacteraceae bacterium | reverse complement strand
GCTCGCCTACTATGTCGAGTGGCACATGCGCGAAGCTTGGCGCGAGCTGCTCTTCGCTGACGAAGACCTCGAAGCCAAACAGCATCGCGACCCGGTGGCCCCCGCCAAGCGCTCCGATGCGGCTCTACAGAAGGCTCTCACGCATACTCTGCCTGACGGGACACCGGCACACAGCTTCCACACCCTGCTCGAGGACCTGGGCAGCATCGTGCGCAATACTTGCGTGACGCGCTCGGCGAAGACCCCTTCGCCCGCCTTCCCGATGGTCACCATCGCGAACGCGACTCAACAGCGAGCGCTGCAGCTGCTGCAACGGATCGCCGTGTAGCCAGGGCGCCCACAGCTCGTGGTCTCGCAACCCGATGATCCGACGGGAAATTACGCTCGCGCTAAAAGGGAACTTCAGGCTAAAGGTACGCCTTTAGCGCGGGCGCCACGCCCCGCCGGCCGCAGCCGACCCGCACACCCCGGCGACTCGGCCTCGATCGATTTTCGCCGCAGTCCATACCCGCGCACCGCAGCGTCGTGGGCGCTCGTGACCGGTGCACCGGGACGATGCGGTGCGCAACATTCCTCCGGCGTCGCGGCCATCAAATCGTGTGGTGCCGGCGCGCACCCGGACGCAGACACCCCATCAACGGTGAGCTTGCACATCACCTCGACGCACGCTCGCCCAACACGAGTTTCTCAGAGCGCGGTTGTGCCACGAGTGTGTGAGGACCTCTGCCATGTGTGGGAACCCTCGACGAAAGCAGGGTTTGCGCGGAGCGAGTGCAACCCAAACAGACCAGGAATAAAGCCCCTCAGCTTGCCGCCGCGCGGTGTAACTCGAACCCCATGTTGGGCGCAGGAGGGCCTGTGTGACCTCGGGTGCTCACCGGAATGCGTCAGACCGTCGGTGCGGTGCCGCCGAGCCGATTCACCCGAGGTGAGACGTCGAGCGAGGGGGGAGACAGAGGTCGACCCGGAGCGCACCGGCGTGGCTTTCCGGGAGTGCTTGACAGCGTGCGAGACGGAACGTAATTTAAGTGGAAGCGTTTCCACAGTTGCGTTCCATGGGCGTGCGTTGCATCAGAGCAACATACCGCCAGTCGTCACAGTGTCATGAGGGGGGTTTGTACATGAGTCGTAAGACGTCGCGTAATGGATCGAAGAACGCCATAAAAAGGGGTGCTCGACTCGCCGGCCTCAGCCGCGCGGCGTATGGGAACCTCGGTCTGTCCGGGCTGGCCCTCGGATCACTTTCCCTCGGCATCGGCGGGGTCGCCCACGCGCAGAACCTCCCGGTCGGCAAGCGCTCGGATCAGCCGGCCGCGCCCGCCAAGGCGGTGAAGGCCAAGCGGCGCGGATTCAAGGCGACGCCGCTCGCTTCGGCAAACACCTTCGCGCCCAACGGAGCGGGTCTGTACGCCCAGAATAGCGCGGCGGCGGCACACACGATGGCCGCGCCGAGCAGTGACATGGCGGATAGCGCCCAGATGATGTCGAACGGCCAGATGACCGAGCAATCCTCGGCCACGACCCTGGCGCCGATCGTTGTCACGGGCATCCGCGGCTCCTTGATGCGCTCACTGGCAATCAAGCGGGATTCCATCGGCGTCGTCGATGCGATCTCCGCTGAGAGCATCGGCCAGTTTCCGGACTCCTCGGTCGGCGGCGCCCTCGCGCACCTGCCCGGCGTGACGATCAATCGTGGTTCGACGAGCTTCAGCGCCGTGTCCGGAACGGCGACCGGCCTGGCGCAAGGCGTCAACGTCAATGGCTTCGGCGGGTCCTTTAACACGGTGTTGGTGAACGGCCGGCAGATCGCCTCCGGCAACGGACAGAACTTCGATTTCGCCTCCCTGGGAGCGATGTACGTCGGTCAGATCGACGTGCTCAAGACGCCCGACATGGCTCTCTCCTCGGGCAATATCGGTTCGGTCATCAACGTCAAGATGCTCACCCCGTTCGAGAATCCCGGCTTGCATGCCGGGGTGAATGTCGGCGGGACCGACTACACGATGAACGGAGGCATCCGCCCTGCGGTCGGCGGCCTGTTCAGCGACACCTTCGATCACAACAAGTTCGGCATCCTGATTGATGGGGACTACACCGACTACCGCACGACGACGCATCACACCGACGTCGCCGGATGGGAAGGCACCGCGGCCGGCAATTTTGCCTGCGCGAACCTCGCCGCGAACGCGACCACCGCGTTTGGCAGCACCGGCTGCGCCAGTGTCGGACCGAATGCTTCGGGGAACGTACAAGTCCCGGTCTGGTATCCGCAGCAGTTGAGTATGTACCTCGAGCGTGTCGATACGCGCAGCAAGGACGGTCGCGTGGTCCTGCAGTGGCACCCAAGCAATTCGGTGCTCGTGACCCTGGATGACAACTACTCGTCCTGGAACCAGCGCAATGACAGCTGGGCGCGGACCACCTGGTTCGGCGCGTTCCCCGATACTACGGTCGACAGCAACGGCACGATCACCAATTTCAACTACACCGGTCCGACCGATCTGCAGGCGATTCAGCAGACCGACTACATCGTGACGAACACCTACGGCGCGAACGTGCTGTGGAACGTCAACTCCGACTGGACGCTGGAAGTCGATGCAGACCAATCGGTCTCGAAGTTCAATCCGAACGGCAATACAAGCAGCATCCAGGGCGATGTGGGCTACGGTGATGCCATCAACAACTACACGGGCGGCATGGTGGTCGGCGGCAACAATGCCGTACCGTACTGGAGCGCCTACGGTCCGAACGCGGTCGCTACCGGTTCGGGCGTGGTCGCCTCGCCGAATTACCTCGGCCTCAATCCGTACATCATTGGTTCGCACATTCTCCCGTTGACCACTCTGCAAAGCGGTGACCAGATCAACGAGGCTACGATACGCGCCACCTGGACTCCGGGTGACAGCACGAAGCTCACCTTCGGCGCCCAGTTCCTCGATGACGACTGGAACACGAAGGAGTACGACACCTTCGCGAACAATTACTGGGAACTGTGGTCGGGCTACGGGCCGGCTTCCGGCGACACCCAGGGCGTGAATCTGCCGTCTTCGCTTGGATTTGCCCCGATCAGCACCGGCACCTGGATGCCAGGCTACAGCGGCAACGGTAATATGCCCCCGCAACTGCTGTCCTACAATCCGTGGACGCTGTTGAGCTACCTCGAGACGCAGCCGATCGATTCGCAGTGGAATCCCACCACCGGCTATCCGCGCTACACCGGTGGCGTGCCGACCCAGGCCTTGGTCAATGGCTCGGTGCAACACGTGGCCCGCATGAACTACTCGCCATTCGTGCAGGTGAGCCACAATTTCCGGGTCGATGGCATGCGCTTGATGACCCGCCTCGGCATGCGCTACCAGCGCACCGACGAGCAGATCGCCGGACTGGCCGCACCTCTGCAGTCGGTTACCTGGCAGGGTGCAGCCGACCCGACCCAGTACGTGTTCGCGTATGGCTCGCCGCAGTGGACGCAGACCTCGCTGTCCTACGGATATTTCCTGCCGTCGCTCGACCTCGCGCTGTGGCCCACGCGTGATCTCGAGGCGGCGTTCGACTTCTCGCGGACCGAATCCGCACCGCCAAACGGTCAGATCATCCCGAATACCAGCTACGGCGGTCTCGTGAATGCGCTGACGGCGGCCGGAAACAACCCGGGACTGAAGCCGTATCTGTCGAATAACTTCGACTTCCGGCTTACCTGGTACTACAAGCACGGCGATTACGCCGAGCTGCATCCGTTCTACAAGCAGGTGTCGAATTTCCCGACCTCGAGCGTGCAGAACGTCACGGTTCCGATCAACGATCCGGCGCCTTGCTCCTACAACCAGAACGGCCACATCCTCTTCACCGATACCAACTGCGGCAAGCCGATGGTGTTCGCGGAGACGACCTACACGAATAAGCTCTCGGCGGACGTGACCGGCGTGTCGGCGACCTGGCAGCAGCTGCTGCCGTACGGGTTCGGCATTCTGATCAATGGCACCTGGATGCACAGCAATGCGAATTTCGACAACTACAATCTGACCTCGAACCAGTTCGCCCTGACCGGAGTCGGCAACTCCGCCAACGGCACGCTCTTCTATCAGAAGGGCAAGTGGCAGGCGCGGGTCACGGTGAACTGGCAGGGCAAGCTGCTGCTCGGCCTCGGTCAGCAGAACGACAGCAGTGCGTTCGGTGCCGAGCCGGTGTACGAGTCACCGTTCACGCAGTTGGATCTATCGACCAATTACCAGATCGACAGCCACCTGAACGTGTACTTCACGGCGAACAACCTGCTGAACTCGATCTATCACACGTATGGACGGTTCTCCAACCAGACGTTGAATCTGATCGATTACGGGACGTCGCTCTCGTTTGGAGTGCGCGCCCAGTTCTGATCGCATGAAGCCGGTCCGGTCGGTCGTCATCGTCGGCGGAGGAACCGCCGGATGGCTCACCGCAGGCATCATCGCCGCCCGCCATCAAGCTCGGATGAAGGCGGGCGGCTTTTCGGTCACGCTGGTCGAGTCACCGGACATCCGCACCATCGGTGTAGGTGAGGGGACTTGGCCGACGATACGCTCGACCCTCGAGCGTATCGGCGTTTCCGAGACTGCGCTGTTTCGGCAGTGCGATGCGGCGTTCAAGCAGGGCGGACGGTTCGTCGGTTGGACGACCGGAGCGACCGAAGATGCCTACTATCATCCGTTGATGATGCCGCACGGTTTTTCGCGCGTGAATCTCGTGCCTCATTGGCTCGAGCACGGCGGCGGCGGGAGCTTCTGCGACTTCGTGACGCCCCAGGGCCGGTTGTGCGATCAGGGCCTGGCGCCGAAGACGATTGCGCAGGGCGAGTACCGTTCGGCGGCGAATTACTCGTATCACCTCGATGCGGGCAAGTTCGGTCCCTTCCTGGCCAGACATTGCATCGAGAAGCTCCGGGTCCGTCATGTTCTGGCTGATGTCTCGAGCGTCAATCAGAGCGAGTCGGGCGACATCACGAGTCTGGACACCGCGCAGGCAGGTTGCATAGAGGGTGACCTGTTCGTCGATTGCAGCGGGTTTCGCGCGCTGCTGCTCGGCGAGACACTCAAGGTGGGTTTCAAATCCTGTGCGGACGTGCTGCTGTGCGACACCGCGCTCGCGGTCCAAGTGCCGTACGACACGCCCGATCAGCCCATGGCGTCCGAAACGATTGCCACGGCGCAGGAGGCGGGCTGGATCTGGGACATCGGGCTGCCGACTCGGCGCGGTATCGGGCACGTCTATTCGAGTCGGCATATGAGCGAGGAGGCCGCGCGTGAGACGCTGCTGCGCTACATCGGCGAGCAGCACCGGGACTTGCCGGTGCGGAAAATTCCGATCCGGTCCGGACATCGGCAGATCTTCTGGAAGAATAATTGTCTCGCGGTCGGCCTGGCGCAGGGGTTTCTCGAACCGCTCGAGGCCTCGGCGATCGTGCTGGTCGAACTTTCGGCGAAATTGTTGGCTGAACAGATGCCGGCGTGCCGTGAAGTGATGGATATCGTCGCTCGGCGTTTCAACGAGGTGACGCAGTACCGCTGGGGCCGGATCATCGACTTCTTGAAGCTGCATTACGTGCTCACACAGCGCACCGATACGGCGTTCTGGCGCGATAATGCGGATCCGCTGAGCGTACCGCAGCGACTTCAGGACATGCTGATGCTGTGGAAATTCCAGTCGCCGTGGTTCTTCGATGAGCTCGACCGGCTCGAGGAAGTGTTCCCGGCCGCAAGTTATCAGTACGTCCTATACGGGATGGGCTATCGTACCGAGGTGCTGCCGGAGGATCGGGCGCAGTCCGCCTCGGATGCAGCGCGGCTGGTCGAGGAGAACGTCCGCCTGACCGCCCAATTATGTGCGCAGCTGCCGAAGAATCGTGAGCTGCTGGATCGAATTTACCAATACGGGCTGCAGCCCGTTTGACCGAACGTCTCGTCTCATGACCCAAATCGTACCGCTGAACGCAGAAACTTACCGCGACCTGAAGGTCGACGGTCGAGCCTCGGCCACACACGGCGACAATCAGCATTTCGTGCAGGTGATCGTCGGGGAGTTCTCGCACCTGCTGGTGCATTACCCGATCCTGTTCGGCAAGCAGCGCGATACCGGACAGTTCTTCTGCGGCGCCATGCTGGGCTTCATCGAGGGTGAGAATCAGTTTCTCGACGAGTGGCGCCGTGACCCGGAGTTCTATCGGCCGCTGACCTTGCAGCGCGGCCCGTTCTACGTCAACGGACCGGAGTTGGCGATTGATCTGGATGATCCCAGGGTTGGCGCTGAAGGCGGCCAACGGCTGTTCAACGAACAGGGACTTCCCAGCCGCTACCTGCAGCGGATCATTTGGGCGTTCCAGGACCTGCAGCCGGGAATCGAGCAGACCCGAATCTTCATCGCGCGGCTGCTCGAATTGAACCTCATCGAGCCGATCGACGTCGAAGTCGAGTTCGAGGACGGAACGCTGCGCCACTGCGAAGGCTTGTACACGGTCAATCAGAACGTCCTTTCCCGGTTGGACGATGCGGTGGTGCTGGAGCTGTTCCGGCGCGGTTATCTGGCTTTGATGTACATGATGATCAACTCGCTGAAGCAGGTGCGAGTGATGGCGCGAACGAAAAACGGCCGGCTGCTGAAGATGACCGAGGGGTTGATTCCGAGCTAGCCGCCCGCGGCGACTGAGCGGCGCGTCAGACGGCTTTCTTGGCGGTCGGGTCGATGCGCCGTACCGAGTCACGCCACAGAATCTGGGTGGCGATCTGACGCTCCACGGGCAGGTTGGACCCGTAGCACAGATTCAGCAGGCGGTGCACCGCGTTGGTGGAAATCTCGACCCAGGGAATCAGCACGGTGGTGAGCGGTGGTGCAGCGACGGCCGAGAGGTCGATGTTGTCGTAGCCCATGACCGAGATGTCCTTCGGCACCGATATTCCGCGCTGACTCAGGTAGGAGAGCGCGCCGATCGCCATTTCGTCGTTGGCGCAGAACAGTGCGGTGAACGGCACGTTCGATGCGAGCAGCGTGTGTGTGCCGGAGCGGCCGCTCTCGGGCGTGAAATTTCCATGCACGCGCGGCATCGCCTCGACGTCGACGCCGTACTCGCTGAGCGTCTCGTAGAACCCGCGCATGCGCAGCGCGCTGTCGCGGGATTCCTTCGGTCCTTCGATGACCGCAAGATGCCGGTGACCGGCTTCGCACAGCGTGCGCGCGGCGAGTGCGCCGGCGGCACGGTGATCGGGGTTGAAACACTGCTCCTGCAGGTGCGGCAGGCTGCGGTTCAGCAGCACGAAATTGCGCTGCATCCGGGTGATGTGCTCCGCATCGGACGGGACGAGCGCCGTGCCCATCATCAGCAGCCCATCGCAGCCGCGATCGGTGAGGAATTCCGCGCCGGCAAGGGCCTCTTTGCGCTCATCGTGCGGCTCGAGGCCGAAGTTCACCACCATGTGGCACTGCGCGGCGTGCAGCGCTAGGAAGATCGCGTGCAGGATCGGAGTGTAGAACGATCCGGAGACCACCGGAATGAACACGCCGATCATCCGTGAGTGACCTTTCTGCAGCACGCGCGCGGCATGCGAGGGGCGGTACTGCAGCGCCTCGATCGCCTGGGTCACCCGCTTGATGGCATCCTGGGAGACGGGGCCTTTGCCGGCGATGACGCGCGATGCCGTACCAACACCGACTCCGGCAAGCTTGGCCACGTCTTTGATGGTTGCCATCTGTATATATTATCAGAAGAATTCGTGTGCAACCGCTCGCCGCCGATCTGACACGTGCAGCACTGGAGCGGTGCGACGCGGTGCAGACAGCGCCGGGGAATGCCTCTAGAATTTGCGCAATTGAAGGGTTGGATGGACAGCGCCGCGGTGAAGATCCTCTTCGTGTGTTTGGGGAACATCTGCCGCTCACCGACGGCGGAGGGCGTGTTCCGCGCGATGGCGGCACGCGAGTTGCCCGAGATGGCGCTCACCGTCGATTCGGCCGGCACGGCCGACTATCACGTCGGGGAGGCGCCGGACCGACGCACGTGCGAGGCGGCGCTGCGGCGCGGGTATGACCTCTCCGGGCTGCGTGCGCGAGTGGTCGAGCCGCGTGATTTCGAGGTGTACGACCTGATCCTGGCCATGGACCGGCAGAATCTCGAGACACTGAAGCGGCACGCGCCGGTGCAGGCGCGCGGACGGGTGCGGCTGCTGCTGGAATTTGCTCCGCACTGCGGCCTGCTCGAGGTGCCGGATCCGTACTACGGCGGGGCGAAGGGTTTCGAACAGGTGCTCGAGCTGATCGAGGCCGCCTCGCTCGGTCTGTGCGCGGCGTTGCGCAGCGGGGCGTTGGGGCCCTAGGGCAACCCACGCCCCCTGGGACGCTCCGCGTCCCAGGGGGAGCAGTCTATTCCTCGCCGCGCCGAGGCGGTGTCCACTCCGCCGGTGCAGAGGTCCACACGACGTGCGGCTTGCCGTCCTGGCCGCCAGCGCTCGGTGCAGAGACGGGCTCGACGTGCACCGCGGCCGGCTTCGGCTCTTCGTGCCACGTTGCAACCTTCTCCTCGCGCACCGCAGCCGCGGCCGGCGGCGGGCCGCTCGGTGCGGTCTGTACGGCGGGACTGGCGAAGGGCGGCTCGGGCGGCCGGAACGAGGCGGGAGGGGACTCGAACGATCCGCGGCTGTCCCGCTCTGCCGCTCGGGCCTGCGGCTCATGCTGCTCGGCAGCGGCAACGTCCACTGGGGCTTCGCGGACGGCACCGCCTTCATTCAGGCGGCTTTCGCCCTGCGCACTTTCACCTCGCGCGCCGCCACGTCGCCCGCCCCGGCGTCCGCGGCGGCGGCCGCGCCGCTCTCCGCGCTCGGAGGCCGGCCGCTCGCCGCCCGCGGCTGCGGGCTCGCCCGGGCCGGTGCCACCCGTGGCCGCAGTTGCCGGCGCTTCAGGTAGGCGCTGGGGGCTCAGATCGCGTTCACGATCACGATCACGCGGCCGCCGATCGGAGCGATCCCGCCGGCCTTCCGTGCTGCGACCTTCAGTGCTGCGGCCAACGGCATTACGGCCCTCGGCGTTGCGAGGCTCGCCCTGCGGTCGGCGATGACCCTCGCCGCGGTTGCCTTCACCGCGGCCGCCATCGTTGCGCCGGCCGGACCGTCCGGAATCCCGGCGTCCGTCACGGCTGCGATCTCCGCGTTCGTTCCGGCGATGCGCACTGTGCGGCGCCGGGGCTGGGGCCGGCGGCGGCGCACTCGCCATCGGTTCGCTCTCTGCGGCAAACAGTCCCTTCAGTCGCGACCACAGTCCCTTGGCCGGCCGGGATTCGGCCGGTGCGCTCGGGATGGGGTGGGGTGCAGCGAGGGTCACCGGCGCCGGAGTGCGCGGCATGACCGGAACGACTGCAGGCACTTCGGCCGCAGGGCGCTGCTCACGGGCGCTGCCAGGCTCAGTGATCTCCGGCGGCGCCG
>JBMFWZ010000110.1:0-9463 GCA_049964755.1 Steroidobacteraceae bacterium | reverse complement strand
GGATGAGCGCCTCGCCGAGTGCGGTGCCGGCTGCGGCCGCGAGACACATGACCGACAGCTCCACCGGGCCGTGCGCCAGGGTAAATTTGAGCAGGCCGAGCCCGAGTCCGTGCTGATGCGTAAAGGCGAGCAGACCGCCGAGCATCAGACCATTGAAGGCGATCATGTAGAAGGCGCCGAGACCGAACAGCGTGCCGAAGCAGAACGCTCCGAGCGTCACCAAGACGTTGTTGGAGAAGATCCGTGCCGAGAGCAGCGCGGGCGGCCCGAGCGTGAGGATTTGGTAGGTCCACAGGTGCCCGCGCTCGACGCCATCGATCATCTGCGGACTGGCGATCAGGCTGACGAGCTCCGGATACCGGCTCACCAGCCACCATCCGGCACACGTGCTGACGGCGAGCAGCGCCGCGAGCCACAGGGCTATGGCGCGCACGGCCGCGGCCGCGGCCGGAACGTCCTCACGCAACATCCGGACCCATTCAGCACGCCCAAAGTGCGTCGGGCGGTTCACCGCGGTATGCAACTGGGCGCAGGTTCGCTCCAACGCCGCCGCCGGCAGACTGCCCGGCAACAGCGAGCGCACCGTCGCCAAATGACGCGAGAGCGTGCGATAAGCCCCGAGCGTCTGCAGCGCTTGCTCGACACTTGGGTGCGCACGGCGGGCTGAAGCCGCCGCTTCGGCCGCAAGCTGCTGCCATTGCGCGGCGTGCTGACGCACCCAAGCGGCGGCCTCAGGATCGTTCGACAGGCCCAAGCAGTGCCTCCAGCCTCGCCCGCAGCACACCCTCCTCGGGCGGCGTCCCGGAGGCGTCAAAGCCCGGATCGATCTTGCCCAGCACCGCCAGCGCGAGCGCGGTGCGCTGCGCCGGGGCCAGGGTGTTGAAGCGCTCAAGCAGGTCGTGCACGAGTTCGGCCGTGTCGGGCGTCAGCGCGCTGCGCTCGGCATGCCGCGCGAGCCGATCAAGTGGCCCGCCTGCCGCCTCCGCGGCACACACCATCACGGTGCCGGCCACGATGTCGCCTAGGCGAACGTGCCGATCGGTGAGCATGCAGGTGATCAATCCGACGACATAACACAGCGGCAGCGAATCGATCAGCCGAAATATGTTGCGGATCAGCAACGATCCGACCCCCGGCGTCGTGCCCTCCAACGTGACGATCCGCGCCCCAGCGGCGCGCAACCCCGGGGTGCGGCCCCCGGTCACGATTTCCGCGACCGGCTGATACAGCAGATAAATCAACAGAGCGACGATGCCGCCACCGACCAGCAGGTGCGCCGCAAGCGCTTTGGGCAGGCCCGGCAGGAGCCGCAGCAGCACGACGATGAGTAGAACGGCGAGCGCGCCGAGCAGGCGGATCTGCCAGTCGATGAGAAATGCGTAGCTGCGCATTCCCGGCCCTGCAACCGGGAGCGTCATCTCGACGCCCGTGAGACTCCTGACGGTGAGTACAGCCTCGGCCATCGCCATCCCGTACGATGAAAAGGGGTTGCCGGTCAAGGTTCAGCTTAGCTATTCTGCCCGGTGGCGGCAAGAAGCCCGCGTGGCGGCCGCCGGCACGCAACTGCATCGGAGCGATCATGACATACCAGGCATCCTCCGCACCTCAGTCGATCGGCGGTGTACTCGACGATTGGCTGCGATTGTTCAGCGCGTCATTCAGCCGTTGCTGGATTCTGGCATTGATCACCGTTGCAGCCGGGGCAATCGCGGTGTTCGCCGTGACACCGACGCTGCCGCCGCTGAACGCCTCGGCGTGGCAGCACGAGATGGTCATGTGGTCGTTGATGAATGGACCGCAGAATGCGCTGGCATCCCTCGCGCTGGTCCTGATCATCATGGTGATCACCGGCGCGCTGTTCGCGACCCAGATCCGCACGATGCAAGGCGGATCGCTCGACGCCGGTGCCGCACTGAACGTCGGGCTACATCGCGTGCTGCGTCTGATCTTGGGACTGATCCTGCAAGGCCTGATCACGGTCGCTATCGCGATCCCCATCATCGTCGTCGGCGTCGTGGTCGCCGTGCTCTTTCACGTCGATCGCGCCACCCTCACGCACCCGCTGCCCTGGGTGCTCATTGCAGTCTTGGGGATCGCGTCGGCCTGTGTGTTCATTTACGTGTCGGTCCGGCTGCTGCTGTGGCAAGCCGCCGTGTTCGTCGAAGATGCCGGGGCTGCCGCCGCACTCGGGCGCAGCTGGCGCCTGGTCAAGGGCCACTGGTGGCGCGTGACGGGCATCCTGTTCGTGGCGAACATCGTCATCGGTATCCTTGGCTACGTCGTGCCCTGGGCCCTCAGTGCCGCGTTTGGACTGTTCTCACTGCACGCCGTAGCGCAGTCGCAGCTCGGCATCCACCTGCGCGTCGCACAGATGCTTTCGCAGACGGCGCATTTGCTGACTCTGCCGCTCAGTTCCGCCATCTCGCTGGTGATCTTCCGGGACCTGACGCTTCGGGTCGAAGGCGCCGACCTCGCCGCGCGCGCGGAGGCGCTCGGCGCCCCCTGAGCGATGCCGGCCCGGCAGCCCTTCGCACTGGCGCTCGCGGCGCTCTGGAGCGTCTCGACGCCGCTGCATGCCGCGGTACCGCCACCCCAGGCCGTGCTCGAGCACTGCGCCGCTCACACCCCGGTGCTCAAGGGATGGCCGGCACTGCATGCCCAATGCCCCGGGCTCGGCCATGCGCTGAAGCAGCTCGGGCTGCAGCAACTGATGCCGCCCGAATGGCGCACGACTCTCCAGTCGGCCAGCCTCGATGAACTCGCGGCGCTGGCGCACCATTACGCCGGCGCGCCCCGCTCGCCGCAGCCCAATCCCGCAGTGCTGCAGGACACCGCCCTGGCGCTCGCCGCCCCAACGCCCCCGCCGAGCGAGTGGGATCGGGTCCGCGCGTGGCTGTCGCACTGGAGCGCGCCGCTGACGACCTTCCTGCGCCAGCACCTGGGCGCACTGCTGCACGGACGCAACAGAGTGCAGCTGCTGCACACGTTGCTGTGGTGCCTCGTGGCGCTGCTTCTCGCTCTGGCACTGCTCGGCGTGTACATCGGCCTGCGTACCGGCATGCTCAAACGCCGCACGCATCGCCGCGAACACTCCCCGAGGGCGCAAGTGCGCAAAACCACAGCCACCCCCTCGTCTTCCCCGGACTGGGGTACGCTCGGCACCCAGCCCTCGCGCATCCTGCGGGTGCTCATCGAAGCACTGGTTGAGGCTGGACGTCTGGAACGCGAGCAACACCTGACCTGCCGGGAACTCGCGGAGCAGGCGCGATTCGACACCGGTGCACAGCGCGAAGAGTTCGCACAGGTGGCGCTCTTGGCCGAGCGGGAACGCTTCGGTCCGCCCGCCGTCGCACGCGTGCCGGAGACAGTGCTGCAGGGAATCCCCGCACTCTATGCGCAGTGTCGCACCGTCCTCGGCCGAGGAGCGCCGTCGTGAAGGACCGGCTGACCACGGCAGCTCTGGCGGCCGGGGCGCTGCTCCTCTTCTGCGCACTGTTGGTTCCAAAGCCCCAGGACAGGGCGCCGCAGAGCGGAGTGCCGGTCTCCGACAGCGCCCGACCCGCCGGCTACCTCGGCATTTGGCGCTGGCTCGGCGCAGCCCACGTGCCTCGGGTGAGCCTGCGCGAGCGCTACACTGCACTGGCGCATCTCTCGCCGCGTCCGCGTGGCAATGTATTGCTCGTGACGCTGCCGCAGCGCGTCCCGATGCAGGCCGAGGAACTGGCGTCTTTGCGCCATTGGGTGGCGCGCGGCAACACGCTGCTCGTGGCGGCAGCGCTCGATGACACCCCGGCGTGGACGCTCGGTGCGTACGATCCTCTGGAGCTGAAGAACCTGCGGCGGCTGAGCGGATTGCAATTCAAACCCTCGCCTCGGAGCACGACGCTGCGAGCGGTCGCACGCGCCGTCGGTCCGCGCCCCCAATCGCTCCAGGTACGCAGCGCGCAGCCACTGATGCGTGGCATCAGCGCGCTGCACCCGGTGGGCGCGCTCATCGGGCGGCCCTGGGTGGCACACGCAACCGGTCACCGACTCCCCCTCGTGCTCGCCACGCTTTCGAATAACGGCGCGCCAGCGGTATGGCTCGAACGTCTCGGCGACGGACAGATCATCCTGTCGGCCGTGGCGAGCCCATTCTCCAACGCTGGACTCGTGCGGCGCGGCAACGCCCGCTTTCTCGCAAACGTACTCGCCTGGTCGCGCAGTCCGCGCGGCGCAGTCATCTTCGATGACGCACATCAGGGTCTCACGGCGTTCTATGACGCCGATGCTTTTTTCGCCGACCCGAGGCTGCACGATACTCTGCTGTGGCTCCTCGCGCTGTGGCTGGTCTTCGTGTTTGGCACGCAACCGCTGCGCGTAACGCGGACGCGCTGGCAGGTGATCGACGAAACGGCGTACATTGAAGGCAGCGCGCGCTATCTGGCGGCAGTGGTACGGCCCGAGGCGATCGCGCAGCGGCTGATCGAGGGCTTCGCTGCAGAAATTCAGGCGCGCGTACCGAGCCACGACCCGTGGCAGTGGCTGCGCTCTGGCAGCGGCGCGGCGCGGCGCGACTGGCGCGCACTCGAGCAGCTGCGCGCACGCACCGGGGCGGGCAAGCGCGTCAACTTGCTGCGGCTGCAGTCCATTCTGGCTCGACTTCGAAGGCAACTGACATGAATGCGCTTGAGGAATTCTCCGGACAGATCGAGCAGCGCCTCGCCGGAACGGTGGTGGGATTGCGGGAACTCATCGCCGCGGTGGTGATCTGCGTCGTCGCTCGCGGACACATTCTGGTCGAGGGCCCGCCCGGCCTCGGCAAGACGCTGCTCGGCAAGAGTCTCGCGCGCACGCTCGCCGGCCGGTTCAGCCGCATCCAGGGCACCGCCGATCTGATGCCCGCGGACGTCACCGGCGTACACATATTCGACGAGACGGCTCGCAAGTTCGCGTTGCGGCCCGGACCGATATTCACCGAGGTGCTACTGATCGATGAGATCAACCGCACCGGGCCGAGGACACAGTCCGCGCTGCTCGAGGCCATGGAGGAGCGCCAGGTGAGCATCGACCGCCAGACCTACCGTCTACCCGCAGAGTTTGTGGTGATTGCCACGCAGAACCCGCACGAGTTCGAGGGTACCTTCCCACTGCCGGAGTCCCAGCTCGATCGGTTCATGATGCGTGTGGACGTCACCTACCCCGCGGCGGATGATGAGCGCTCGGTACTGGAGCGATACGGCACCGTTGCCGCCGCGACCGCGGCGGCGGGGGCGAGCGCCGTTGCGGCAATCGACGCGCCGCTCCTTGCCGCGGCGCGCGCATGCGCCGATGCCGTGCACGTCGCTGCGCAGCTGCGCGATTACGCTCTCGCACTGGCCCAGGCGTCGCGCGAGCATCCCCAGATCGCGCTCGGTCTGTCCACCCGCGGTGTGCTCGCTCTGCTGCGCGCTGCCCGTGTCGCGGCCGGTCTGCGCGGCGCCGACTTCGTCGCACCTGATGACCTCAAGCGGGTGGCATCCTGGGTCACCGCACACCGGTTGACACTCACCCCGGAGGCGCTGCTCGAAGGGCGCACCGGGCGCGAACTGGTGCGCACATTGCTCGAGCGGGTGCCGGTGCCGCGCTGAGGCGGCCCGAAGGCCCATGAGCCTGCAGCGTAACGCTCTGTTGCTGATCCTGCTGACAGGGCTGCTCGGCATCCTGGGACAATGGGATCCGGCGTTCGGACGACTGTGGAGCCTACCGGCCGCACTGGTGCTGCTCGGGCTGACCTACGAGAGCCTGCAGGTGCGCCGCGAGTCCATCGGAGTGCGCCTGCTGGGGCCTGAACGCTGGCCACTCGGGCGCGAGCGCACCGTTCGGTTTGTCTTCGTCCAGGACCGGCGTGTGCGACTGCGGGCGCAGGCTGCGCTCGGGGCGCCCGCGGAGTTTGCCGCCGAGACCCACATTGCGCCGCTGCGACTGGCACGCGCAGAGGCCGTCACGCTTGAACTGCGCGCCGAACCGCGCCGTCTGGGCCGTTACCGCTGGCCCGTACCGGCCCTGCGCGTGGCCGGGTCGCTACAGCTGGCATGGTGGCCGACGCACCCTGTCGCCGAGTACACCGCCACAGTGATTCCCGATTTGATCAGCCGCCCGGAGCGCATCAGTGGCAATGCCACTGGCGAGGGCACGGCGACACACTTCGGTGGCGGCAACACGGAGATTTTGCAGCTGCGCGAATACCGCCACGGCGACTCCCTGCGCGCCATCGACTGGAAGGCGAGCGCCCGGCGCGGTCGGCTCGTCAGCCGCGAATTTGCCGAGGAGCGTCGTCTGGAGATCCTGCTCGCAGTGGACATCGGCCGTGGTTCAGCCCTGGCGGCCGGCCCGATCGACCGACTGGGACTGTACGTCAATGTCGCGGCCCGGTTGGCCCAGCGCGCCGCGGAACTGGATGATGCGGTCGGGCTGCTGCTGTTCGCCGAGCGGCCGCTGACGCTGCTGGCACCGGCGCGGGGCGCGACCGCAGTCACCCGCATCCGCCGCATGCTCACCGAATGTACCGTCCATGCCGGTCAGGCCAATCCCGCGCTGGCTGCGGCCCGCATTCGCGCCGCAGCGCCGCGGCGCCTGCTGGTGGTCCTGCTGACCGATGTGCTCGATACGGCGATCGAGGAGCTGAGCGAGGCGGTGCGGCTGCTCGGTCCGAAGCACTTCACGCTGATCTGCGGCGTGGAGAATCCGGCGATCACGGCCCTGCCCTCCGCGGCGCCCAGCGATGCGCTCGCGCCCTATCGCGCACTGGCCGCCGCCGAGTACCATCGTACCGTGACGGGCAACGTGCGGGCCCTGCGGGCGCTGGGGGCCGCGGCGCTCATCGAGCGTCCCGAGCAGCTCGACCGCGCGGTGCTCGATGCCTATCAACGCTTCCGCCGCGAGCGGCGGGTTTGACCCCTCAGTCGACAGAGGACACGCCATGTATCGCACGACCGGAAAACTGAACGTCCTGCGCAGTGCCTGTGCACTCGCCCTGCTGGCACCGCTGGCACTGACAGCGGCCCGGGCCGCGGCGCCTGCCGGCAGACGCGCTGAGGCCACCGCATTCATTCATCAGCTGGCCGCCGGTCAGTTCGCCCAGGCGGAGGCGCATTTCGACACCACCATGCGCACACACGCCACGCCGGCGAAGCTCCAGAAGCTCTGGCAGTACATGGAGAAACACTTCGGACCCTACGCCAAGACCGATGGCAGCGACCAGATGAACTTCAAGGGCCATCCCATGGTCATCGTCCACACGATATTCAAGAAGCAGACGGTGGGCTTGGCCGTGTTCTTCAATCACGCGCACCAGATCTCCGGTCTGCGCGTCGTCCCCATCCAGTAGACACGCACGGGAGTGCCCTGATGCAGCTCATCGGCATGCTCGATTCACCCTACGTGCGGCGCGTGGCGGTTTCGCTGCAGGCGCTCGGCCTGCCTTATACGCACCGCTCACTGTCGGTGTTCCGTACCTACGAGCAGTTCAAAGCCATCAATCCGGTCGTCAAGGCGCCGACATTCGTGTGCGACGATGGCACGATGCTGCTCGACTCGACGCTCATCCTGGATTACGCCGAGACGCTTGCGCACCCGCGCTCGCTCCTCCCGGCCGAGCCGGCCGCGCGCGCCAAGGCACTGAGCGCCGTGGGACTGGCACTCGCGGCCTGTGAGAAATCCGTGCAAATCGTGTACGAGCGCCAGCTGCGTCCGAGCGAGAAGCAATACGAGCCCTGGATGCAGCGGGTGACGCAGCAACTGCAAGCCGCCTACCGGGCGCTCGAGTCCGAAGTCTCCGCGATGGCTGCCGCGCCGAGACTCACCGCCGCGACCATCGCCGCCGCGGTGAGCTGGCGATTCACTCAGGAGAAGGTGCCGGAGTCGCTCGAGCCGGGCGTACATCCGCGGTTGCAGGCGCTGTCACAATGGGCGGAAGCGCAGCCAGAGTTCCTTGCCGCGCCATTCGACGACACCACACTCCACGTATGAGGATGGTGCACCGGCGCGGCGCGCCGTTGCACCTCACCGGGTGAACTCAGGCGGCAGCGCTCCTGCGCCAGGACTCGAGCGTCTGCATGCGCTCTAACCATGCCCGCAGGTGAACGCACTCACTGAGGGGCAACTCGGCCTCGGTCCCTACGCCCAACGGCGCTGCGATCGCCAAATCGGCCAGCGTCAGTACCGCCCCACTGAGCCACTGCCGCTGCGCAAGATGTTCATCGAGCACCGCGAGAAGCTCGCGCACCTGCAGATCGGCACGCTCGATGATGCCCGAGTCAGGACCTCCACGCCCCAGCAGGGGCTTGATCCCGCGCTCAAAATACAGGTCGCGCACCGTCGGGGACAGATGGTATGCGCTCCAGAACAGCCATCGATTGACATCGGCCCGCGGTTGCGGCTGCGGTGGATAGAGTCTCTGTCCCGGCGTGAGCTCCGCCAAGTACTGCATGATGGCATGGGATTCCCACAGCAGAAATTCTCCATCCTGCAGCACCGGCACGCGATGGTTGGGATTGAGGCGCAGAAACGGCGACTGGCGCTGCTCGCCGCTCTGCAGATCGACGAGGACGAGCTCGACGGGCGCGCCAAGTTCGAAGGCGGTCATGACGGCTCGGCGGGCATTGAAAGCGAGGGGGTGGTAGTAGAGGCGCATCGGAGAACTCGTTGAGTGGGTGAAACGGAGTCCCAAGATGCGCCCAGACGGTGACAGATGCCGTCAGCAGCCCTCCGCAGGCACCGAGCCGCGCTGACGGAGCTGCCCGCGCCACTCGTTGACCAGATCACGCCGCGACCGCGGGTAAGGTTCGTTCGAAGACTCGAGCTGCCCGATCCGATTGGCGCGGAAGTGGCGATAGCCGGCGCGTAACTCGCACCAAGCGGCCAGCACACGCGCCCCTTCGAAGAAGGCGAGCGCAATCGGCCAGACCTGCCGCTCGCTCGCTGCGCCGGCGGCATCCACGTAGCGGAACCGCAGCTTGCGCTCGCGACGAATCGCCTCGCGCAGCGCACCCAGGAGCGCCTCCCCGCCGGCGTCGGATCCGATGCGCGGCGCCCACAGCCCGGTCTCGGCCATCCGCTCACGCAGGTCGCGCGGCGAGGCCGTAGCGATCTTTGCCAGCACCGAGTCTCCAGCGCGAGCAAGTCCAGCATCCCCCTGCGCACCCACCCAGCGCGCCCCGAGCACCAGCGCCTCGAGCTCCTCTTCGCTGAACATCAATGGGGGCAGAAAAAAGCCGCTGCGCAGCACATAACCTATGCCGGCCCCGCCGTCGATCGGCGCGCCGAGCCCGATGAGCGTCTGCACGTCTCGGTAGATCGTGCGCACCGACACCGAGAGCCCCTCGGCGAGCTGCGCTGCCGTGACCGGCCGCCGGTGCGCACGCAGCGCATCAAGCAGCTCGAACAGCCGAGCGGTCCGGCTCACTCGGTCTTGGGCTCCGTCCGATACCCGCCGCGCGTGGCG
>JBMFWZ010000109.1:0-9531 GCA_049964755.1 Steroidobacteraceae bacterium | reverse complement strand
CGAGCGCAGCGTGGTGCGTCTGGATGCCGGCCAGGCGCGCAACAAGCAGCGCCATTGGCAAGGCGTGGCGGTGGCGGCCTGTGAGCAGAGCGGGCGCAGCCGGCTGGCGCACATCGCTCTGCCGCAGATGCTGCCGAGTTTCTTCGCGACGCTCGGCGCCAGCGCCGGGACGCTACGCGTGTTGGCGAACCCGCAGGCGCACACCGGACTCGCTGCGCTGCCGCCGAGCGCCGGGGACGTGCTGGTGCTGATTGGTCCGGAGGGCGGGCTTGCCGCCGCGGAATCACACGCCGCGCTCGAGCACGGCTTCCTGTCGGTGCGGCTCGGTCCGCGGGTGCTGCGCACCGAGACGGCGGCCGTGGCGCTGCTCGCACTGCTGCAGCAGCGCTTCGGGGATCTTTAAGAGCGGCTCAGGGCTGCAGGCGCGTGACGCTCCACGGGCCGGCGGCGAACGACTCGCCCGCGGCCGTCAGCGACCGCTTCCACTGCAGCCGATCGTGAATGCGCGCCGGCCCCTCGATCCACAGCTCCACCGATTCGGCCCACAGCCGATACCCACCCCAGTGGGCCGGACGCGGGATGGGGCCATGGAAGGGTGGCTCGCTGCCCTGGGCATTCGGCACGGGCGCTGCGAAGCGCTCGGCTGCCACGCAGAGCGCTCGTTCGAGTACCGAGCGGGATTCGACCGGTTCGCTCTGCTCACTCGCCCAGGCGCCGAGGCGGCTCTGCCAGGGTCGCGAGGCGAAATAGGCGTCGCTGTCGGCCGCAGGCGCGCGCAGCACCGGGCCCTCGATGCGCACCTGGCGGTGCAGTGCGTCCCAATGGAACACCGCCGCGGCCCGGCCGTTGGCCGCGAGTTCTCGGCCTTTACGCGAGGCGTAGTTGGTGTAGAACGCAAGGTACCCCGGCTGCGCGCTGATGCTCTTGCACAGCACCACGCGTGCCGACGGCTGGCCGGTCGAATCGCAGGTGGCGAGCACCATCGCGTTCGGGTTCGGTTGCAGGGCCGCGCGGCGGGCCTCCTCGAGCCAGCGCGCGAGGACCTCGAGCGGCTCGGCCGGCGGTGTGCCGGCGGACAGTTCGGTGTACGTGGACATGCCCGGCATGGTACGGGAAAGCGCCCCGGGGCGGCAGGCGTGAAATTCGACTTGCGGTGCCGACGCTGGCCCGATACAAAGAAACAGCCCCGCCCAGAACAGTGACCGGACCGCTCCTGATGACTCGCGACGATGTGACCCTGGATGATTTGCGCCGCCGGCTCACCGAGCTCGACCGCCAGTTCATTCGGCTTGCCGCTGAGCGCAAGGCGCTCAGCGCCGAGGTCGCACGCGTCAAACGGGCCACTGGCCATCCGACGCGCGATTACGGCCGCGAGCGCGAAGTGCTCATGGGCGCGCGCACCGCGGCAGCCGAGCTCGGCGTCTCCCCGGCACTCGCCGAGGAGCTGCTGCGCCTGCTGATTCGCGCCTCGCTCACCACGCAGGAACAGGCGAGTGTCGCGGCGCAAGGCGCCGGCTCGGGCCGCCGGGCGCTCGTGATCGGCGGCGGTGGCAAGATGGGGCGCTGGTTCGTGCAGTTCCTCACCTCGCAGGGCTTCACCGTGGAAGCGGCCGACCCGCTCGGTGCGGTGGCCGGGGTGCCGACCGTGGCCGACTGGCGTGCCAGTGACCTGACGCACGACTGCATCGTGCTCGCCACGCCGCTCGCCGCGACGGATGCGATCCTGCGCGACCTTGCGCTGCGCCGTCCCGCCGGGCTCATCTTCGACGTCGGTTCGCTGAAGTCCCCATTGCGCTCGGGGCTACAGGCCCTGAAGTCGCATGGCTGTCGCGTCACCTCTGTGCACCCGATGTTCGGGCCCGACACCGAATTGCTCTCCGGGCGACACGTCATTTTCGTCGACCTCGGGCATGCCGAGGCGCTCGCCGCGGCGCGAGCGCTGTTCGCCCCGACCATGGCCGAGCAGGTGGTGATGAGTCTCGATGACCACGACCGGCTGATCGCTTACGTGCTCGGCCTGTCACATGCGCTGAACATCGCGTTTTTCACCGCGCTCGCCGAAAGCGGCGAGGCGGCCCCGAAGCTCGCGCGCCTCTCGAGCACCACGTTCGATGCCCAGCTCGATGTCGCCGCCTGCGTTGCGCAGGAGAGCCCGGAGCTGTACTACGAGATTCAGAGTCTGAATGATTACGGCGCGGAGTCGCTCGAGGCGTTGGTGAAATCCGTCGAGCGCGTCCGCACGGCCGTGCTGTCGCGCGACCACGACACGTTCGTGGCCCTGATGCGCCAGGGACGCGAATACCTGCAGGATCGCCGCAGCGTTGCCGAGCGGCGGGCCCAGGGGATGGGGGCGCAATGAGCCCAATGCACTCCGGGCACGACTTGACGGGCGACATCATCGATGGGGACGGTTTCCGTGCCAACGTCGGCATCGTGTTGATGCGCGGGGACGGGGATGTTTTTCTCGGCCGCCGTGCCGGTGGCAAGGGCTGGCAGTTTCCCCAGGGCGGCATCCGCAGCGGGGAGAGCCTCGAGGAGGCGCTGTACCGCGAACTGCACGAGGAGATCGGCCTCGCGGCCGCGGACGTGGAGCTGCTCGGGCACACCGCGCGCTGGCTGCGCTACCGGCTGCCGCCGCGCTACGTGCGGCGCAACCGCCATCCGCTGTGCATAGGACAGAAGCAGCGCTGGTGTCTGCTGCGCCTCAGGCGAGAGGTCGAGACGTTCGACTTCCGCAGCACCGCGGAGCCGGAGTTCGATGAGTGGCGCTGGGCGGATTTCTGGGAGCCGGCGCGCGAGGTGATCTACTTCAAGCGCAAGGTTTACCAGCGCGCCCTCACAGAGCTCGCGCCGCTCGCTTTTCCCACCGGACAGCCGGCCCTGCCGGAGTGGTGGGATGAGCTGACCGGAAGGACCCGCGACGACACGCAGGTGCGTGCGGGTGAATAGCCCGCCGCCGCCGGCGCCGCCGGTGCGTTCGTGGCGCGGCCGCGGCGTGCGGATCGCGCTCGCGCTCGGGGTGCTCGGGGTGCTCTACCTGGCCTTCGAGATCGGTCGTGACAGTGCTGGCTACAGCATCCTCGCGGCGATCCACGAGCACGCCGTACTCACGGCGGACATCGAAAGGCTGAAACACTCGCAGCGCACCCTGGAGGCGCGTGTGGCGGAATTGCAGACCTTCAATGCCGGGCATGCCCACGCCGAAGAGGTGGTGACGCACACGATCGCGCAGCTGCAGGCCCAGATCGCCCGCCAGCGCGAGAAGCTCGCGTTCTACCGCGGGGTGCTCGCCCCCGGCGCTCCGCCGATCGGACTGCGCGTCGGGGAAGTGCAGCTGTCTCCGGGCAAGCGGCCGCTGCATTTCCGGGCGGATATCTCGCTGCTGCGCAGTGATCGCCCGGATGGCGAGGTGGCCGGGACCGTGAGCTTGAGCGTTGCAGGTGTCGGGCCCGGCGGCTCGACAGTGAAGCCCGCGGCGCTCATGGGACGTTCGGCCGACCTACATTATCGGTTCCGTTACTACCAGGAATTCAAGCAGACACTGGTGCTGCCGCCGGGATTTAGGCCCGAGCGCCTGACGGTGACGGTCCGCTCGAGTCGGCCGAACATCGCCCCGCTCGTGCAGACCTACCCCTGGAGCGCCATTTCGGTACCCTGAGCTCCGCAGCGACCGGTTGCGGATTTTTGACCTGGACGAGCACTGCTCCTAGACTTTGGGTTATGAATACCACCGACGCCAATTCTGATGCTGCTCTGATCTTCACCGACGCGGCCGCGCACAAGGTCGGAGACCTGATCCGCGGCGAAGGCAACCCGAACCTGATGCTGCGCGTGTTCGTGCAGGGCGGCGGCTGCTCCGGCCTGCAGTACGGATTCGAATTCGACGAGCAGGTCCAGGAGGGGGATACCTGCGTTGAGAACCAGGGTGTGAAGCTGCTCGTCGACCCGATGAGCGTGCAGTACCTGATGGGTGCGGAGATCGATTACCGCGAAGGGCTCGAGGGCGCGCAGTTCGTGATCCGCAACCCCAACGCCACGACCACCTGCGGCTGCGGTTCCTCGTTCGCTGCCTGAGCGGGCGCCCAGCCGCGTGCGACGAACGGCCGCCTCCCGCGCAATCCGTCCGCCGCGCCGCACCACCCGAGCCCGCTCCGATGTGCTGGCGGCGGTGGATCTGGGCTCGAACAGCTTCCACATGGTCGTGGCGCGCTACTCGCACGGCCAGCTCGTCATCATCGACCGGCTGCGCGAGATGGTGCGGCTCGCCTCCGGCGTGGAGGAGAACGGCGAGATCGATCCGGTGGTCGCCGAACGGGCGATCGCCTGTCTGCAGCGCTTCGGGCAGCGCCTGCGGGCCATGCGCGCCGGGAGCGTGCGTGCCGTCGGCACGAGCGCGCTGCGACTGGCGCACCGCAAACACTGGTTTCTGTCCCGCGCCCGCGAGGCACTCGGGCATCCCATCGAGATCATCTCCGGCCGCGAAGAGGCCCGTCTGATCTATGCCGGTGTCGCGGCCAACCTGCCGCGCCTGCCGGGACGGCGCCTGATCGTCGACATCGGCGGCGGCAGCACCGAGCTGATCATCGGCGAGGGACTGCGCCCGCTTGAGCTGGAGAGTCTGCGGGTCGGCTGCGTGGTGGTGAGCGAGCGGTTCTTCGGCGATGGCAAGATCTCCGCCAAGCGCATGGCGGCCGCTCGGCTCGCCGCGCGGGCGCAGCTCGCGCCCCTGCGCGGCGCGTTCCGACGGCGCGGCTGGCAGTACTGCGCGGGCAGTTCCGGCACCGTGCGTGCCATCGGTGAGGCGCTGCGCGAGCTGGTGCCCGGCGCTGCGCACATCACGGCTCGGGGGCTCGAGCGGCTGGTCGGGGCGGTGGTCGCCGCCGGCCAGGTCCGCGCCCTGGAGTTCGCCGCGGTGACCGAAGACCGCCGCCCGGTGTTTGCCGGTGGACTGGCCATCCTCGCCGAGGTGTTCGCCGTGCTCGGGGTGAAGGAGATGCGCATCGCCGACGGTGCGCTGCGCGAGGGGTTGCTCTACGACATGATCGGTCGCAACACGGAGGAGGACGCCCGTGAGCGCACCGTGCGCAGCATGCAGTTGCGCTATCACGTCGATAGCGAGCAGGCCGAACGGGTTGCGGCGACGGCCCTGAAATTTCTGGGGGCGGCGCGCACGGGGTGGAAGCTGCGTGCGGTGCCGAGCGCACAGCTCGCGCTGAAGTGGGCGGCGCGGTTGCACGAGATTGGCCTCGATGTGGCCCACAGCGGTTATCACCGCCACGGTGCGTACCTGCTCGAGAACGCGGACATGCCGGGGTTCTCCCGCGGTGAGCAGAGTCTGCTCGCCCGTTTGGTGGGGGCGCATCGGCGCAAGCTGCTCATCGAGGGACTCGCCGAACTCGTGCCGCCCTGGGATCGCGACGCGCTGTACCTGATCGTCCTGCTGCGCCTCGCGGTGCTGCTGCATCGCGGACGGGAGGTCGGCACGCTGCCGTCGATCCGGCTGCGTGCAGGCGCGAAGTCACTGCAGTTGGCCTTTCCGGCCCGCTGGCTCGCCGCCCACCCGCTGACCGAAGCCGATCTGCATCAGGAGGTGCAGTATCTGCGTGCCGCGGGCGTGCGTCTGCGCCTCGCCGCCGGACGGCGTTGAGCGCTTCGGCGCTCAGGCCCCCGAGAGTCCGAAGAGCGTTCCGGCGGCGTTGCGCGCCAGGAGATCCCCCTGCAGGTTGATCCGCGGCAACTCGCCGCTGCTGACCCGTTCGTAACCCCCGTCCGGCCGCAGCCGCCAGGACTGTGAGGTGTCGGCGAGCGCGAGCGCGAGATCATCGAGGATGCGTTGGCGGTGCGAGGGACGCTCGATCGGGAAGGCCACCTCGATGCGGTGAAAGAAATTGCGCTCCATCCAGTCCGCGCTCGACAGATACATCTCGCTCGCCCCATCGTTCTCGAAGTAGAACACGCGCGAGTGTTCGAGAAAGCGCCCGACGATGGAGCGCACCTGGATATTTTCCGATACGCCTGCAACGCCCGGTCGCAGCGCGCACACTCCGCGCACGATCAGTTCGATTCTCACTCCGGCGCGCGACGCGCGGTAGAGCGCCTCGATGGTTTGCTGTTCGACCAGTGCATTCATCTTGGCGATGATCTGGGCCGGACGGCCCGCGCGCGCGTGCGCGGCTTCCCGCTCGATTTTGGCGAGCATCGCATCGTGCAGACCAAATGGGGACTGCACCAGGCAGTTCAGCCGCGGGGTGCGCGTCAGACTGGTGAGCTCGAGGAACAGCTCGTGCACGTCCTGGCCCACCTCGTCGCGGCAGGTGAACAGTCCGTAGTCGGTATATTGACGCGCGGTGCGCGGGTGATAATTGCCGGTGCCGAGGTGGCAGTAGCGCCGGATGCCCCCGGGTTCGCGCCGCACCACCATGGCGAGTTTGGCGTGTGTCTTGTAGCCGACCACGCCGTACATCACGTGCGCGCCGGCTTCCTGCAGCCGGTTCGACAGTTCGATGTTTGCTTCCTCGTCGAAGCGGGCCCGCAGCTCGATGATGACCGTGACGTCCTTGCCGGCGTTGGCCGCGGCCACCAGTGCATCGACGATCGGGGAGTCGTTGCCGGTGCGGTAGAGCGTCTGTTTGATCGCGAGTACCTGCGGATCGGCGGCCGCCTGGCGCAGAAAATCCATCACCGGGGCAAAGCTCTGATACGGGTGGTGCAGCAGCAGGTCCTTCTGGCCAATCGCGGCGAACAGGTCCGCCCCGCCGACCAGTCGCCGCGGCAAACCGGGTGTGAACGCCGGGTACTTCAGGTCCGGACGCGGCACCAAGTCGTAGACCGCCGAGAGGCGGTTGAGATTGACCGGGCCGGGCATGCGGTAGGTGTCCAGTTCCCCGAGCGCGAACTGGCGCTGCAGGAATTGCACGATGTCGCGCGGGCAGTCGCTCGAGGTCTCCAGTCGTACCGCCGCGCCGTAGCGCCGGTGCGCCAGTTCCCCTTCGAGCGCGCGGCGCAGATCGTCGATCTCCTCCTCGTCGACGAACAGGTCGCTGTTGCGCGTGAGGCGAAACTGGTAGCAGCCGAGCACGCGGATGCCCGCGAACAGCCGCTGCACGAACGCCTGCACGATGCCGGTGAGCAGCACCAGCAGGCGCTGCGAACCCTCGCCCGGAACCGGGACGACGCGCGGCAGCGAGCGCGGTGCCTGCACGATCGCCAGTTCACTATCGCGGCCGAACGCATCGCGTCCCTCCAGCCGCACGATGAAATTCAGGCTCTTGTTCTGGATCCGAGGGAAGGGGCGGGCCGGGTCAAGGCCGAGCGGACTGAGCACCGGCTCGACTTCATGCTCGAAATAGCGCCCGAGCCAATCGTGCGCCGCCGCCGTCCAGTCGCTGTGCGAGAGCAGCAGGATGTCCCGCTCCGCGAGCCCCGGCAGCAGCATGTCGTTCAGGCAGCGGTACTGCTCGGCGACCAGGCGCTCGGCGCGGGTGTGGATTGCATCGAGCAGTTCCTCGATCGACAGTCCGTCGGCAGTCGCCAACCCAGAGCCGAGCTCCTGCAGCTGCTTCAGCCCCGCCACCCGGATTTCGAAGAATTCGTCGAGATTACCCGAGGCGATGCACAGGAAGCGCAGCCGCTCGAGCAGCGGCACGGATTCATCGCAGGCCTGGGCGAGCACCCGCTGATTGAACTCCAGCAGCGACAGTTCGCGGTTGATGTACAGCTGCGGCGACTTCAGATCCTGAGCGTCCATGGTCGGAAGTAAAGCAGAGTTCGCCGGCGGGCGCATGCTCGCTGCCGCTCGGCGCGATTCCAGCTGCAGCGCCCGTTCGCATACACTTCGCCCTGCGGCCGAGCGGGCCCGCGCGACCTGGATAGCCTGAAAGCACGCCCATGACTCCCGATGAACAGTTGCCCGAACTCGAACGCGGCGCCCAGGAGGTGCTGCTCGCGGCCGATCTGACCCGCAAGCTGCGGCGCGGGGCGCCGCTGCGCATCAAGGCGGGATTTGACCCGACGGCCCCGGATCTGCATCTCGGGCACACGGTGCTGCTGAACAAGATGCGCCAGTTCCAGCAGTTCGGTCACGAGGTGATCTTCTTGATCGGGGACTTCACCGGGTTGATCGGCGATCCGAGCGGTCGCAACCAGACCCGCCCAGCACTCACCCCAGAGGAAGTGCAGGTCAACGCGCGCACCTACCAGCAGCAGGTTTACAAGATCCTCGATCCCGAGCGCACTCGCGTAGAATTCAACTCGCGATGGCTCTCGAGCCTCTCAGCGGCTGATTTCGTGCGCCTCACGGCCCAGTACACCGTGGCGCGCATGCTCGAACGGGACGACTTCGCCAAGCGTTACAAGAGCGGTCAGCCGATCGCAATCCACGAATTTCTCTACCCTCTCGCCCAAGGGTACGACTCCGTGGCGCTGCGCGCCGACGTGGAGCTCGGCGGAACCGACCAGAAATTCAACTTGTTGGTAGGACGTCAGCTCCAAAGTGCCTATGGGCAGGAACCGCAGGTCGTGCTCACCGTGCCGCTTCTCGAGGGTACCGACGGCATCAACAAAATGTCGAAATCTCTAGGAAATTACATTGGAATCGCTGAGCCACCCGCCGACATGTTCGGCAAGGTCATGTCGATTTCAGACACCCTGATGTGGCGCTATTACGAGTTACTGTCGTTTCGGCCGTTGACGCAGATCGCGACGTTGCGTCAGGCGGTCAGCGAAGGACGCAATCCGCGTGACGTTAAGCTCGAGCTTGCGCACGAGTTGGTGGCGCGCTTCCACGGCGCCGCGGATGCGAGCCAGGCGGAACGGGATTTCCTGCTGCGTGTCAGCGAGCGGGCGGTGCCCGTCGACCTCGCGCCACAGGTGTTGAGCGTGCCCGCTGAGGGCATTCGCCTGCCGAACTTATTGAAAGCCGCCGGGTTGGTCGCCAGTACCTCCGAGGCGACCCGCAAAATCGCCGAGGGCGCGGTGCGCATTGACGGGGAGCGGATCACCGACCGCGCCGTGACGCTGAAACCCGGCACGGACGCGGTGGTGCAGCTCGGTTCGAAGCGCTTTGCCCGGATCAAGCTCGAGCTTGCTGGGTGAATGGGGCGTGCGGCGGAGCGGATCCGAGGGCTTTCGGAGGTGGCGCTGACCCGCAAATATCACCGCCATGTCGACATAGGCCGTTGTTTTTAAAATGCTTTCCCATTCGCACGCAGGCACTGCCGAACGGCTCACGCACGAAATGATTGCAATGCGTTGACAAGCCTTCAATCAGGGCTATACTTCGCGCCCCTTGCAACGGAAGGCCTCGCGCCGGATGCTGCCAAGGGCGACGCAGGAAGCGGCGAAAAAGAGGGTTGACGGGCGCGAAACGATGGATATACTGCCCGCCCCTTCGAGAGCGAAGGCGCTAGCGAAAGCGAAGCGATTCACTCGAAACGCTGTGTGCCAGCCACGCAGCCGATCTTTAAAAGTTTGGCAGGTAATTTGTGTGGGGACTCGTGTCAAAGAGCCTTTGGCGCTAAGACCGAGTGACCA
>JBMFWZ010000108.1:0-9977 GCA_049964755.1 Steroidobacteraceae bacterium | reverse complement strand
CTCGGCGAAGCTCGGGATGTGAGTGCCGAGCTCGCGCTGGATGACCTGGCTCGCCTTGCTGCGGTGCACCACCTCGATCGGATCCTCGAGCGTGATGATGTTCAGATTGCGGGTCTGGTTGAGGTGATCGATCATCGCGGCGAGCGTGGTCGATTTGCCCGTGCCCGTCGCCCCAGTGACCAGGATCATGCCCTGATGGTAGTCGCAGAGCTTGGCGATCACCGGCGGCAGCCCCATGGTGGCGAGCGACGGTACGGTGGTCGGGATGGTTCGGAAGGTCGCCCCGATGCCGGTGTCTTTGCGAAACACGTTGACCCGGAACCGTCCGCCCTCGGCCGAGACGTACGAGAAGTCCACGTCGTGCCCGCCGTTGAAGCGCTCGGCCTGCGAGGGGGTGAGGATCTCGGTGATATAGCCCTCGAGTTCCGCGCCCCGCAGGTCGCGGAATTTGATCGGCAGCAGCTCCCCGTGCATGCGCAGCATGGGGGGAACCCCCACGGCCAGGTGAACGTCCGAGCAGCCTTGCTGCACGCCGAGTTTCAAGAAGGCATCGATACGGGCCAAAAGCGCACTCCTGGACCAGGGCCGGGGCCTACTTTCGCGCCAAATCCCGCAGATAATCAACCGCCTGCGCGGGAAACCTTGAGCTACGGCACGTTACCGGCCGCCACCCGGCGCACTCCCGTCAGAGAAATTTCTCCAGCGCCGAGCGCACTTCTTCCATGGTCTGGAAGCGCTTGGTCTTGTCGACCGCCATGGCGCGCACGATGAGCTCGGAGAGCTGCGGCGGCAGCGCCGGGTTCAGCTCGATCGGCGCGCGGGCCTTGCCCTGCACGTGCTGGTACATCACCGACATGTGGTCCCCGCGCGAGTAGGGCGGGGAGCCGGTCACCATTTCGTAGAGAATCACCCCGAGGGCATAGATGTCGGCGCGCTCATCGACGCGCTTGCCGAGGATCTGCTCCGGTGCCATGTACTTCGGTGAGCCGATCACGTAGCCGGTGCGCGTCAGCTGCGTCTCGCTCTCGCGGTGCGCCGCGGCGACCCCGAAGTCCACGATCTTCAGCAGCGCCTCGTGGTTGATCAGCACGTTGGCGGGCTTCAGGTCGCGATGCACGATGCCGGCCTGGTGGGCCACGGTCATGCCGGTGCAGATGTCGATGCCGAACTGCAGCGCGCGCTTGAGCTCCATCGGCTTCTCGCCGCTGACCTCGCTCGCGAGCGTGTGCGAGGGGAAGTACTCCATCGAAATGGCGTAGTTGCCCTGGATGTAGAGGAAGTCGTAGATGCGGATCACGTTGTGATGCGTGATCTTGCGCGAGTAACGCAGCTCGTGGACGAAGCGCTTCATGACTTCCTCGTCCGTCGCCACGTTCGGGTTGAGGAACTTCAGAATCAGCCGCTCGTCGACCACCGTGTCTTCCATCAGCAGCACGGTGCCGAAGGCGCCGCGGCCGATGCGCTCGAGGTACTTGTAGCGACCCTCGATGACGTCCCCGGGCCGCAGCGTCTGGATGTCCAGGCGCTCGACGGCCGCAGTGCGTGCCGCGACGCTCGGGGCCGGGGCCTCCGGCGCCGCATCGTGCGCCGGCTGCGGCTGGGTCGCCCCGAGCACTCCGCCCGTCTGACTCGCACCCGAGAGGCGCCGCTCCAGGTCCGCCAGCGCGGACTCCGCGGCGCGCGCGATGGTCTGATCTGGCGCGCTGATCTGTCCCTTCAATTGTGTGCGCAGCGTCTCGGCGCTCGCCGGGTCGGCGATCGTGGCGAGCGCCTGCATCACCTCAATGCGCACTTCGCGCTCGGGTCTCTCCAGCAGCGGCGTGAGCACTTCGACGACCTGCCCGTCGCCGAGCTTGCCCAGGGCACGCACCACGACCGGGAGCACCTTCGCGTTGCCGCCGCGCAGCATCTCGATGAGCCGCGGTACGGCCCGCTTGCTGCCGATTTCCGCCAGCGCATCGACCGCGCGCTCGCTCACCCACCAGTCCGGGTCGCGGGTGGCCTGCACGAGCGAGTCGACGGCGCGCGGGTCCTTGGTCTGGTTGAGGATCTCGATGGCCGCGCGACGGATGTCCTCATCCTGGTCGCGCACCAGCTGCAGCACCGCGTCGATGACGCGCGGCCCGCCGATTCGCCCGAGCGCATCGGCCGCGCGCGAGCGCACCCACCAGTCGCTGTCCTTCAGCGCCTCGAGCAGGTGCTTGACGGACTTCGCGTCGCCGACCTCGTTGAGGACCTCGACCGCCGCGCGCCGGGCGTTCTCGTTCTCGTCCTTCAGCACCCCGATCAGGTAGCGGATGGTCTCGGGGTGGTTGGCCTTGATGACCAGGTCGATCGCGCGGTTCTGTACGTCGATCTCCGGGTCCTTCAAAAGCTCGCAGACCCGCTCGACGTCGATCTGACCCTCCATGCGCTGCAGCGCCGAGAGTGCAGCGCCGCGAATGAGCTTGTTCGGGTCCTTCAGCAGTCCCTGCAGCGCGGTCATCACCTCCGGGAGGTTGAAGCGCGAGAGCACGTTGATGATGTGCACTCGGGCGATCGGGTCCTTGCCCTGCAGGCGTTGCAGCAGCTCCGGCAGCGTCGCCGGGGTGACCAGTTCCCCGATGACGCGAAACAGCGCCGCCTTCTCGTTCGGCTCCTGGTTGTACGCCGCGGTGAGCAGCTCGCGCATCGTGAAGCGCGCCTTGTGCGCCGCGATCACCTCGAGCAGCGCCGGCTTGGCGATCCCCGGGGTCGAGAGTGCATCGAGCAGCAGGTGGGCCGGGTAGTTGCGGCTGCTGGTGAGCGCCCAGGCGATGCCGGCGATGACCCGTGGGCTGCCTTGCACCAGGCCCTCGATGAACTGCGGGAACGTCTTGGGACTGACCAGCGCGGAGAGCACCTCGACGAAGGCGACAGTGGCGTTCTTGTCCGCCTCCGGCAGCGAGGCGAGCACAGGGGAAATGGCGCCCGCGCCCAGATCCTTCAGCCGTGCGATGGCCTTCTGGTTCTCTTGGCTGCTCGGGTCCGCCGCCGACCGGATCGCTGTGATCAACCGGTCGGCGCGCAAATTGGTCAAAAAGGTCATTCAGCCGATCCGCTGGGGCCTATCGGTGGCCCGCATTCATGCCTGAGCTTCCTCGCCTTCCGGTGCCGCCGCCCCTCGGTTCGGCCGCATCCCGCAGCGCCGGGCGCGGCTGGGCATGGGCCGCTCCCGGAATCGCTCAAAGTATGCCATAGCCGGGGCCGGGACAGGCCGATGCGCGCCGCGTCGCTTGCCTCTACAATTGCCGCCTTCACCGCAAGACCTGCGAAGTGCCCATGTCCGATGATTCCACCCTCGATGCTCTGCGTGCGGCGATCGAGAGCTACGTCGAGCCTTTCCTGCACCAGACGTTGCGGGAGGCCGGGGCGCTGCGCGAGCTGAGCGTGGTCCCGGACGGCTACGCTGCGCACATCGTCCTCGGCTTCCCGGTCGGGGGGTACCAGGAGCGCCTCGCCGCCGCACTGGGTGCGCACGTCGCGGCCGCGGGCGTCTGTGCCCCAGTGCGCTTTCGTATCGAGGCGCAGATCCGCCCGCACAGCGTCCAGCGGCCCCTGCAGCCGCTCGCGGGCATCAAGAACGTCGTGGCGGTCGCCTCGGGCAAGGGCGGAGTGGGCAAGTCCACCGTGGCGGCGAATCTCGCCCTCGCCTGGGTCGCCCAGGGGGCGAGCGTCGGGGTGCTCGATGCGGACATCTATGGCCCGAGCCAGCCGCTGATGCTGGGGCTCGCCGGCTCGCAGCCGACGTCCCCGGACGGCAAGCACATCCTGCCGCTGCGCAATCACGGCGTGGCGGCGATGTCGATCGGGTTCATGGTCGACTCCGAGCAGCCCATGGTCTGGCGCGGCCCGATGGTGACCCAGGCTCTGCAACAGCTGCTCTCGCAGACCCAGTGGGGCGAGCTCGATTACTTGGTGGTGGATCTGCCGCCGGGTACCGGGGACATTCAGCTCACGCTTGCGCAGAAGGTGCCGGTCGCCGGCGCCGTGATCGTCACGACCCCGCAGGACATTGCGCTCGCCGACGCCCGCAAGGGGCTGAAGATGTTCGAGAAGGTCTCCGTACCGGTACTCGGGATCGTGGAGAACATGAGTTTGCACGTGTGCACCAACTGCGGACACGTCGAGCACATCTTCGGAATCGGCGGCGGGGCGCGCATGGCCGAGCAGTACGGCGTGCGTCTGCTCGGGGAGTTGCCGCTCGATGCGCGCGTGCGCGCGGAAGCGGATGGCGGCCGCCCGACCGTGGCGGCCGAGCCGGAATCGGCACGCGCGGACGCCTACCTGCAGATGGCGCGGCGCACCGCCGCGGCACTCTCGCTGCGGCCGCTTGATCGCAGCGGGGCATTCCCGAAGATCGTGGTGGAAAAGGGCTGAAGCCCGAATCTGTACGCGCGAGCGGCCCGAGCCGACGGCCGTGACGGGCAATTATTCAAGGTACTGTCAGCCGATGAGCATCAAATCCGACCACTGGATCCGGCGCATGGCGCGTGGGCAGGGCATGATCGAGCCGTTTGCGCCCGAGCAGGTTCGCTACGTCGATGGCCACAAGATCGTCTCCTACGGCACGTCGAGCTACGGCTATGACGTTCGCTGTGCGGATGAGTTCAAGATCTTCACCAACATCAACTCGACCATCGTCGATCCGAAGGCCTTCGACGAGAAGAGTTTCGTCGACCTGAAGTCCGACGTATGCGTGATCCCGCCGAATTCCTTCGCGCTGGCGCGCACGGTGGAGTACTTCCGGATTCCGCGCAGCGTGCTCACCGTTTGCCTGGGAAAATCCACATATGCACGTTGCGGCATCATTGTGAATGTAACGCCTCTGGAGCCGGAGTGGGAAGGGCACGTCACGCTGGAGTTTTCCAACACCACGCCGCTGCCTGCCAAGATCTACGCCAACGAAGGCGTCGCACAGATGTTGTTTTTCGAGTCGGACGAGGTGTGCGCGACGTCCTACAAGGACCGCGGCGGCAAGTACCAGGGGCAGAAGGGCGTGACGTTGCCCAAGACCTGATGCCCGGGCGTGTCCCAACAGGGTTCTGGTGTGGGGTGCCGAGTTGCGCGGTGATGACCGGTCAACCGAGGGAGCGCAATCGAGCCGCGGCTCTCAGGTCGCGAGGAAGTCTGTCTTCGCGTTGAGTCCCGGAATGGGTTGTTATTGTCTCTTGAAGGAGCGGATGTTGAGCGAGAAGAGCACTTCGTCTCCGCGGTGCTGCTCGAGGCGCGCCGGCAGGTAGTCGAGCGACGGCGCGAGCCACATGTAGGTCGTGCGCCGCGCGCCCTGGTGATGGCTGGTGTAGAGCAAAGTGTGCAGTTCTCCGAGCGGGGTGTGCAGCGTCGCTTCGCCCCGCCGGACGAACTCGAACTGGTTGATCACGTCCGTGTTGAGCATCCAGAAGCTCGCGGGCGGTTTGCCGGCGAGCAATCCCAGCATCAGGGCGATTTGCACCGAGCCCGGATCCTGGGTGCCGGGTTCGAGCTTCAGGTCGATCGGCTTGTGTTTGGCGGTGCCCGTCACCCGACCGCTCGTCCAGTCGAACTGCACGTCCTCGGGCGGACCGCCGCCCTGGGAGCGGAAACTCAGCGGCTGTACCTCGCCGTCCACCAGCCGGAAGCGGCTTTCCTGGGTGATGGCGTGGGGCAGGAAGAGATGGAACAGCCCGCCGGCCCGATCGACTGAGCTGTAGCGGTATTCGTCGGGGCGGGTCTGGGCAAGGGTCAGCGTCGAGCGCCCCGCGGTGATGCCGTGCCAGGCCACCGAGTAGGTGGCCACGAAGGTCGGCGGTTTCACCGCGGCGCTCGCGGTCGGTGGGCTGGCCGCGCGCGCCAGCGTCAAGACTGCGAGCAGCGCGAGTGCTGCCGGCAGGATCTGCAGCCGCATCGAGACTCGCTTACGCATCGAACTCCTCGACCACCGGCGTGAGCAGCGGCGCGCCGTCGAGCCACGGGCGCGCCTCGCGCCACTGAAGCCGTCCTTCGGCGCACCAGCCGATCACCTTCGGATAGATGATGTGCTCAGTCGCCTGAACCCGCGCTGAGAGGCTCTCCTCGCTGTCAGCGGCCCTCACCGCGATCCTCGACTGCAGCAGGCGCGGACCGCCATCGAGTTGCGGTGTGACGTAATGCACGGTCGCCCCGTGGGAGCGTTCGCCCGCCTCGAGCACGCGCCGGTGGGTGTGCAGCCCCGGATATTTCGGCAGCAGCGAGGGATGAATGTTGAGGATGCGCCCGGCGCGGGCCGTCACGAAGTCGGCCGACAGGATGCGCATGAAACCGGCCAGCACGATGAGTTCGACCCCGGCCGCATCGAGTGCGGCGGCGGCCTCCTGCTCGAATTGCGCGCGTAGCGCTGCGCCCGGCCATGGGATCGCGCGCGTCGGCAGCCCGAAGCCGCGGGCCGTCTGCAGGCCCGCCGCTGCGCTCTGCTCGGACAGGACGAGCGCAACGTCGGCACCGAGGTGCCCGCTGCGGCAGCTCTGCGCGATCGCCGCCATGTTCGAGCCGCGCCCGGAGATCAGGATCCCGAGCCGCAGTGCACCGCGCGTGCTCACTCGATAACGACGCCGCGAGTGCCGGAGCGGATCTCCCCGATCAGCTGCGCCTGCTCGCCGTGCGCGGCGAGGAACTCGAGCGCGGCGGTTTCGTGCCCGGCCGGCACGATGACCACCATGCCGATGCCGCAGTTGAAGGTGCGGTACATCTCGGCCGCCTCGATGCGACCGGTGCGCTGCAGCCAGTCGAACACCGGGTCGTGCGGCCAGTTGCGCCGCTTGAGGGCCGCTTCGAGTCCCTCGGGCAACACGCGCGGGATGTTGTCCGTCAGTCCGCCGCCGGTGATGTGGGCCATGGCGCGCAGCGGCACGGCGCGCGCCAGCGCGAGCAGCGGTTTGACATAGATGCGCGTCGGTGCGAGCAGCCGCTCGAGGAGCGGCCGGCCCTCGAGCATGGTGTGTGCATCGACGCCGCTCGTGGCCAGGAGCTTGCGGATCAGGGAGTAGCCGTTGGAGTGCGGACCGGAGGCGCTGAGGCCGATGACCGCATCGCCCGGGCGGGTGTGGCGACCGTCGATGATGGCGACCTTCTCCACCACCCCGACGCAAAACCCAGCCAGGTCGTAATCTTCACCGTGGTACATGCCCGGCATTTCGGCGGTCTCGCCGCCGACCAGGGCGCACCCGGCCTGCACGCAGCCCTCGGCGATGCCACGCACGACCGCCTCGGCGACCTCGACCCGCAATTTTCCGGTGGCGTAGTAATCGAGGAAGAACAGCGGCTCGGCACCCTGCACCAGCACGTCATTGACGCACATGGCCACCAGATCGATGCCGATGGTGTCGTGCCGGCCGGTGTCGATCGCCAGACGCAGTTTAGTGCCGACTCCGTCGGTGCCGGAGACGAGCACCGGCTGCCGATAACCGGCGGGGATCTCCACCTGCGCTCCGAAGCCGCCGACCCCGGCCAGCACCTCCGGGCGGCGTGTGCGCGCAACATGCGGCTTGATGCGCTCGACGAGCTCGTCTCCGGCATCGATGTCGACGCCAGCGTCGCGGTACGTCATGCCGCGCGAGACTTTCGGATCAGTCATGCAGTGGTCTTTCTGAGGCTGGGGGCTGCCGCCGTGCGGCCGGTTCGCATATGGTATTGTACATTCCGTCCGGCGCTGCGGCGCGGTACAAACACCGGGATCGAAGGCTTCATCGCATGACCACCGCATTGCGCCGCGTAGGGCGCTTGTTGACGCTGCTGACCTGTGCAGCACTTCCGGCGGTCTGCCTGGCGAGCCGCAAGGTGCCGGTGTTCACCGTGGATACCGCGGCGCAGACGCCCGCCGCGCTGGCCCAGGCCCTGCAGACCGTGCTGGTACGGGCCACCGGTCATACCGCAGCGGCCGAGGATCCGCAGCTCGCAGCACTCACGAGCCATGCCGCGCAGTACGTGCAAGGCTACCAGCAGGGGCCGACGGGCACGCTGCAGGTGACCTTCCAGGCCGGCCCGCTCGAGCAGGCGATCCGCGCCGCTGGGCGCAATCTCTGGAACGCCGATCGTCCCTTCACCCTCGTCGTGCTGAGTCCGCCGCCGGCGGCGCTCGAGCAGGCCACCGATGACGCATCGGTACAGCAGGCCGCCGAGCGGCGCGGGCTGCCGATCAGTATCATGCCGTTGACGGTTCGCACGGCGGACGGGCCGCTGCTGCCCTCCGTGGCGCTGCTGGCGATGGCGCACAACTTCGGCGCCGAGCAGCTGCTCATCGGTCGGGAAGTCACCGCGAACGCGCTCGACCCGCCGGGGGCGACGGCCGCCTCGGCGGCCCCGGCTGCATCCGCAGGGGTGGGCGCGGACGCCGCGGTCTCGGTGCCCGAGACTTGGCATTGGACACTCGTGACCCCGTTCGCCACTCGCCAGTTCACCGGCTCGGTGACCTCGGGCATCGATCAGACCGTCGACTGGCTGGCACCGCCGCTGCAGGCGGTACCGGGGGGCGGGATTGCCAAGACGCAGGTGCGCATCGTGGGACTGCGCACCCTCGCTGACTATGCGCAGGCAGAGACCATGCTGGCGGCGGTGCCGGGGGTCCACCAGAGCACCGTCCGGCAGATCGACGGCAGCACCGTGGAATTCGAACTCTGGGCGCGAGGCGGTGCAGCGAGCCTGCGCCAGATGCTCTCGTGGTCGCCGCGCCTGAAGCCTCAGGCTTCGGACCGGGGGCTCACCTACCGGTACGTGCCGCCGCCGCCCGCGCCGCCGGCCCCGACTGCCTCGAGCCCGCCCCCGCTCAGCGCTGCGGCGCGCAGCGGGACACCTGCACCTGCCTCTGACTCTCCGGCGGCGCCTTCGCCCTGAGCCGTGCGCCACATACCCAACCTGATCTGTCTGATCCGGCTGGCGTTGATCTGGCCGGTGGCCGGTGCGTTGCACGCGCGCCGGTACGAGCTCGCCTTGGCGCTGTTCGTGGTCGCAGCGGTCTCCGCCGGTCTCGACGGGTTCCTCGCCAAGCACTTCAACTGGGTCTCGGACCTCGGCAAGGTGCTCGATCCGGCGGCCGACAAGCTGCTGTTGGTGGTGGTCTTCGTCGAGTCGGCCTGGCTCGGCCTCGTCCCATGGTGGGTGACCGCCGCGGCCGTGGCCCGCGACGCGATGATCGCTCTCGGAGCGCTCATCTTCCGGCTCTGGTTCGGTCCGCTGCGCGGCCGTCCGACGGTCATCAGCAAGATCAACACCGCCGCGCAGCTGCTCTACCTCGCCGGTGTGATGCTCGTGGCGGCCGCGAGTCTGCCGCTTCTCGGCGAGCTGCGTGCATTTGCGCTCATCGTGTTGCTCACCACGGCCCTGTCGGGGTTTGACTATCTGGCGACCTTCACGCGCCGTGCGTGGAACGCGGCGCAGCGGACGGCCTGAGCCATGACGATGCAGCAGCTGCCGCTCGGGGTACGTCTGGCCGACCGCGCCGTGTTCGAGAGCTTCCTGCCGGCGCGCAACGTCGAGGCACTCGAGCATGCGCGCCGCGCGGCGCTCGGGGAGCCCGGGGTCAGCTGGTTCTGCGGCCCTGCGGGGGCGGGCAAGACGCATCTGCTGCAGGCGATCTGCGCCGCCGCGGGTAGCGCCCGGCGTACCGCCTACGTTCCCCTCGGCGAATTGGCGCAGCTCGGCGTGGAGGTGCTGGCCGGGTTGCCGCAGCTCGATTGCCTGGCCGTCGATGATCTCGATGCGGTGCTCGGGCACCTCGAGTGGGAGCGGGCGCTCTTTACGCTGGTGCGCGAGGTGAGCGAATCCGGCGCCACGCTGGTGCTCGCCGCCGACCGGCCGCCGGCGCTGCTGCGCTGGGCGCTGGCGGATCTCGGTTCGCGTTGCGCCGCCGCGGCGGTCTTCCAGCTGCGGGCACTCGAGGAGGCCGAACAGCAGGAGGCGCTCAGGCTGCGCGCTCGACTGCGCGGTCTGGAGCTGCCGGAGGACAC
>JBMFWZ010000107.1:0-10009 GCA_049964755.1 Steroidobacteraceae bacterium | reverse complement strand
GAACGCCCGCGTCATCGCCTCGGTCGCCCCGTCATGGTGCGCGCCGTGGCGCGCGGCGCGCCATAATGGTGCGCGGCCCGTGCCGCCTGAAATCTGCGCATTCACAGACTCAGGGAGTTACGGGCATTCCCCCCATGGCACGAAAGCTGCAAAATCGGCCGTGGAAAGATTGACCGGCCCGCGGGGGTTCCTCGCGCGGCCGCACGTTACGCTAGAGACCGCCCCTACCGGAGAGCCCGCACATGAAATTGGTCACCGCGATCATCAAACCGTTCAAGCTCGACGACGTGCGCGCTGCACTCTCGGAGATCGGGGTTTCGGGCATGACGGTGACGGAGGTGAAGGGCTTCGGCCGCCAGCGCGGGCACACCGAACTGTACCGCGGCGCGGAGTATGTGGTGGACTTCGTGCCGAAGACCCGGATCGAGGTGGCGGTGCGCTCCGACCTGGTCGATGCGGTGATTGAGGCCATTCTGAAGTCAGCCAAGACTTCCAAGGTCGGCGACGGCAAGATCTTCGTCACCGACATCCAGCGTGTGATCCGCATCCGCACCGGCGAGACCGACGAGGCGGCGCTGTAGGGTGCTGCGGCGGCGGACCCGCGCAAGCGGGCCCGCCGCGGCCGTTCAGGCGCGCACCATGCGCATGGGACGCGCGTTACGCTCGATGCCGAGCGCACCGCTGCGCACGACCTCGAGCAGCTCTGCGCTACGAGCGAGTTCGCCCTCGAATGCATTGATCTCGGCTTCGCTCGCGGTCAATTCCACGATGAATCCATCCGGTGCCGGATCGAGCACCCGCCCACCGGTGCGCACCACGTAACCGCGCACTGCGTCAATCCGATCGGGTTGCACCTTGACCTTGACCAGAATGAGCTCGCGCTCCAGGTGCTCCCCGCGGGTCATGTCCTCGATGCTCACCACATCGATCAGCTTGTACAGCTGATTGACGAGCTGCTGCATGACCGCATCGGAACCCTGGGTCACCAGGGTCAGGCGCGAGACGGTCGGATCGTGCGTGGTGGCGACCGAGAGCGACTCGATGTTGTAGCCGCGAGTGGCGAACATTCCGGCGATGCGGCTGAGCGCACCGGCTTCGTTCTGCAGCAGGATGGCGATGATGTGGCGCATGGGCTTCCAGGGAAAATCGGGCGGGACGCCAGCAGAATAAAGGATCGCGCCGGCAGCGGCCATGCGCCTGCCCCCAAAGGGTGCAACTTCCGGCCAGCGGACCGACCTGCTAGTCTCGCAGCATCTCCCCTTTTTCCGGAACCCAGCCGCCGCCACATGAGAGCGCCGCCATGATCACGACCGTCCCCGAATCCAGCCACAGCGCCCACCGGCTCGCCGGGCAGAAAATGTCCGGCGCCCGGATGATCATGCAGGTGCTGGCCGACGAGGGGGTAGAGACGATCTTCGGCTACAGCGGGGGGGCGATCCTACCGACCTACGACGCGGTATTCCTCTATAACAAGGAGCAACAGCGCATCGGCGGACGGCAAATTCCGCTCATCGTGCCGGCTAACGAGCAAGGGGCGGGCTTCATGGCGGCCGGGTTTGCGCGCGCCACCGGCAGAGTCGGAGTGTGTCTGGTCACCTCCGGCCCGGGCGCGACGAACACGGTCACCCCGGTGCGCGACTGCATGGCCGACTCGGTGCCCATCGTCGTGATCTGCGGACAGGTGTCGCGGGCGGCCATCGGAACCGATGCATTCCAGGAGGCCCCCGTCACGGCCATCATGGGCTCGGTGGCCAAGCACGTCTTCCTGGTGACCGAGCCGCATCGGCTCGAGGCCACCATGCGCACCGCCTTCGAGCTGGCCCGCACCGGTCGGCCAGGTCCGGTCGTGGTGGATATCCCGAAGGATGTGCAGAACTGGGAAGGCCTGTTCGAAGGATCGGGCACGCTGTCCATTCCCGGATACCGCCGGCGCATGCAGGCGCTCACCGAACGGCGCCTCGACTCGCATGCCGCGGCGCGCTTCTTCGAGATTCTCGCCGAGTCGCGCCGTCCGCTGATCTATGCCGGCGGCGGGGTCATCCACGGCAACGCGGCAGATGCGCTGCTACAGTTCGCGAGTGCCTTTGAGTTGCCGGTCGTCACGACACTGATGGGCATCGGTGCGATCGACACGACGCACCGGCTCGCCATGCGCATGCTCGGCATGCACGGCGCGGCGTTCGCCAATTACGCCGTCGAAGATTGCGACTTCCTGATCACGATCGGCGCGCGGTTCGACGACCGAGTGGCCGGCGTTCCGGCCCAATTCGCCCCCAGCGCCCGACGCATCGCGCACCTGGACATCGACAGCGCCGAGATCAACAAGGTCAAGCGCGCACACTGGAGCCACGTCGGGATGCTTCCCGAGGCGCTGCACGCGCTGATCGCGCACGGTCGGCGGAGCGGGTTTCGAGTCGACCTCACCGAGTGGCACGCACACCTCGATGCACTGAAGCGTCGCCACGCGATGAACTACGACCACGACAGCGAGCGCATCCAGCCGTACTACGTCATCGAGCAGATCAACCGCCACACCGACGGGGAGGCCATCATCACCACGGGGGTCGGACAGCACCAGATGTGGGCGGCGCAGTACTGCGATTTCCGCGGGCCGCGCCTGTGGCTGACCTCCGGCAGCATGGGCACGATGGGCTTCGGATTGCCGGCTGCGATCGGCGCACAGTTCGCCCATCCTGACAAGCTGGTGGTCGACATCGACGGAGACTCGAGCATCCGCATGAACATCGGGGAACTCGAGACTGTCACCACGTATGAGCTGCCGATCAAGGTCGTAGTCCTCAACAACTGCGGCGACGGCATGGTCAAGCAGTGGCAGAAGCTCTTCTTCAAGGGCCGACTCTCCGCGAGCGACCGATCGCTGCACAAAAAAGACTTCATCCGCGCTGCCGAAGCGGATGGCTTTCCGTATGCCGTGCGCCTCGAGCGCAAGGCCGACGTGCCGCGTGTGATCGAGGAATTCCTGAATTTTCCCGGTCCGGCATTTCTCGAGGTCGTGATCGACCCGGACGCCGGCGTATACCCGATGGTCGGCCCTGGGCAGACCTACTCGGAGATGATCACCGGTGAGTTCATCGCCTCACGGCACGAGGTGAACATCACTCCGCCGGGACCGTCGGAGATGTTCTGAGGAGTGAACATGAAGTACCTGCACACCATGGTCCGGGTTTCAGACCTGGATGCCTCGCTGCGCTTCTACCGTGATGCGCTCGGCCTGAAGGAGCTCTCGCGCAAGGACTACCCGCAGGGTCGCTACACGCTGGTGTTCCTCGCCGCGCCGGGCGATGAGAGCGCGCAGGTGGAACTGACCCATAATTGGGACCCCGAGGCCTATGCGGGCGGCCGCAACTTCGGCCACCTCGCCTATGCGGTCGATGACCTCTACGCCACGTGCGAGCGCCTGCAACGCCATGGGGTGACGATCAATCGGCCGCCGCGCGACGGATACATGGCGTTCGTGCGCTCACCGGATCAGATCTCCATCGAGCTGCTGCAGCGCGGCGGACCGCTGCCGCCGGCCGAGCCGTGGGCATCGATGCCCAACACCGGAAGCTGGTAAACGCACGCACCCCGCCGATGGACGGATCGGCCGGCGCCCTGGAACGCTATCTGCGCGCGCGGATTCCGCTGGCTGCATCGATCGGCGTGCGCGTCCTCGAGGCGAGCCCCGAATGCGTGCGACTCAGCGCACCGCTCGCGGCCAACATCAACCACAGTGGCACGGTGTTTGGTGGCAGTGCCGCCGCCGTCGCGACGCTCGCAGCGTGGAGTCTGCTGCATCTGCGGCTCGCCACCGCGGGCATCAGTGCCCGCACGGTGATCCAGCGCAGCCGCATGGAATATGACCGTCCGATGACAGAGGATTTCGAGGCGCACTGCCGCCTCGAGGATCCGCAGGCCTGGGAACGGTTCACCGGCATCCTGGCACGGCGCGGGCGAGCACGCCTTCCTTTGCAGGCGACGCTGTACTGCGCCGGGCAATCGGTCGGCGGTTTCGAAGGCGAGTTCGTCGCACTGGGTGCGGCCCATGCGCCACCGGACCCGGCCGAACCGTGAAGTGCCAAACACAGCATGGAACTGCGACGCGCCACGGTGCACAATGACGTCCTCATTGACGGGCAACCGCACGTCGATGGCGCATCGGGGCAGACCGTCAGACCGTGGGGGACCGTGGCCATGAGTCAAGCCGACCTGCGGGGCAAGTTCGTTTGGCACGAGTTGATGACGCCGAACGCTCAGGCCGCCGCCGCCTTTTATTCGAACGTGCTGCCCTGGACGATCGAGTCGTCCACGGTACCGGGCTACATTCTGTGGATGAACGGACCGGCGCGGCTCGCGGGGCTGATGCCCCAACCGTCGGCCGTACGCGACAACGGCACACCACCGAACTGGCTGGTCTACATCGGGACGCCCGAAGTCGATGCCACCGTCGAGACTGCGCAGCAGCTCGGCGGCAAACTGCTGAAAGTCCCGACCGACATCCCGGGCATCGGCCGATTCGCCGTGCTGTCCGATCCGCAGGGCGCCGCGTTCGCACTATTCACCCCGGCCATGAGCGGACCGCTCGACGCCGCCGCGCTGTCCGCGGGCCGCTTCTCCTGGCATGAACTGGCCACCACGGATCCGGGCCGCGCGCTCGCGTTCTATGCCCCGCTGTTCGGTTGGACCCGAGGCCCCGCGCACGACATGGGCGCCGGCGGCCTGTATCAGATCATCGAGCATGCCGGCGTCCCCATCGGCGGCCTGCACATCCTGCAGGATCCTTCCAAGCCACCACGCTGGTTGAGCTATGTGCGCATCACGGGCATCGAGACGGTGGTCAAGACCGTCCAGAAGCACGGGGGGCGAGTGTTGAACGGCCCGCAGGTGGTACCGGGCGGTGATCGCGTTGCCCACATCATGGATCCGCAGGGCGGCACGATTGCGCTGCACGAGCCGGCGCAGGCCCAAGTCACCGCGCCGAAGAGGCGCGTGCGCCCCGCGGCGCGCACCGCCCGCAGGCCGCGCATGGCGGCCGCCCCGCGCACCCCGCCGCGCGCAAAGCCGGCGGTGAAGCGAGCCGCGGCGAAGGCGGCTCGAAAATCGGTGCGCGTTCGGGCCAAACCGATGGCCCGAGGCAGCGCCACGCGCAAAACGGCGGCATCGCGCGCGACGCCGCGCACGAAAGCGAAGGCCAGCGCTCGCCGACGTGCACCGGCGGCGCCTCGCGCAACCAAGCCCAAGTCGCGCACGGCGCGCGTTCGCCCGAAGAAGTCCGCAGGCCGAGCCCGCCGCACGCGCCGCTGAACCCGCCGGGCCGCCTCGATACGGCGGCCCGGTCCCGACTGTGCTTCATTTCGCTTAATCCCGCCTGCTGCCTGCGGCACAATGGCGCCCGATCATGCCGAACCGCAAATCATCTCCGCTGCCGCGCGCCGCGGCGCGCATCCGCCGCGGCTACTTCGAGTGCCGCTTTGGGCAGCTGCATGTCCATCATGCCATTCCCGGCGGAGGCGGCTTCGAGGAGGCAACGCCCGTGCTGGCGCTTCACCCCGCCGGTCACTGCGCAGGCCTGTACGGAGCACTGCTGGCGGCACTCGGGGAGGACCGCTCGGCGTTTGCACCGGACTTGCCGGGATTCGGCCAATCCGAACGCCCGGGCGTCCTGTCGTTCGGCGAGCTTGCCGCGGCCCTCGGCGACTTCCTCGACACCATGCGGCTGCGCCAGATCGACCTGATCGGCTGCGGCCTCGGTGCTCACGTCGCGCTCGAATTGCTGGCCACCCATCCGGCCGTGCGGCGGCTGGCCATCGCGGCACTGCCCACGGCCGCAACACCCCCGCCACCGCGCGACGCAGGGGCCGCCGATGAGTTCCTGCGGGCGGTCTGCAACAGTGCACGCAGCGACTGCGGTGCCGGCGCCTCTGCGGAGGCGGTCTTCTTCGCCTGCGGGGAGCGGCTGCAGCACGCCACGGCAGCCGCGCAGGCCGCGGTGCTCGAGCAAGCTCGACCACTGCGCGAGCGGCTGCGCGCCGTGACCCATCCACTGCTGATCCTTCATGGGCCGGAGCATCCGCACGGGTTTGCGCTCACCGCCGCCGATCTGCCGCTGCAGACCCAGCGCGCCACATGCAACGGCATCGCGGCCCTCGAGGCCGGTGCTCAACCAGTGCTCGGCGCGATCCACTCCTTCCTCACGACCTGAGTGCCCATGGTCAGTCCCTACATCGAGCAGATCCTCAAGGCACGCGTCTACGACGTGGCGATCGAATCGCCGCTCGAACCGGCTCCACGCCTCTCGGGACGCATCGGCAACGACGTGCTGCTGAAGCGCGAGGACCTGCAACCGGTGTTCTCATTCAAGCTGCGCGGCGCCTACAACCGCATCGCGAAGCTGTCGGACTCTGCCGCTCAACGAGGCGTGGTGTGCGCCTCGGCCGGTAACCATGCCCAGGGTGTCGCACTCGCGGCGCGCCGCCGCGCAATCCGCGCCGTCATCGTGATGCCGCAGACCACCCCGCAGATCAAGATTCAGGCCGTCAGCGCGCTCGGCGGCGAAGTCACGCTGCACGGCGATGACTACGACTCCGCCTTCGAACACGCGCTCACCCTCGCCCGCGAACACAACTTGGTGTTCGTCCATCCGTTTGACGACCCGGACGTCATCGCCGGCCAGGGAACCATCGCAGTGGAGCTGGCGCGCCAGACCGGCGGCCACCTCGATGCGCTATTCGTCCCGATCGGCGGCGGCGGTCTCATCGCCGGGGTATCGGTGTACCTGAAATACCTCTATCCGGGCATCAGGATCATTGGCGTGGAGCCGCAGGATGCGGCCGGCATGTACGAGTCGCTCAAAGCCGGCCGGCGCGTCACGCTCGAGCGGGTCGGCCTGTTCGCCGACGGCGTCGCCGTGAAGCGGATCGGCGAGGAGACCTTCGAGCTGTGCCGCAAGTACGTCGATGAAATCATCCTGCTCGACAACGACGAGATCTGCGCCGCGATCCAGGACGTGTTCGAAGACACCCGCTCGATCGTCGAGCCGGCCGGCGCGCTCGCCGTGGCGGGACTGAAGAAGCTGGCCGCACGCGAGCACTGGCAGGGCAAGCGTCTGGCGGCGATCACGAGCGGAGCGAACATCAACTTCGATCGCTTGCGCCATGTGGCCGAGCGGGCGGACCTGGGCGGGGAGCGCGAGGCGCTGCTCGCCGTGTGCATCCCGGAGCGGCCGGGCAGCTTTCGGCAGTTCTGCGAGATCCTCGGCCGACGCAGCATTACCGAGTTCAATTATCGCTACGAGAGCGAGGCGGCCGCGCACGTGTTCGTCAGCTTCTCCCTGATGCGCGGGCGCACCGAGAAGGACGGCGTGGTCCAGGCGCTGCGTGCGGGCGGTTACATCGTCACCGACATGAGCGAGAACGAGATGGCCAAGCTGCACGTGCGCTACATGATCGGTGGCCGAGCGCGCGGCATTCGCGATGAGCTGCTGTATCGGTTCGAGTTTCCGGAGCGCCCCGGTGCGCTGCTGAAGTTCCTCGACGCGATCGGCTCGCGCTGGAACATCAGCCTCTTTCACTATCGCAACCAGGGCACCGACTACGGACGGGTGCTCGCCGGCATCCAGGTCCCGGTGCCGGATCGCGAAGAGTTCCTGCAGCATCTGAATGAGCTGCACTACGAGTACGCCGATGAGACGGGCAACCCGGCGTACCGGATGTTCCTCGGCGCCTGAACGCTCGGCCGCACCCGCGGGGCGGTTCAGCCGTGGATGTAACTCTCCAGCTGCTCGATCTTGCGCTGCTGGTCCTCGATCACCGACTTCACCAGATCGCCGATCGACACCACGCCGAGCACGCGGCCGCCGTGAACCACCGGCAGGTGGCGGATGCGTCGCTCTGTCATCAAGACCATGCAGTGCTGGACCGTGGCATCCGGGGCCACCGTCAGAACCGGCGAACTCATGATGTCGGCGACCGGAGTCTGTGCCGAGGCGCGTCCGCGCAGCACGACTTTGCGGGCGTAGTCGCGCTCGGAGACGATGCCGGTGAGCACGCCCTCGCGCATCACGAGGAGCGCGCCCACGCCGTGTTCAGCCATGGCTCGCACGGCGTCCAGGACTGGCGTATCTGGAGCGATGCTGTACAGCGCGGGCTTCTTCGCCTCGAGCAGGTGGCGCACGGTGATCATGTCAGCCTCCTCCCGGGCACGCCGCGGCGTGCCGCGATCGTAGTGATGCTCGCAGCGTACGCCTACCGGGGCACGACCGCCACAGTCATGCTGACGTCCGCGCTGACCTGGAGGCTACCTGATTCGATGGGCGTCACCGGCGCCATGCGCTGCGCGCGCAGTACCGGTCCGAACATGATGGGCGAGGGCGCGCTCACCGCTCCGCCGGTCTGGCGCACTTCGAGGACGCGCACGATCCGCAGGTCCAGTGCGGCCGCGAGCGCATCGGCCGCCGCACGCGCCCGACGGGCCGCCCGTGCCAGCGCCCGAACCCGCGCAGCCTCGGGGTGACGCAGCGCGAAGCGAAGATTCTGCTGCATGTTCGCACCGGCAGTATTGGCCGCATCGATCACGCCCCCGATGCGTTTGAGATCATCGAGCCGCACGCGCACGAGATTGGTCACGACATAGCCGGTGATGGCCGGTGGTTTGCCCGAGCTCGAATATGCGTACTGCGGCGCCACCGAGTAGTTGGCGGTCGTCAGCTCGGCCGTGGGACCGGCCGCCGTGCGCACGGCGGCCAGCACGGCCGCGACCCGCGTGGCATTGTCCGCGGCGGCGACTTTTGGCTGAGCGGCCTCCGTCCGTACGCCCACGTCGATATAGACGCGGTCCGGCGCCGGATGGACTGTCGCGGCCGCGCTCACGTGCAGGGTCGCTGGTGCCGCCTCGTGTGGCGCGGCGGCTTGAGCGAGCACCGGCGTGAAGGTGAGAGCAAGGATGAGCAGATATTTCATCGGCGGAGTCTCCTGATCAGTCCTTCGAATCCGTGGCAACGTCACCGTCAGCCGAGCAGCTTCTCGCGCCGGTACAGCCGGCCGGCGAAAAACATCAACACCGCACCCAGTGCGAGCGTCACTCCGGCAGAGATCACCAGATCCAACACCGGCAGCGGTTCGGCGCGCAGCAGGCTCATGATGATGAAGTGCTGACTGAGCGAGGGGACGGCCATCAGGGCCGGCCGCGGCCGCAGTCCCATGATATTGGCAAAAATCAGCGGCAGCGTCGGAATCAGCAAAACCAGCCCGACGTAGGTCTGCGCCTCGCGATAGCTGCGCGTGTAGGCCGCCACCAGCGTCATCAGCGCAGCGCCCGTCGGAATGAGCGGCAGGCAGCCGAGCACGATGCCCGCGGCGACGGCGGGGCCGAAGTTCGCGCTCATGCCGAGCCGATCGAGCCCGATGTGGTGCAGCGCGAACGCGAAGGCCGCCACCGTCAGCACCAAGCACACCGTCATCATGGTGCAGGCCGCCAGCATCTTGCCGTACACCAGGTGCTCGCGCCGGACCGGCATGGTCAGCAGTGGCTCGAGCGAGCCGCGCTCACGCTCACCGGCCGTGGCGTCGATCGCGATGTACAGTCCGCTCATCAGCATCGTCAGCAGAATGGCATAACTCAGCATGCCGAGCACCAATGCCGCCCGGCTCTGCGGGGTGGAGATGTCGATGGTGTGCAGCGCAATCGGTGTGAGCAGCTGCGGATCGAGGCCGCGCGCGACGAGGCGCAAGCGGGCGATGGTGCCTGCGTACAAGCCGATCAGACTCGCAAGCCGCTGCACCCGACCTTGCAGCGCCCGCTCGGATTCGTCGGCATACAGCCGCAGCGATGCGGGTTTGCCGGCCGCGAGCCGCGTGCCGAAGTCGCGCGGAACGTACAGCAACGGACCGTGCGAGCGCTCGACCAGCGCGCGCGCCGCGGCGCGATCGACCTGCACCGCGCGGACGTGGACTCGGTACTGCCGCAGGAACTGAAGCAGCTGCGGGGCGCGCTCGGCGTGGGCCACGGTGAG
>JBMFWZ010000106.1:0-10014 GCA_049964755.1 Steroidobacteraceae bacterium | reverse complement strand
CTTTGCATAGCTGCCCCATCCTTCGACGACGTGATGGGGCTGCGGCCACAGGTTCTCCGGGCTCGTCGGCGAGCCTCTGATCTTGACCCGGTTTCGTGGACACCCGACAGTGTGAATAGTTGAGGAGTCCGCCATGGCCAAGTCAAAGCATGCAAAGCGATACCCGAAGGAGTTCCACCGCCAGATGGTGGAGCTGCATCGGGCGGGGCGAACGCTGTCTGAGCTTTCGCGTGAGTTCGGCTGCTCGCAATGGGCGATCAGCCGGTGGGTCAAGCAAGCCGATCGCGACGCCGGTCGGGGAGACGGTGGGCTGAGCACCGAGGAGCGCCAGGAGCTCGCGCAGCTACGACGGGAAAACAAGCGGTTGAAGGTGGAGAGGGAAATCTTGGGAAAAGCCGCGGCCTGGTTCGCGCAGGAGAGCGCTCCGAACACGAAACGGTTTTCGGATTCGTAGGCGCGAACCAGGATCACTATCCGGTGGGGACGATGTGCCGGCTGCTGGAGGTGTCGAAGAGTGGGTTCTATGCCCGAGAGAGCCGGCCGCTGTCGGCTCATGCGCGCAAGGACGTCGAGCTGCGAGCACTGATCCACCAGATCTACGGGCACTCCCACCGCACCTACGGTGCCCCGCGAGTCCAGGTGGAGTTGCGGGTGACATACGGTGTGTGTGTGGGACGCAAGCGGGTGGCGCGGCTGATGCGCCAGGCAGGGCTCGAGGGCGTGCAGAAGCGCCGCTTCCGTTGCACGACGCGGCCCGGGGCGCCCGAACGCTTTGCGCCCGATCTGGTGGAGCGGCAGTTCGTTGCCGACCGACCCGATGCGCTCTGGGTGGCGGACGTGACCTACGTTCCGACGCTCGAAGGCTTCCTGTACTTGGCGATCGTCCTCGATGTGTTCTCGCGCTTGGTGGTGGGGTGGGCGATGGCCGGTCGGCTCTCAAGCCGGCTGGTGTTGCAGGCGCTGGAGATGGCCTACGCAGCACGCGGGCCGCGCGCCGTGATCCACCATTCCGACCACGGGAGCGAGTACACCGCGATTGCCTTCGGCACCCGCTGCACGAAGCTCGGGGTGCGGCCGTCAATGGGCAGTGTCGGCGATTGTTACGATAACGCAATGGCCGAGAGCTTTTTCTCCACATTGGAATGCGAGGTGTTGGATCGCAATCGATTCCGGACTCGAGACGAAGCGCGCTCGGTGATTTTTTGTTGGCTCAATTCGTGGTATAATACAACACGTCGCCATTCGTCGATCGGCTACGCTTCTCCACAGGAGTTCGAACGACGCTTCACCTAGAATCACCGGAGCCACACCCGGAGCTTCTCCCCGCGCAAGGCGCGGTGAGACTGCATTGCGTGGAAGACCACGGTGAGAAAGATCCAGACTGAAGAGGAGACAAGACACAGCCAAGCTTACAAACTCAAGACCGTCCACGAAAGCGGGTCAACCCCAAAGAGAACCTTCGGGCTCTGCACGCCAAGGTGCATCGCGAAGCATATCGGGCGAAGCCCTCGCGTAGGGTGTACATCCCCAAACCGGATGGCCGGCAGCGGCCTCTGGGCATTGCGGCACTGGAGGACAAAATCCTGCAGCGAGCTGTGGTGTCGGTGATGAACGCAATCTATGAGAGCGACTTTCTCGGCTTCTCATACGGCTTTCGACCAGGACGTGGGGCGCATGATGCGCTCGACGCGTTGGCGGTCGGAATCACCGGCAAGAAGGTGAACTGGGTGCTCGATGCGGATATCCGTGGGTTCTTCGATACCATCGACCACGGGTGGCTGATCAAGTTCATCGAGCATCGAATTGCGGATCGTAGGGTCCTGCGACTCATCCAGAAGTGGTTGAGAGCGGGAGTCATGGAACAGGGAAAACGTACGCCGACGGAGGTTGGCTCCCCGCAAGGGGCAACGGTGTCGCCGTTGCTGGCCAACATTTGTCTGCATTATGCACTTGACCTGTGGGTGCAGCAGTGGAGGAAGCGGTACGGACATGGTGATGTCATCATCGTCCGTTACTGCGATGACTTCGTGCTCGGCTTCCAGCATGACTTCGATGCACAGCGGTTCCTTCGAGCCCTCCGCGAACGACTCGCGCGGTTCAAGCTGGAGCTGCATCCGGAGAAGACCCGGCTTATTGCCTTCGGGAGGTTTGCTGCCTCCCGCCGGCAAGAGCAGGGACAATCCGGTGCACCGCAGCCCTTCAACTTCCTTGGGCTGACGCATTGTTGTGGTCGCTCGAGGACTGGGAAGTTCGTGTTACAGCGTCACACGATGACTGCGCGTTTGAGGGCGAAAGTCCAAGAGATCGCTCTGGAGCTTCGCCGTCGCCGGCATGACTCGATCGCCTCGCAAGGTGAGTGGCTGGGCGCCGTCCTTCGCGGACACTACGCGTATTACGGCGTGCCTTCCAACATCGAGGCGCTCGATGTCTTCCGCCGGGAGATCACGCAACGCTGGCGGCGGTCGCTCCTACGCCGCAGCCAGCGCCGCCGGCTCGACTGGGCGCGCATGAATCGCCTCGTTGATCGATGGCTTCCCACGGCCCGCATTACTCACCCCTGGCCACAAGCGCGCTTTGCTGTTCGAACCCGAGATAAGAGCCCAGTGCGGTAGCCCTGCACGCTGGGATCTGTGCGGGGGGCGGTTCGCGTCCTCATCGACGCGAATCGTCCCTACCGCGACCGGTCATATCGTAAGCGTCTCAGCGGCTGCTGATTTGACGGGATAGGGCCGGCTCTGCTTGTCTACGCGCGCGAAGGCGAGCGGAGCGACGAGTGAGCACGACGGCGGCAGGCGACGAGAACGCACCGGAGACGGTGCATCTGGCGACGATTGACTGGCGGCGCGGCAAGTGGTCAGGGGCCAAGGGCAAGTATTCCCGGGAGCACCTCTGGCACTTGGTGGGCGGGGCGAAGCTCAAGGCGTCCGACTCCCCGGCGATGCTGCCGAAGGCATTCGCCGACCGGGCGGCGGTGAACCCGGAGAACATGTTCGTCGCGGCGGTGGCGAGCGCGCACATGCTCTCTTGGCTGAACGTGGCGTTCGGGATGGAGATCGAGGTGGCGAGCTACCTGGACCGGGCCCACGGGGTTTTCAGCGAGACCGGTCCCGGGGAGGTCTGGGTGAGCGAGGTGATCCTGTACCCGAAGATCACGTTCGATCCGCATTACGAGGTCACCGCCGAGGCGATCGCGCAGGTACACGAGCTTGCGCACGCGCGGTGCTTCATCGCCCGCTCGATCAAGGCGAAGGTGACGGTGCGGCCGGGCTGATCAGGCGCTGTCGGGCGGATACTCTCGGGCGTAGTCGTGCGCCAGGAGGGCGGTGGCGGTCCTGTGGGTGGCCGCGGCGAGCTTGGGCAAGACCCAGGTCAGATACGCCTCGGGATTGACGCCGAGGAGCCGGGAGGTCCCAACGATCGAGTAGATCAGCGCCGAGCACCAGCCGGATTTGGGATTGCCGATGAAGAGCCAGTTGCGCGAACCCAGCTTGGTCGGCCGGATCATCCGCTCGACGGGGTTCTGGTCGATGCTCACGTGGCCGAAGCCGACCTTCGCGTAGCCGGCAAGATGCTGCCAGCGGTTATTCGCGTACGTGACCGCCTCCCCGAACGCATCGAGCGCGAGGCTGACGCCCGGGGCTTGAGTAAGTGATGCACACCTGCGTAGATCGCTTCGGTACCTGAGGGGTTCTGATCATCCTGGAAATCGACGCGCCCGAAGTAGGTGACCGCGCGAGCTTCGCCAGCTTCTTCTGCTGGGCCTCGAGCGCGTCGGCCGGGGCCTGTCTGAATTTTTGCGTTTGAGGCGCCTTTAAAAGCTCCTGCCACAACGGCCGGTCACGAGAGGCGCAACCATTGCGGCAGGAGCAGTCTACTGCTCTCAGTACGTCCTTGCGAATCGATCTCCGTAGGCGATGGCGAACTGGTTCATCGCCTCGCTCCACTCCCTGGTGGATCGGCTCCAGTCCGCCGTGATGTTCTTCAGCGCCAGCCAGATCAGCTTGGTCGCCGCATCGTCGCTCGGGAAGTGACCACGAGTCTTGATGATCTTGCGAAGCCTCGCATGCACGCTCTCGATGGCGTTCGTCGTGTAAATCACCCGGCGCACCGCAGGTGCAAACGCGAAGAACGGGATCACCCGATCCCAGGCACGGCGCCCGAGAGCGGTTGTCCGATTTTACCTCTCGCGCCTGCTCGCCGAGGCGCGCCGATCTGCCTCAAGGCATCCTGAATCCTCGCCTGACAGGTGCCCAGGTGATCGCGGTCTTCGCGTTCTGCCGGACTCATGTTCACCCGGTGATCGACTTGGAGTAGTCTACCTGGGCGGCATCTTCCAGCACCGCTTTGATGGAGAGTCGCACCCGGCCCTGGCGATCTACTTCGAGCACTTTTACCTTCACCAGATCACCCTCGCTCAAATGGTCCGAGACGCGCTCGACGCGCTCCGAGGAGATCTGCGAAATGTGCACGAGACCGTCGCGGCCAGGAAGAATGGACACGAAAGCGCCGAAGTCCATGAGCTTCACCACGCGGCCCTCGTAGATTGCTCCGGGCTCCACATCGGCAGTGATGAGCCGGATGCGCTCGAGTGCCGCTTCCGCGGCGTTGCCGTTTGTGGCGGCGACCGTGACAGTGCCGTCGTCCGTGACGTTGATCTGCGTTTGGGTTTCCTCCACGAGCGCGCGGATCGTGGCGCCACCTTTGCCGATGACGTCACGAATGCGATCCACCGGAATGCGGATCGTATACAGGCGCGGTGCCCACGCGGACAGCTCGGGCTGCGGCACGGAGATCGTCTTCTGCATCTCTGTGAGGATGTGCAGCCGTGCCAGACGCGCACGCTCGAGCGCGACGCGCATGATCTGCTCCGTGATGCCATCGATTTTAATGTCCATCTGCAGTGCCGAAACGCCATCGGCGGTGCCGGCGACCTTGAAGTCCATGTCGCCGAGGTGATCCTCGTCGCCTGAGATGTCGGTGAGCACTACGTACTCTGTGCCTTCCTTCACCAGGCCCATGGCGACGCCCGCCACGGGCGCCTTGATCGGCACGCCCGCGTTCATCAGCGCCATCGAAGCGCCACAGACGGAGGCCATGGAGCTCGATCCATTCGATTCCAGAATCTCCGAGACGATGCGCACCACGTAACCGAAGTCCTCCGGGCCGGGCATCACGGCCTGGATGCCCCGCCGGGCAAGCCGCCCGTGGCCGATCTCGCGGCGCTTCGGGCCAATCATCATGCCGGTCTCACCGACGCAGAACGGCGGAAAGTTGTAGTGGAACAGAAGAGGGTCGCGATGCTCGCCGTCCATGGCGTCGATGATCTGGGACTCTCGCGAAGTGCCGAGTGTCACCGTGACGAGCGCCTGGGTCTCACCGCGGGTAAACAGCGCTGAGCCGTGTGTGCGCGGCAGTACGCCGACCTGGGTCGAAATGGGTCGCACGTCATCGGGACGCCGGCTGTCGACCCGCCTGTTCTGCTGCAGCACCTGGCGCCTCATGGATTGATATTCGAGCTCGGTGAACTCGCGCTCGACATCCGCTGGCGTCCACCGGCCGCCGCCCAGATCCATCGCCAGGGCCTCGAGAAGCTCGCTGCGAAGCGCGCCGAGCGTCTCTCGCCGCGCGGTGCGGTTCGTCTCCAGGAACGCGTTGGCGATCTGCGGACCGACCAGCTCCGCCACCTGAGCAGTCAGGCGCGCATCGCGTGGTGGAGCGGACCACTCGAACGGAGCGATGCCTTCCATATGTGCAAGCGTCTCGATCGCCTCGATCGCCGCCTGCATTTGTTGATGGCCGAAGGTAACGGCACCGAGCATCTGCTGCTCCGAGAGCAGCTGCGCCTCGGACTCGACCATCAGCACGGCCCGGCTCGTACCCGCCACGACCAGATCGAGCGCCGAGCGCTTGCGCTCGCTTGCCGTCGGGTTGAGTACGTACTGCCCGTCGACGATCCCGACGCGAGCTGCCCCGATGGGCCCCTTGAAGGGAACGCGGGCCAAGCGCAATGCAGCCGAGCAGGCGATCATCGCCGGAATGTCAGCATCGACTTCTGGATCGCTTGAGAGCACGGTCGCGACAACCTGCGTCTCATGCCGATAGTCCTCAGGAAAGAGCGGGCGGATCGGCCGGTCGATGAGGCGCGAGATCAGCGTCTCGCGCTCGCTCGGACGCCCTTCGCGCTTGAAGAAGCCGCCCGGAATGCGACCGCCTGCGTAATATTTTTCCTGATAGTTCACCGTGAGCGGCAGGAAGTTCTTCTCGAGCGAGGGCTGCGGTCGCGCCACAACGGTAGCGAGGACCACTGTGTCGGACAGCCGGGCCAAGACCGCGCCGCTGGCCTGTCGTGCCAGCTCCCCGGTTTCGAGCGTCAGGTCATGCGCGCCGTAGCGAAAGGTGTGTTTGGTCGCGGTCGGGAGTCGGATCATGAGTGATGTATCCTGATATATGTGTTTGGTGGCATCCGGCTGCGACGCTCACGCTGAACTTCGCCGCGCCCGGTGAGAACAAAGGAAGCAGTGCGCGCCTACCGGGAGGCATGCACACGTTGCGGCATGCCCTGGCGGACGCCGCGAAAGGCGCGAGTCAGGGCGGAGTAACTCGATGCCGCGCGACGCAGGCGGGTGATGCGCGCGCGAGGACGCCGGGCTCGTCAGATCGGGTAAGGGACCGGCTAATCACATTCACTGGGTGTGTACTTGCGGAGCAATTGATATGCATGTGGGGCGTCGTGTCGCCCGCGAGCATCAGTATTGCGGCCCGCTCTCGCGACTTCTCGATTTCCTCAGCGAGGCGTGTGACGATCGCCTCGCTCAGGTCCGTTCGCGTCTCGAGGCGCAGATTGGGAAGATGGGGGTTTCATGAATTTGCCTTGATCGCGCAGTCGGCTGGGTACGGTTGCTTCACGACTCGGCAGGCCATGAACCCTCAATCAACAGTAGCCTGCTCGCGCGCAGGTGGGAAATCTCGTCTGCCGAGAGGATGACGCGGCTGTCACCGTTGATTGCCAGTTCGTAGGTGTCTGCAGCCACATGCTTCATGAGGTAACGGCCAGGGCGGAAAACCAAAACTGAGCCGTCCGCGGTCCTCCCGCTCAGGGCGGTCGTGGTTTCGGCGCTCCAGGTCTGAGCCAAAGTCTCGATCTCCACTACCGCAACGTGGCGGCTTGCGAGCCGGTGCGCCCCCGCTCCTCCGCCAGTTCCTCGATGCAGCTCAGACAGAAGGGCGTAGCAGGGTCTGCATTTAGACGATCCGATTCCACCGAAAGGCGGCAGCGGCAACAGGCTCCATAGCGGCCATTCCTGTGCCGCTCCAGCGCTGCTTTGATCCTGGTCAGCTCGGTGCGCAGATGCGCCTCGCTCGTCCGTGCGATCTGTTGCTGGCCGAGGGCATCCATGCGGCTGAGCCGGCCTTGGAGCGTCTGATCGAGCTCGACTGGCCGCCGGGATTCCTCGAGCGACGTCAGAGTGGATTCGACAGCTTCCCGTCGGGCGGTAAGCTGCGCAATTGATTGGAGGAGGTCGATCTCTGCCATCTCTAGTCCTGCATGGGTGGCCCGTGCTCACGGGAAAAGAGCACGGAACTCAGATCCGGAATCCGAGGCCGCCAGCAAGACGCTAAGTTGGAGTCTGCACCTGCTTGTAACGCCGTTGTCGCCCTCTGAACCGCACGAGATGGTGCGGAAACCATGCCGACGAGCGGGATTGCGGGTCGGTGGGACGGCGGAGGGATCAGATGAACATGCAAAGTATACCGATCATTCCGGATAAAGTCCATCTTTGCCGACCGCGTGTTCTGTGAAGTTCGATACCTCGCCCGGTGAAAAGCGCGACGCCCGACGAGAAAGTTAGGGCGCCTACTTCTGCTCACGATTCGAGTGATACCGGGAGGGAATCTCGCGACTCGCTGCGACCTCATGGCGCAGCGGCTTCTGTCAGCGGAATGCTTCACCCGCAACGCCGGCGTGCTCGCGCGTGACCCGGAACTCGATTTGCGGCCAGCGTTCCTGCGTCATCTGCAGGTTTACCCTCGAGGGTGCCAGGAATACCAGCGCGTCGGCGGCGTCCAGGGCGAGGCTCGATGCCGCTTTGATGCGGAATTCCTCGAGCACGGCTGGCGAGTCGGAGTGAACCCAGCGGGCGGTGACGACGCTAGTCGGCTCGAATTCCGCCGTGACCGCGTACTCGTCCTTTAGTCGATGGGCCACGACCTCGAATTGCAGGCTGCCAACGGCGCCCAGTACCAGGTCGTTGGAGAGCAACGGTCGGAAGAACTGGGTCGCGCCTTCTTCGGCGAGCTGCAGCAGCCCCTTCTGCAGGTGCTTCATGCGCAAGGGGTCCTTCAGGCGGATGCGCTGGAAGAGCTCTGGCGCGAAGTGTGGGATGCCCGTGAAGGTGAGGGCCTCTCCCTCGGTGAGGCTATCCCCGATCGCAATCGTGCCGTGGTTGTGAATGCCGATGACATCTCCAGCCCATGCATCTGTCGCCAGCTCGCGCTCGGCGGCGAGGAACGTCAGTGCATCGCTGATTCGCAACTCCTTGCCCGAGCGCGCATGACGCAGGCGCATACCCGGTCGGTAGCAGCCGGAACAGAGCCGAACAAAAGCAACACGATCGCGATGCAGAGGATCCATATTGGCCTGGATCTTGAAGACGAAACCGGTGAGCTTTTCCTCGGCGGGCTGGACCTCGCGCGTCGTCGTCATTCGTGCTCGGGGTGAAGGCGCGTTCTCTACGAAGAAATCGAGCAGGAGCTGCACTCCGAAGTTGTTCACGGCCGAGCCGAAAAAGACCGGCGTCTGGCGGCCCTCGAGGTACGCAGCCCGATCGAACGGGTGCGACGCGCCGCGTACCAGCTCGAGTTCCCCACGCAACTGCTCCAGTAGGTCGTTCCCGATGGCCTCCCGAAGGGCAGGATCCTCGGACGAGCCGAAGATAGTCGAGTCCTGGCGGGTCAGGTTTCGTCCGGGCTCGTACAAATGAGTCTCGCCTGTCAGCAGATGAAATACGCCCTTGAGCCGGCGTCCGATCCCAATCGGCCAGGTGACGGGGGCGCACTGGATGCCGAGCACCCGTTCCACCTCATCGAGCAGCTCGATCGGCGAGCGTCCCTCCCGGTCGAGCTTGTTGATGAACGTCACGATAGGCGTATCGCGCATGCGGCACACCTCCATCAGCTTGATGGTGCGTTCCTCCACCCCTTTGGCGCAATCGATGACCATGAGGGCCGAGTCCACCGCGGTCAGTACGCGATAGGTATCTTCCGAGAAATCCTGGTGTCCCGGTGTGTCGAGCAGGTTGACGATGCGACCCGCATATGCGAACTGCATCACGGAGGAGGTCACCGAAATGCCGCGTTCCTTCTCGAGCGTCATCCAGTCCGATGTCGCATGGCGAGCCGCCTTGCGGGACTTGACGCTGCCGGCAAGCCGGATTGCGCCGCCAAACAGCAGCAGCTTCTCTGTGAGGGTGGTCTTTCCGGCATCCGGATGGGAAATGATGGCAAAGGTACGACGCCGAGCAATGGCGTCTGGCAATGAATGCATCGGCGGCTCTGATCGCAGGAGTCGAGAGAATGGCCAGTAGGCCGGCACAGTGCACTCCGAGCAGGTGCTCGGAGCGTCAAACTACTCCGTCAGGGCGGAGTTGGCCGAGCCGTGCAGTAGAACGGAGCGATCGCCATGAGGATGCCGCACTCGAGTCTCAGTAGTTCTTCATCCGGCGAGGCCGGACCCCGTGGGATGAAGCGGAAGAGTGGAATTTTTCGAGCTTTTGGGGCATAGGATGCTCCTGGCGTCGGGAACGAGGTCGGCTTTCCCTTGGTGCTGAGAGCCCGTTCAGTAGTTGGACCCGGGACCCTGCGAGCACCCCGTATTGTTGCCACGGGCGCTTGCGCCCCGGAGCACGGTTAATAGACTTCGATGACGAGGGTTCCTCCCCACGGTAAATCTGTTCTGAGGCACCTCCTTTCGTGAAGAGCCGGATGGTCAAACCGGCGCGGGAGTGGCGAGGGGTG
>JBMFWZ010000105.1:0-10119 GCA_049964755.1 Steroidobacteraceae bacterium | reverse complement strand
CCAGTACGGCAAGAGTGTGGACACCACGGAGGTGCAGGCGGCGAGGATCCTGGGTGACCGGGATCAGATCTTCCGGGTGGTGCGGAACCTCTTCGACAACGCCGCCCGCTACTCGCGCTCCCGCGTCGCAATCTCGCTCACCGTGCTGGACGGGACCGTGGAGCTGCGGGTCTCGGACGACGGCCCCGGAATCCCGGACGAGATGAGGGAGAAGGTCTTCGAGCGCTTCCACCGCGTGGAGAAGGACCGCTCCAGGATCTCGGGTGGATCGGGGCTTGGCCTTGCCATCGCAGCCTCGCTGGTGGAGCTGCACCGTGGACGCCTGTACGTCGAGGAAGGGCCCTCTGAGCTGGGAGGGGCCGAGCTGGTGCTGCAGCTGCCGGCTGATCCGGCCTTCAGCGGGCGCGAGCCGATTCAGCCAATTCACACTTTGGAGGCTTAGGCTCTTTAGGGTATTTATCGACCGTGTGACGCCGAGTGCCTGTGGGATGGGGCCGCCGGAACTCACGGCTGACAAGAATCGAGAAGATGCAGCGTACTTATGTAAGGCGGCGGATGCGGCCCCGCTACTTTAGGATCTCAATCGTCCTGGCGGCCTTTCTTCTGGTGGTTTCGGTCTCGTGGTCCTACGGCACCGCATTGACCGCGCCGGGAGGAGGAAGCTTCGGGATCAGGACCGTGGAGTGGATTCGCGGCCATGGCGGCGCTTCGTTCGTGGCCTGGGCCGAGAACACCTGGTACGGACTGCACAAGCCGCCGGTGGGTGGCAAACCCCCCAAGGGCGCCATAGCCGCGGTCTCAAGCAAGCGTGCGACGACCACCACAGTGGCAGCAGGACCGCCGCACCTGGCCCCGCCTCAGAACCTCAAGCCTTTCGTCTCCCCGCCCCTGGCCGGTGAGGGCGTTTGGCAGCCCCAAGGCAGACTCATCGACGGTATGGCTGGTCTGTACACCACCAGCATCCGCCCGTCCAGCGTCTACAGCTCGCTGGTGACCGGTGTCGCCTGGATGGATCCCAAGTTGCTCTCCTTCACCCTCTTCGCCGGCGGCCAGGAGCCCGGGCGGATCCTCCAGCGCCTGCTCGAGCGGCGGAAACCACTGGCGCGAGGCCTGCGGGTCGAGCCAGGTGATGCGCCTCATGGGCGATCCTTGCGAAACGGAACGTGCGCGCGGACTTCCCCGACGTAGCCGTCGACCCAGTCGGCCTCGCGCGCCAGGTACTGCCCGATCGCCTCGCGGAAGCGCCGGTCGCGGATCTCGTGCGCCGACCAGGTGAGCGTCGGCTCGAAGCCGCGAGCGATCTTGTGTTCTCCCTGAGTCCCGGGCTCGAAGCGCTCGATGTTCCGCTCGATGCAAAACTCGATGCCCTGGTGGTAGCAGGTCTCGAAATGCAGGCTGTGGTAGTCCTCGGTGGCGCCCCAGTAGCGGCCCCAGAGTGCCTCGCGAGACCAGAAGAACACCGCGGCGGCCACCGGCTGCGAGCCGTGCACGGCGATCTTCACCATCAGCGCATCGCCCATGGTGCGCACGATCTCCTCGAAGAACGCTCGCGTGAGGTAGGGCTCCTGGCCGTGGCGCCGGAAGGTCTCGCGGTGAAAGGCATAGACCTGATCGAGCAGCGATGGGTCGAGTTCGGGTCCGAAGCGGGTGAGGAAGTGAATCCCCGCCTCCTCGACGCGGCGGCGCTCGCGGCGCGCCTTCTTGCGCTTCTCGGCGGTGAACCCGGCGAGGTAGTCCTCGAAATCGCGGTAGCCGCGGTTGCGCCACTGGAACTGGCAGTCCCGCCGCAGCTGCCAACCGGCGCTCGCGCAGGCGGCGCGGTCGGGTTCCTCGACAAACAGCGCATGGACCGAGGAGCAACTGTGCGCCGCGGACAGCTCGGCGAGCGCCCCGAGCAGTCGTGCGCGCACCGCGGACGGGTCCAAATCGGCGCGCACCAGCAGGCGCGCCCCGCTCGCCGGGGTGAATGGCACGGCGACGGTGATCTTCGGGTAGTACTCGAGGCCGTGGCGCGCGTACGCCTCGGCCCACGCGAAATCGAACACGAACTCCCCGAAGGAGTGGCTCTTCAGGTAGGCGAGTGCCGCGCCGGCGAGGCCGTGCTCATCGCTCAGCGTCAGCGGGCAGGGCTGCCAGCCGCGCTCAGCACCGACGCATCCGGTGTGCTCGAGGGCGGCGAGGAACTCGTGGCGGATAAAGGGATTGCGCTCCCCGGCGAGCGCGTTCCAGGCGCTCGGCGCAATCTGATCGATGCTCGAGTGGACGGCGAGCTTCATCCGCTACGGTGTGTGGCCCGCCTCCAGCGTCTCGAGGTAGCGATCCGCATCGAGTGCGGCCATGCACCCGGAGCCGGCCGAGGTGATCGCCTGGCGATAGATCGGATCGGCGACGTCCCCGGCGGCGAACACCCCCGGCACGCTGGTGGCGGTGGCGTAACCGTCGGTGCCGCTGCGCACCTGGAGGTAGCCCGACCCGTGCATGGCGAGCTGGCCGGTGAACAGCCCGGTGTTCGGTGCATGGCCGATCGCGATGAACACGCCGGTGACCGGCAGCTCGCGCAGCGCGCCGGTGTGCACGTGCGCCAGGCGCACCCCGGCGACGCCCTGTGTGTCGCCGAGCACTTCATCGAGCGCGTGGTCCCAGACCAGAGAGACTTTGCCGGCCTCGGCCTGGCGCAGCAGTCGATCCTGCAGGATCTTCTCGGCGCGCAGCCGATCGCGCCGGTGCACGAGCGTGACGTGCGCGGCGATGTGCGAGAGGTACAGTGCTTCCTCGACCGCGGTATTGCCGCCACCGATCACCGCGACGCGCTGGCCGCGGAAGAAAAACCCATCGCAGGTGGCGCAGGCGGACACTCCGCGGCCGCGAAACTGCTCCTCGGAGGGCAGGCCGAGGTACTTCGCGCTCGCCCCGGTGGCGATGACGAGCGCATCGCAGGTGTACACCCCGGCATCGCCCGTGAGGCGCAGCGGCCGGACGGTGAGGTCGCAGGCGTTGATGTGATCATTGACGATCTGGGTATTGAACCGCTCGGCGTGCCGGCGCAGCCGCTGCATCAGGTCCGGACCCTGCAGGCCCTCGACGTCCCCCGGCCAGTTGTCCACGTCGGTGGTGGTCATCAGCTGTCCGCCTTCCTCGACGCCGGTGATCAGCAGCGGGGCGCGGTTGGCGCGGGCGGCATAGACCGCGGCGCTGTAGCCGGCCGGTCCTGAGCCGAGAATGATCAGTCGGCTGTGCTTCGGTTCGCTCATGCGTGTCGTTTCTCAAGAGGTCTGCGCAGGGCCCGCGGCGCACGCGCACAGCGGCGCGCGGGGCAGGGCCTTCAATAGTATCAAGGGTAGCCTGACGGGTACTGCGCTAAAATCGAGTCCCTCGTTCTGCCCCGGATTGTGGAGCCGCCCCCATTGAGTGAGTCCCAGGCGCTCGCGCGCCGCACGCCCCGTTTCACCGCCGCGGTCACGCGCGCGCTGCGAGAGAGTGCCGTCATCGGCCTCGGCGCACTCGCGCTCGTGGTCTTGATCGCGCTGGCGAGCTACAGCCCCAAGGACGCCGGATTTTTCTTCAGCGGCGCCGGCACCGCGGTGCACAACCGCATCGGCCCGGTGGGCGCCTGGCTCGCCGATGGGCTGTTCGGCCTGTTCGGCTTCCCCGCCTACTGGCTGCCGCTGATGCTCGCGCTGGCCGCCTGGGGCCTGCACCGCGGCGCGCACGAGGAGCCGTTGAGCCGCGCGACCCGACTGGTGCGCGCCGGGGGGCTTGCGCTGCTGCTGTGCGCCAGCTGCGCGCTGACGGCACTGAACTGGTCCGAGGGCGCGCTGCACGAGGGTGCCGGTGGACTGTTGGGTGCGCTGATGGGCGGCGGATTCGGCCGGGCGCTCGGTTACGTCGGGGCGACTCTGGTGATGCTGGTGGCGTGGATGGCGGGCCTGTCGCTCGGCTTCGGGGTGTCCTGGTTCACCGTCATGGATCGCCTCGGGGCGTGGGCCTGGGCGGCTTTCGCATGGCTGCGCGCGCGCCGCGCGGTGGCGCGCGAGGCGGCCGTCGGCCGCGAGCGCCGCCAGGCGCGCAAGGAGGCGGTTGCCGTCGAGGTCAAGCGCAGCGCCACGCGGACCCCGCCGCGCATCGCCACCCCCGCCCCGCGCATCGAGAAGAGCGAGCGGGTCGAGAAGGAGCGTCAGGTCTCGCTGTTTGATCCGCCGAAGTCCGGGGAGCTGCCGCCGCTGTCGCTGCTCGATGACCCGCCGGCGCGCGAGGCGCTGTACTCGCCGGAGGCCCTGGAGGGTCTCTCGCGCCTGGTGGAGATGAAGCTGAAGGACTTCGGCATCGAGGCCGAGGTGGTCTCGGTGCAGCCCGGCCCGGTGGTCACCTGCTTCGAGCTGCGTCCGGCGCCGGGGGTCAAGGCGAGTCAGATCACCACGCTTGCGAAGGACCTGGCGCGCGCGCTGTCGGTGCTGAGCGTGCGGGTCGTCGAGGTCATTCCGGGCAAGAACGTGATGGGTCTGGAGATCGCCAACGAGAAGCGCGAGATCGTCACGCTCGGGGAGATCATTCGCTCCAAGGCCTACGACGAGGTGCACTCGCCGCTCGCGCTCGCCCTCGGCAAGGACATCGGCGGGGCGCCGGTGGTGGCGGACCTCGCGCGCATGCCGCATCTGCTGATCGCCGGCACCACCGGCTCGGGCAAGTCGGTCGGCATCAACGCCATGGTGCTCTCGCTGCTGTACAAGGCCGGCCCGGAGCAGGTCCGGCTGATCATGATCGATCCGAAGATGCTCGAGCTGTCGGTGTACGAGGGCATCCCGCACCTGCTCTCCCCGGTGGTCACCGACATGAAGCAGGCGGCCAACGCACTGCGCTGGTGCGTCGCGGAGATGGAGCGGCGCTATCAGCTGATGGCCGCCGTCGGGGTGCGCAACATCACCGGGTTCAACCGGCGGGTGAAGGACGCCAACGATGCCGGCAAGCCCATCATCGACCCGGTGCTGATCGCGCGCGCGGCCAACGATCCGAGCATCGATCAGAGCCAGATCCCGAACCTCACGCCCCTGCCGTACGTGGTGGTGGTGATCGATGAGCTCGCCGACATGATGATGATCGTCGGTAAGAAGGTCGAGGAGCTCATCGCGCGCCTGGCGCAGAAGGCGCGCGCCTCGGGCATCCACCTGGTGCTCGCCACGCAGCGTCCCTCGGTCGATGTGATCACCGGGCTGATCAAGGCCAACATTCCCTGTCGCATCGCCTTTCAGGTCTCCGCCAAGGTCGACTCGCGCACCATTCTCGACCAGATGGGGGCCGAGACGCTGCTCGGGCACGGTGACATGCTCTACCTGCCGTCCGGCACCGCGCTGCCGACGCGTGTGCACGGTGCGTTCGTCTCCGACCAGGAGGTGCACCGGGTGGCCGAGGCGCTGAAGAAGCTCGCTCCACCGAATTACGTCGACGACGTGCTCGACGGTCCGCAGATGCCCATTCCGGGGCTGCCCGGGGAGGAAGGCGAGGGCGGCGCGCTCGCCGATCCGGAACAAGATGCGCTCTACGACGAGGCGGTCCGCATCGTCACGACCGAACGCAAACCCTCCATCTCGTACGTCCAGCGGCGCCTGAAGATCGGCTACAACCGCGCCGCGCGGCTGCTCGAGGCGATGGAAATGGCCGGACTGGTCGGCCCCCTGCAATCGAACGGGTCGCGCGAGGTGTTGGTGCCAGCGCGCCCGGAGGACTGATGTCATGACTACACGAGTCTCCCGGATGGTGCTCGCGGCCGTCCTCGGCGGCCTGCTGCCGGCGGCGTTGAGCGCCGTGGCCGCACCGGCGGCCACCGGCACGCAGGCGCCGACGCCGCTCGATCAATTCCTCAGCCGCTTGCACACTCTGCGGGTGAGTTTCCGCCAGACGCTGGTCGATGCGCACGGGGCGCTGCTGTCGCGCTCGGCCGGTACGCTCATCGTCGAGCGGCCGGGCAAGTTCCGCTGGAGCATCCATCCGCTTCCCGCGGTGCACCGAGCAGCGGCCGTCGGCGCCGGGCAGCTGATGGTGGCCGACGGGCGCAACCTGTGGTTCTACGACCGGGATCTGGCGCAGGTGACCGTGCAGCCGGTGAGTGCGGCGCTGTCGGCGACGCCGGCGATGCTGCTGTCGGGTACCGTGGACGTGCGCGCGCACTTCACCGAGCGCCCGGCGGGGGTGCGCCAGGGACTCACCTGGGTGTTCGTCGCGCCGCGCCAAGCCTCGCAGGCGGATTTTCGCAGTGCACTGTTCGGGTTCGCGCACGGCACGCTCAAGCGAATGATCCTCGAGGACACGCTCGGGCAGGAGGCCACCATCGTGTTCGAACACGTCGCGGTGAATGCGCCGGTGCCGGCCGCTACGTTCGACTTCACGCCGCCGAAGGGCGTGGATGTGATCGGCACGCCCGCGCGGTGAGCGCCGGGGAGGCACCGCCACTCGATGCGGCCCGGCCGTTGGCCGACCGCATGCGCCCGCGGACGCTCGATGAGGTCGCCGGCCAGACGCATGTGCTCGCGCCGGGCAAGCCGCTGCGTCAGGCGATCGAGTCTGGGCGGTTGCACTCGCTCGTGCTGTGGGGCCCGCCGGGCACCGGTAAGACGACGCTGGCGCGGCTCATCGCGCAGAGCAGCCATGCGCAGTTCATTGCACTCTCGGCCGTGATGGCGGGCGTGAAGGACATTCGCGCCGCGGTGGATGCGGCCCGTGCGGAACGCGAGCGGAGCGGACGGCCCACGGTGCTCTTTCTCGACGAGGTGCATCGCTTCAACAAGGCGCAGCAGGACACGTTTCTGCCTTACCTCGAGGACGGCACACTCACCTTCGTCGGCGCTACGACCGAGAATCCGTCCTTTGAAGTGGTGAGCGCGCTGCTGTCGCGGGCGCGTGTGTATGTGTTGAAGCCGCTCGCGGAGGAGGATCTGCTGCGTCTCTTGCGCGCAGCGCTCACCGACGCACCCCGCGGTCTCGGCACGCTCGCGCTCGAGGCCGATCCGCAGGCCCTCGAGCTGATGGCGCGTGCGGCGGACGGTGATGGCCGTCGCGCACTGAACATGCTCGAGCTCGCCGCCGCTCTCACCGAGGCGGCCGGTCCCGGTGCACACCTCACCCTCGAGTGCGCGACCGAAGTGGCCAGCGGCACGCGCCGGCGCTTCGACAAGGGCGGCGAGCAGTTCTACGACCAGATCTCCGCGCTGCACAAGGCGGTGCGCGGCACCGATCCGGATGCGGCGCTGTACTGGTTCGCGCGCATGCTCGATGGTGGCTGCGATCCGCTCTACATCGCGCGCCGCGTGGTGCGCATGGCGGTCGAGGACATCGGGCTCGCCGACCCGCGCGCCTTCGCCCTGGTGCTCGATGCATGGGAGGCCTACGATCGCCTCGGCAGCCCCGAGGGCGAGCTTGCACTCGCCAACGCGGTGGTGTATCTCGCCTGCGCGCCGAAGAGCAACGCGGTGTATGTCGCGCTGGGGGAGGTCAAGGCCGACATCGAGCGCTTCGGGACCCTCGAGGTGCCGCTGCGGCTGCGCAATGCGCCGACGCGTCTGATGGAGAACCTCGGTTACGGCCGCGGCTACCGCTACGCGCACGATGAGCCGGGCGGTTATGCCGCCGGGGAGCGCTACCTGCCGGATGAGCTGCCCGATCGGCGATACTACCGACCCGTGCCGCGGGGCTTGGAGATCAAGATCGGCGAGGCGCTGGCCAAATTGAGGAACCTGAAGTCATGATCGATCCGAAAGTGGTCCGTTCCGACCCCGAGACCGTGGCGCGCAACCTCGCGCGGCGTGGGTATGTGCTCGATGTGGAGCGACTGCGCGCACTCGAGGAGCAGCGCAAGGCCGCGCAGATCGAGGCCGACCGGATGCGCGCCGAGCGCAACGCCACGGCCAAAGCGGTCGGCATGGCCAAGGGGCGCGGCGAGGACGCGAGCGCGCTGCTCGCCCGTGGCGAGCAGCTGACCGGCGAACTCGCCGCCGCCGAGCAGGCGCTGAACGCGGTGCAGGGCGAGCTTGAGGGCTGGCTGCTGACGCTCCCGAACCTGCTGCACGAGTCGGTGCCCTCCGGCGGTGGCGAGCAGGACAACCTCGAGGTGCGCCGCTGGGGCGAGCCGCGCGTGTTCGAGTTCGCGCCTCTCGATCACGTGGAGATCGGGGAGCGGCTCGGGGGGCTGGATTTCGAGGCGGCCGCGCGCCTCTCCGGGGCCCGCTTCGTGGTGATCCGCGGGGAACTCGCCCGACTGCACCGGGCGCTCGCACAGTTCATGCTCGATCTGCATACCGAGGAGCACGGCTACACCGAGGTGTACGTGCCGTACCTGGTGCAGAGTCAGGCGCTGATCGGCACCGGACAGCTGCCGAAGTTCGAGGAGGATCTGTTCGCCGTGCGCGGCCCGCAGGGCTTCTACCTGATTCCCACCGCCGAGGTACCGGTGACCAACCTGGTGCGCGAGCAGATCGTGCCCGCCGAGGCGCTGCCGCTGCGCTTCGTGTGTCACTCGCCGTGCTTTCGCTCCGAGGCCGGTTCCGCCGGCAAGGACACCCGCGGCATGATCCGCAGTCACCAGTTCGACAAGGTCGAAATGGTCCAGGTCGTGCGCCCGGAGGACTCCTACCGCGCACTCGAGGAGCTCCTCGGGCACGCCGAGCAGGTGCTGAAGCGCCTGGAGCTGCCGTTTCGTACCGTGGCGCTGTGCGCCGGTGACATCAGCGCCAGCAGCGCCAAGACCTACGATCTGGAGGTGTGGTTGCCCTCGCAGCGGCGCTATCGGGAGATCTCCTCCTGCAGCAATTTCGAGGCCTTCCAGGCCCGGCGCATGCAGGCCCGTTGGCGTGCCCCGCAGGGTAAGCCCGAGCCGGTGCACACCTTGAACGGCTCGGGCCTCGCCGTCGGCCGTACGCTGGTGGCGGTGCTCGAGAACTACCAGCAGCCCGATGGCACGGTGCTCGTGCCGGCGGCGCTGCGAGCCTACCTCGGCGGGCGCGAGCGGCTCGGCGCGTAGGGCGGTGCGCTGCGCTGCGGGCCGCGGCCCATCACAACGACTCCGGGGGGAGAGATGACCGCACTCAGTAAATCGCTCAAGCCGCGCCACCTGGAGATGATCTCCATCGGCGGGATCATCGGGGCGGGCCTGTTCGTCGGCAGCAGCGCCTCGATTGCCGCGGTGGGCCCGGCGATTGTGCTGAGTTATCTCATCACCGGCACTCTGGTACTGATGGTGATGCGCATGCTCGGGGAGATGTCCCTCAGCATGCCGAACGTCACCTCCTTCACCGAGTTTGCACGCGCGGGACTCGGGCCGTGGGCGGGGTTCATCGGCGGGTGGCTGTACTGGTATTTCTGGATCATCGTGGTGCCGGCCGAGGCGATTGCCGGGGCCAACATCCTGCATGTGTGGTTGCCGCAGTTGCCGACCGGGCTGCTCGGCGGTGTGCTGATGGGGCTGATGACCGGCGTGAACCTGATGTCGGCGCGCTCCTACGGGGAGTTCGAGTTCTGGTTCGCCTCGATCAAGGTGGCCGCGATCATCGTGTTCATAGCGCTCGCGGCGGCCTTCGTGCTCGGCTGGAGCGACCCACATGGGGCGGGGCTGCACAATCTCCTCGCGCACGGCGGGTTCATGCCACGCGGCCCGGTGTCGGTGTTGGCCGGAGCGGTGACGGTGTTCTTCTCCCTCACCGGGGCGGAGATCGTGGCGGTCGCGGCGGCCGAGTCCGCCAATCCGTCGCGCGCGATCTCCCGGCTCACCAGCTCGATCATTGTGCGCATCCTCACGTTCTACGTCGGCTCGGTGTTCCTGATCATGGCGGTCGTGCCGTGGAATCGCATCCGCATCGGGCAGTCGCCTTTCACGCTCGCGCTGGTGCACATGCATTTCCGGTGGGCGGGGATCGCGATGGACGCGATCATCCTCACCGCGGTGCTCTCGTGTCTGAACTCCGCGTTCTACGTCTGTTCGCGCGTGCTGTTCGTGCTGGCCGAGCGCCGCGATGCGCCGCAAGCGCTGATCAAGCTCAATGCGCGCCGCGTGCCGGTGCGCTCGGTGCTGCTGTGCAGTGGTGCTGGCGTGATCGGGATCCTCGCGGCGACCAAGGCGCCGCAGAGCGTGTTCGC
>JBMFWZ010000104.1:0-10300 GCA_049964755.1 Steroidobacteraceae bacterium | reverse complement strand
GGTAGAGCATGACGAGGTGCCAGACCAAGTAACCGGCGAGCGCGAGCGCCATGCCGAGCCAGGGCCTCCCTAGGATCGCCCCGGCGAGCACGCCGGCGAGCGCCGCCAGCGCCACGCGGCTCGCGGCGTAGCCGAGCGCCTGCAGACCCGGGCGCATCACTCCGCCTTGGCGGAAAAGCGGTAGCCGGAGCCGCGCACGGTCTGCACGAAGCGGTCCAGCCCGAATTTCTCCAGCGACTTGCGCAGCCGGCGCACGTGCACGTCGATGGTGCGCTCCTCGACGTAGACGTTGCCGCCCCAGAGCCGATCGAGCAGCTGGTCGCGGCTGAAGACGCGCTCAGGGTGCGTCATGAAGAACTCGAGCATGCGGTACTCGGTCGGTCCGAGCGGCACGGTCTGGCCGTCGACGGTGATGCGCTGGCCCTGCTGATCGAGCTTCAGGGCCTCGAATTCGACGAGGTGATCGAGCCCGCTCGCCCCCGTGCGCCGCAGCACCGCATTGATGCGCGCGATCAGCTCCCGCGGGGAGAACGGCTTGGTGACGTAATCGTCGGCTCCGCTCTCGAGCCCAGTCACCTTGTCACCCTCCTCGGCCCGCGCCGTCAGCATGATCACCGGCACCTCGCGGGTTTCGCGGTCGCGCTTGAGGGTGCGGGTCAGCTCGAGGCCGCTCATGTCCGGCAGCATCCAATCGACCAGCACCAGGTCAGGCCGCTGGTCCGCCAGCGCCTCGCGCGCCTCGCGATAATCGACAGCCTCGCGGATGTCAAATCCCGCACGGCGCAATCCGAAAGCGATCATCTGCCGGATCGCCGGTTCGTCTTCTACGATGAGTATCAGTTTTCCCGACATGGTACGCGCCTGGATAGCGCGATCATTTGAATGTAAATGTGTTTCAGAATCATGACAGTGCAGCATATATGTCACGTCAATGACGGTTTTGCGACAGCGTCGCGCACATAAATCGGCAGCGCCTCCTGCGCACGAAGCACGCGCCCGGCTTCGACCTCGGGCACCGCCAAGCGCAGCAGGTCCGAGGCCCGCGGCAGCAGTCGCTCCCAGCCGGTCGGCACCCCGACACCCGCCTGCGCCGCGAGATCCGGATACACGGCAAATCCCCGCCCGGCGCCGGCCATGCCCGCCACCGGCGGGGGCAGGACCGCAGCCGGTGGGCTCACCCGCTCCGGGCCGGCCGGCTCGGCCAGTGCGCCCCGACGCCGATACGGGGCCCAGTACACCTCGCCCATGCGGGCATCATTGCACACCAGCACGGCGGCGCAGTCCGGGGCGAGCGTCAATGCGCGCTGCGCCACGGCGGCCAAATCGGAGACGGCCACGACCGGACGGCCGGCGGCAAAGGCGAGCCCCTGGGTGATGCTGGCCGCGAGCCGCACGCCGGTGAAGGATCCCGGGCCGCGCCCGAACACCAACGCATCGAGCGCCCCGAGCCGCACGCCGGCCTCCCGCAGCAGCGCCTCGATCATCGGCAGCAGATGCTCGGCATGTCCGCGCGCACTCTCGAACTCCCGCTCGATCAGCTCTGCATCGATCCAGAGCGCCGCGGAGCAATTCTCGGTGGCCGTGTCGAGGGCGAGCAGCTTCATGCGCTCACCTTGAGCGGGTGCGCCAGGCGGTGGCGCAGGAACTCGACGGCCTCTGCCGCCAAGCGCGTGCGACGCATCGGCGGCAGGGCCCCGAGCAGCACCCGCCCGTAACTGCGCGAGGTGAGCCGCGGATCGCAGATCGCCACCACGCCGAAGTCCTGTTCGCTGCGGATCAGCCGCCCGACGCCCTGCTTCAGAGCGAGCGCCGCCTCGGGCAGCTGATAGTCGCGAAACGCGTTGCCGCCGCTCGTTTGCAGATGCTCGATGCGAGCGCGCACCAGCGGGTCCTCCGGCGAGGCGAACGGCAGTTTCTCGATGACCACCAGCCGCAGCGCATCGCCTTTGACGTCAACGCCCTCCCAGAAACTCGCCGTTCCGAACAGCACCGCGTTGCCGTCGGCGCGAAAGCTCTGCAGCAGCCGCTCGCGCGGCGCCTCGCCCTGCACCAGCAGCCGGTAGCGCGCGAGCTCACCGCCGGCGCCGCGCCACAGCATCGCCGCCCGCTCGAGCGAGCGATGACTGGTGAACAGCACGAACGCCCCGCCCCCGGAGGCCTCGATGAGCTCGCGCGCCACGCGCATCACCGCGGCGAGGTGCTCGGGGCTGCTCGGCTCCGGCAGCGCGCTCGGCAGATACAACACGCTCTGACGGGCGAAGTCGAACGGGCTGTCGATGCGCAGCGTCTCGGCCTCGGCGAGCCCGAGACGGCTGGTGAAGTGGCTGAAGTCCTCCCCGAGCGAGAGCGTCGCGGAGGTGAAGATCCACGCACAGGGACGGGCGTTGACCAGCGCCTGGAAGCGCGGTGCGATGTCAAAGGGCATCAGGCTCAATGTAAACCCGCGCCGCTGCGGCTGGACCGAACGGGCACCCTCGTGAGACTCGATCGCCCCGATGCGCTCGAGGTTCGCGCTCAGTTCACCGCAGCGCTCGGCGAGCGCCGCGAGGGACGCATCCGACTCACCGCCGCGCAGCCGCTCAGTGAGCCGCTGCAGCGCCTCGCGCAACGCTCCCAGATCGGCCGCGAGCAGCGGCTCGGCCTCGGCCCACTCGAGCCGCGCGCTGCGCCCCTCGAGAGCCCGCGCCATGCGCGCGAGGCACAGCCGAACGGTACGCGCTGCGTCGAGCAACGGCTCACCCGCCACCGCTATGGGCGCGCCGCGCCGGTGCAAGCGCCCTTCGAGGTCCGAGAGCAGCGCCTCGATGCGCCGGCTGCCGACCTCGGCGCCGAAGAACTGGGTGGCCAGATCCGGGATCTGGTGCGCCTCATCGAGGAGAACGGCATCGGCCGCACCGAGCAGATCGGCAAATCCGTCTTCCTTCAGCGCCAGATCGGCCAGCAGCAGGTGATGGTTGATGATGACCACATCGGCCTCGATGGCGGCCCGGCGCGCGAGCGCCACGTGACAGGTGGCGAACTCCGCACAGCGCTGCCCGAGGCAGTTGTCGCGCGTCGAGGTGACCTCGCCCCAGACCGGATCGGCATCGGAGAGCCCCGGCACTTCGGCCAGATCGCCGGTGCGGGTGGTGAGCGCCCAGCGGCGGATCCGCTCGAGCGGGGTGTCCGCGCCGGGCGAGTCGGCGGCGAGCGGCAGCGGTAGCGCGGCTGCACCCTGGGCCAGACGGTAGCGGCACAGGTAGTTGGCGCGCCCCTTGAGCACCGCCACGGTGGCCGGACGGCCGAGCGCCCGAGCCACGAGGGGCAGATCCTTCGAATAGAGCTGGTCCTGCAGCGTGCGCGTCCCGGTGGAGATCAGCACCCGGGCCCCGGCGAGCAGCGCCGGGACCAGGTAGGCGAATGTCTTGCCGGTCCCCGTGCCAGCCTCGACCACCAGCGTCTCGCGCCAGGCGATCGCCGCGCCGATGCGCTCGGCCATGCGCCGCTGCGGCTCGCGCACGGTGAAGTCCGCCAGCGCCGCCTCCAGCGGTCCGCCGGCGCCGAATATGTCCTCCAGATCCCGCATCGTCACATTGTACGGTGCGAACGCTGTGCGCACGCCGGCCCGTGCGCGGCCGGCGCGGAACACGGCCTCGCCTGAAATCCGGTCAGAATTGCGTTGTGCGATTATGGAACAAATCGGCCCCTTTCATCGTACTTTTAGCAGGGCCAGCGCAGGGCGCGACTATACTGAATCCAATCGCCGGCGGGTGTACCCGCTCCCCTGCTTCCGGCGCCGAGCGCGGCTCTGGTGCGCGCAGCGCCTCAGACGAGGAACCGATCATGGCCACCGCTTCTCCCCTGCCCCTGCCGATGTCGCAGCTGAGCCGCGCCGTCAGCGAGTGGGTCGACTCGGTCCGCGAGTTGACCGAGCCGAGCGAGGTGCACTGGTGCGAGGGCACCCGCAGCGAGCGCGAGGCCCTGGTCGCTCAACTGGTCCGCGAGGGGCAGCTGCAGCACCTCGATGCGCGCACGTTCCCGGACTGCTACCTGTACCGCTCCGATCCGAGCGATGTCGCACGGGTCGAACATCTGACGTACATCTGCACCGCCACGCAGGAGGATGCAGGGCCGAACAACAACTGGATGGACCCGCAGGCCGCACACGAGAAGATGCGCGAGCTGTTCCGCGGCTGCATGCGCGGGCGGACACTGTACGTGATCCCCTACTGCATGGGTCCACTCGACTCCCCGCTGTCTCGCTGTGGCGTGGAGATCACCGACAGCCCCTACGTCGCGATCAACATGCTGATCATGACTCGCGCCGGGCGCGAGGCCCTTGAGCGCATCGAGCGCGAGGGCACGTTCGTGCGCGGACTGCACTCGACCGGTGAGCTTGACCCGAACCGCCGCTTCATCATGCATTTTCCCGAAGAGCTCTCGATCGAGAGCTTCGGCTCTGGCTACGGCGGCAATGCGCTGCTCGGCAAGAAATGCCATGCGCTGCGCATCGCCAGCTGGCAGGCGCGCACCGAAGGCTGGCTGGCCGAGCACATGCTCATCGTCGGACTGCGCAGCCCGCGCGGGGAGACCCACTACGTCGCGGCCGCCTTCCCCTCGGCCTGCGGCAAGACCAATCTCGCCATGCTGATCCCGCCCAAGAGCATGCCGGGCTGGGAGGTGTTCACCGTCGGGGACGACATCGCCTGGCTACACCCGGGCCCCGACGGACGGCTCTGGGCGATCAACCCGGAAGCGGGCTACTTCGGCGTGGTCCCGGGCACGAACCCGCAGACCAACCGCAATGCCTACGAGATGATCCGCCGCGACACGCTGTTTACGAATGTCGCGCTGACGGCCGACCACCGCCCATGGTGGGAGGGCCTCGATGAGGGCACGCCCGCGATCGACTGGCAGGGCCGTCCCTATGATGCCGCCCGCGGTCCGGCCGCGCACCCGAACTCGCGCTTCACGGTGTCCGCCAAGCGCAACCCGGTCTGCTCCCCCCACGTCGATGATCCGCGCGGGGTGCCGATCTCCGCCATCATCTTCGGGGGCCGCCGCCGTGAGGTGGCCCCCCTGGTCTATGAGGCGCGCGACTGGGCCCACGGCGTGCTGGTCGGCGCCTCGGTCGCCTCGGAGACGACCGCCGCGGCAGTCGGCCAGGTGGGCGTGGTGCGGCGCGACCCGATGGCCATGCAGCCGTTCTGCGGCTACAACTTCGGGGATTACTGGCAGCACTGGCTGCGGGTCGGTGCCGAACTCACCCACGCGCCGCGCATCTTTCACGTCAACTGGTTCCGCCGCGGGGCGCAGAACGAGTTCCTCTGGCCGGGTTTCGGGGACAACCTGCGGGTGATCGCCTGGATGCTCGATCGGTGCACCCACCGGGCGAATGCGATCGACGGGGGCATCGGCCTGCTGCCGCGTCCGGAGGACATCAATACCCAGGGCATGACGCTCGAACCGGAGACGCTGCGCGCGCTGCTGTCGGTCGATACGCAACTGTGGCGCCAGGAGATCGCCGAGATCCGCGCCTACCTGGAGCGCTACGGGGAGCGGCTGCCGGCGCAGATGAGCGCAGAGCTTCACAAGACCGCTCGGGCGCTCGGGGCCTGAGCGGCGGGCGCCGCCGCGCAGCGCGGCGGCGCCTTACTCCTGTTCGCAGACGAAGCGGATGGTCTGCGCGGATTCCGGTTCCGGAATGCGCCCGAGGCTGATCAGCCCACCGCCCTTCAATTGCAGCGAGTCGCGGCGCACGAACGACTCCTCGCCGCTCGCTTCGCGCACGAACGTGCCGTTCGTGCTGTGATCGATGAGGGTGAACTTGTGGCGCGCGAACTCGATGCGCGCGTGCAGCCGCGAGACCAGACTGCCCTTGATCACCAGATCATTCTCATCGGCCCGCCCGATGGTGAGGATGGGCCGCTGCTCATCGATCAGCAGTTCCTGATCGAGCCACCACAGGCGCAGGCGCGCGCAGTACGAGCGGTCCGACCCGAGCCCCACGGTGCGCACCATGCTGGTGACGTCATCGGCCTGCCACAGCACCTCGTAAAGCGGCACTTCGTTGCGCTGTCCCTTGATCGGTGCGGTGTCGATCAGGCGACAGGCCGAGCGCCACGGCCCGTTCAGCCGCGCGACCGTCGCTTCGGTGGTGATGATCTGTCCGGCCTTGGCCTGGCTGGTCATGCGATTGGCGGTATGGACAGTCGCACCGAACACATCGTGGTGCTCGAGGACTACCGCGCCGAAGTGGCAGCCGACGCGGATGGCCACCGGCTGGCCATCGATGCGCAGCTGCGCATGCGCACCGATCTGCTTTTGCATCAGGGCGGCGGCATTGAGCGCCTCGTCGGCGCTCGGAAAGGTTGCCATGACCTCATCGCCCATGGTCTTGATGACGGTGCCGCCAAACTGATCGGTGGCGCCGCGCATCACCTCGATGCACAGAGACACCATGTCGCGTGCGCGCTGATCACCCATGCGCTCATAGAGCCGGGTCGATCCGACGACGTCTGCGAACAGGACGGCGAGCTCGACGTCCTTAGCGATTGACTGCTCGGTCAACCAGCCTCCCCGGGTGTTCACTGTTTCGATTGGACATAAGTCCAAGCGTTGATTATACGCGAGCGCGGCCGCTTCGCCACGCTCGAGGCCTCGGCGCCTCAGGCCGCCGTGGCGTCCGGTTCGGCGGGTCCAATCGCGTAGGCCGCGACGCGCCGGATCAGCTCGGCATCCGCCCCGCGCTGCCGGGCCCCTTCGCTGAGCACGCGCCGATATTCCCGAGCGCCCGGCTCACCCGTGCACAGTCCTAGCATGTGCCGCGTGATGCTCGCGAGCGAGTGCCCCTCGCTGAGCCGCTGCTGTGCGTAGCGCGCCATCCGCTCGAGCAGCGCCTCGCGCGGCGCCACCGGCTCGTGTGGGTAGAGCGCCTGGTGCAGTTGCGCCAGGAGCATCGGGCGATGGTAGGCCTCGCGCCCGAGCATCACCCCATCGCACCAGCCGAGCGCCTCCAGACTCGCCTCGGCCGTGCGCAGCCCGCCGTTCACGATCACCGGCAGCGCCGGGAAGGCGGCCTTCAGACGCCGAACCACCTCGTAGTGCAGGGGCGGGACCTCGCGGTTGTCCTTCGGCGAGAGCCCGCCGAGCACGGCCTTGCGCGCATGGATGATCGCAGCGCGACAGCCCGCCTGGTGCGAGAGCCGCACGAATTCGTGCAGCGCCAGGAAATCCCGCTCATCAAACTGCAGGAGCGTCCCGGCGAGCTCGCGGCGCGTGCCGCTCAGGACCCCGATGCGCATCTTCACGGTGACCGGGATACGCACCGCGGCGCTCATCGCCGCAACACAGTCCGCCACCCGTGTCGGCTCGAGCATCAGACAGGCGCCGAAGGCCCCGCTCGCCACCCGCTCGCTAGGGCAGCCGCAATTGAGATTGATCTCCTCGTAACCGGCCTGCTCACCGATACGGGCCGCCGCGGCGAGTTCCCGCGGCTCACTGCCACCGAGCTGCAAGGCGAGCGGGTGTTCTTCACGATCATGGGCCAGCAGCCGCGACGCATCGCCCCGGGTGATCGCCGCGGCGGTGATCATCTCAGTGTAGAGCAGGGCGTGCGGGGAGAACCCCCGCAGGAAGAACCGGCAGTGCCGATCCGTCCAGTCCATCATGGGCGCGACACTAATTTTTCTATTTAATTCCAATGACTTACCAGATCTTATACGCAGATTTGTTCACGCATTGCCGACGTTTTTTCCCCGCCCATCATCAGCCCGACACCCCAAGCCCTCACCCATGCTCGAGCCCCTGGAACGCAAGCGTCCGAGCCACGGTAATCGGCTCGCAATGCCAACCGATGACCCGCCGCTACGGTCCGTCACAGCCCTGAGCGCGACGATACCACCCACCGGCAACGCCCGCCCGGCACAGGCGCTGAAGGTCACTCGTGCAGGATCATCGAGTAGCGAGGGAGAAAGTGCCCACGGGTTTCAGATCCAACCATTCGCTCGGCCTGCGCACCGGCAACGTCCTGTGCGCCTACTCGCCTCCTGCGCCGACCGTCGATCCGGTCGAAGGGGTCGCTTGGCTCGACCCGTATCAGTGTGACGACAGCGACGTGAACCATGACTTGCCCCCGACGCGCGCCATCTGCCCGCTCACCCTCGTCGCGTCGGTTTCACTCCAGGCGCTTTCTTCGACCCGGATCGATCGTCTCGGGGTGACTGCGTATGGTCTTTACCGTACGGATGACCCTCGGATCGTTCCACCGGCGAGTGGGCCAGCTGCGCATGGCGCGACGAGCCGCATGCAGAGTCTGTCGCATCTGCACCTGTGGTGCTGCGACGGCTCGCCCGTTGAGATGATCACGCAACTTCGCAAGGCCGATTGACATGAGCACGTCCGCGGCAACGGCCGGTCCGTTAGGTCACCTGATCGAGCGCACGCTCCCGCAGAGCGCACGGGGCGTTCTGCTCGATGTGCTGGCGCTGCATTTTCTGTCCGCCGAGTTGGATCGCGACCTGACGCGGGGGCTCGAAGCCGGTCCGATTTCACCTGGGACATGCGCCGAGGCCCACCGCCGCACCGGGGTTTTGCGAATCGACGTCGCCAGATCGACCTCATCGTGCGCATCGGTGAGCGCCTTGCGCGCACGGTCGGCCAGCCCCTTGATCGGCTTTGCCCTGCGCGCCGCCCGCACACCGGCCTACCTCGCGGGGTTTGGCACACTGCGGGGGTTCCTGGAACGAGGCTTCCAGGCGCTCAGCCGGCTCGACAACGTGCTGCCGCTGCTCAACACGATTCGTGCGCGTCAATCCGCGCTCAACGATGCGCTCGCGCGCGCCGATACGAGTCTGCTCTGTTGACGGCGACGTGCAGCGCCGCAACACTTCGCCAGGTTCGCCGGGCTGATTAGCCCGCCCGGACACCCGCAGAGGTTGCCAAGGGATTCCCTGATCGGCGTGTCCGCAGCGCCAGTCGCCGAAGCGGCGTACACTCCTCAGGATGACCGATGCCGAACGGGAAACACTCCTCGCCCTGGCCGGCCGTGAGCTTGCCGCCGCCCTGCCCCGGGCCTGGGCGGTCTATGCCTATGGCAGCTTTGCGCGGGGCGATGAGTGGCCGGAGAGCGATATCGATCTGGCGGTGCTGATGCCGCCCGGAGAACCGCTGCCAGACCGACTTGGCCTGATCAGCAGAATCGCGCAACCTATCGGCCGCGACGTGGACTTGGCCGATCTGCGCCGCGCCGGACTTGACCTCGCGATGGAGGTCATCAAAGACGGGCGTCCCTTGTGGGTGCGCCAGCGCGATGCGACGCTGCAATGGGAAGTTCAGCAAATGTCCGACTACGCGGATTTCCAGCCGCGCCGCGCCGCGATCGTAAGCGCCTACCTCGATGAGCCTTTGCGAGAGCGCCGATGAGCGTTGCCGCATTCAAAATCGCCTCGATCGTCCGTTCCGTTGCGCGGGCCCGGGAAGAGTATGCTGAAGCCGGCCACGCCTTCCGGCAGGATTTCACGCGACAAGACGCCGCGATTCTGAACGTCCTGCGCGCCTGCGAATCTGCGGTGGACCTCGCCAACGTCCTGGTGCGTACACGCAAGCTCGGAGTGCCGAAAGACACCAAGGGAAGTTTTGCGCTGCTCGAAAGCGCTCAACTCATCTCCCCTGCGCTGAGCGGCCGACTCCAGAGGATGATCGGATTTCGAAATATCGCCGTTCATCAATATCAAGAACTCGACCTCGACATCGTCGATTCGGTCATCCGCGACGGTTTGGAGGATCTGCTCGACTTTGCCGAAGCAGTGCGGCCCTATCTGCCCGCCGCGGACTGACGGCTGCTGAGCGCTCGGCGCTGAAGCCGCTTGAACGCTCGCGCATGTGGAGCGTTGCGTCGAGGGGCGTCCCCAGGTCGACCTCATGGTGCGCATCGGCGAGGCGCTCACCGACCTTGCGAAGGTCGGCTCACTGCAGAACTTCCCGACGCTGGGCCTCCTGGCGTTCAGCCGAACCGGTCGCAAGCTGTCATTCTCCGACACCCCGCCCACGTGCGCGCAATCGGAGCCTGCTCGAATGAATCGCCGCACGCGGCGATGCCCCGTCCGAGTCAACATCGCCAGCGTACTGAACGGCGATCTCGACGTCCCGGGAGCGAGACCGGGGCACGGCCGCACGGTGCGATCGACGCATGTGTTCCGCAACGCAGCGCGAACCGGCAAGCTCCGCTTAGGAGATCACTCACATCAGAGTCCCGCCCTGACCGCTCATCGGGCTGTTCCTGACAGCACTCGAGCGGTCTTGGCCCTGGCGGGCCGTGGAG
>JBMFWZ010000103.1:0-10409 GCA_049964755.1 Steroidobacteraceae bacterium | reverse complement strand
CGGGCAGGTCGCCGGAGTGCTCGAGACGTGGTTCCCCGGCACCGGTGGGGGCACCTCGATCGCGCGGGTGCTCTTTGGCCGAGTCGATCCGTCGGGGCATCTGCCGGTGAGCTTCCCGGCCTCGATCGCTGAGCTCGCGTTCCCGCATCTGCCGGGTGCGGGTCTGGCGCCGGGCACGCCGTTCTCGGTCGACTACCGCCGCCAGGGCGCGGACGTCGGCTACCGCTGGTATCAGCTGAAGCATCGCAAGCCGCTGTTTGCGTTCGGGTTCGGGTTGTCCTACACGCGCTTTGCCTACCAGGGACTTCACGCGGCCCTCGAGCACGGCCGTCTGGTCGTGCACTTCACGGTCCGCAACATCGGCCATCGGGTCGGCGCCGCGGTGCCACAGGTGTACGTGGCGCCGGCGAATGGCTCGGTGCCGCGCCGGCTCGCCGGCTGGCGCAAAGTGCGGCTCGCTCCGGGAGCCTCGCGCACGCTGACGGTGAGCGTCGATCCGCGCCTGCTTGCGGTGTTCGACACGAAGCGACAGCGCTGGGTCCGCGCGGCCGGCGCGTACCAGCTGTGGCTCGGGGACTCCGCCGAGCACCTGGTGCAGACGGTGCGTATCCGCCTGCCGGCGTGGCAGCACTCGGCCCGCTGGCCGGTGGGCTACCGCAGCCCGGCCGTGCCGCTGCACGCGCATTGAGGCCTCACCCGGCCGGGACCGCATTTCACGGTCTCGGCCGGGTGAGGACGCTGCGGGAGGCGCCCCGCGCCCCGTCCGGTGCGGATGTCGGATCCTGTGAGATGCGACACATCCGCGGCAGGCGCCGCAACGGATGATCGTGCGTGTCTGCAGAGGATGCGCACGGGGATTGAGAGGACGTGCAAATCGCGCTCGTCGTACCCACGCTGTACCTATTGGCAGGCGCAATCGTCTGCGCCCTGGGGCATATCCTGGCGGCCGCAGCGGCGCGTCGGGCACAGCGAGCGACACTGCTGGCCTTTGCGAGCATGTGCCTGTTCGCTGCGCTGGCGGCGATCTTCAGCGCCCAGTGCCTGCAGGCGCTCACCGACGCGCAGTTCCTGCACGACCTGAAGCTCAATCTCGATGGCATCATTTTGGCGACCGCGTCGGTGGCGGTGTTCGTCACCGGGTACGTCGGGCACCGTGGACGACGCGCCCGCGCGTTGCTCGGGGCCTACGTCGCGGCCTGTTTGGCGCTGACGGTCGCCAACGAGCTGCTCCCGTACGGCATCCAATACCAGCGCTTCAGCGGGATTCGCTCGCTGCGACTGCCCTGGGGTGAGACCATCACGCGCGGGGTCGGGCACAGCGGTCTGCCGACCCTGTTCGGCGTAGTGCTGCTCTATGGCGTGTTGCTGTACGCGCTGCTCGCCCTATGGCGGTACTACCGCCGCAGCCGCCTGCCCGGTGCGCTCTGGCTGTTCATCGCCCAGGCCTGCTTCGTGCCCATCGCGATTCTTGGGCTGCTGGTGCGCTTAGCGGTCCTGCACGGTTTTGAACCCGGTCCGTTCGGATTTCTCCTGCTCGTCGCGGCGATGAGTGCGGCGCTGCTGTGGGACACGCATCATGCGCTGAACCTCTCCGAGCAGCGCTTTCGGGTGCTGTTCGAGCGGGCGCCCGTGGCCATGTTCGCGCTCGAGGCGGGAAGCGGCCGCATCCTGCAGGCGAACGCGGTGGCCTGCTCCTTGAGCGGCTATGAGGCCCGGGAGCTGCTCGGCCGCACGATCGGGGAGTTAAGCAGTACGGCGCAGTTGCCCGCCACCGAGGCGCAGTGCCATGCGCTGCTCGCCGGGGAACTCCCCGAGCTGCACCTGGAGTGGAGGTTGCGCACGCGTCTGGGGGAGGAGCGCATCACCGAGTGCGCCGTGTCCGTGCAGCGCGATGCGGCCCGGCGCGTCACGAATCTGATTGCCTGCGTGATCGATATCACCGAGCGGAAGCGCATGGAGAGCGCGCTGTACCGGGAGGGGCGCAAGAACCTCGCATTGCTGCGCAATTCCAGCGACGGGGTGCATATCATGACCCCCTCGGGTCACCTCATCGAGGCGAGCGATTCGTTCTGCGAGATGCTCGGCTACTCGCGTGAGCAGGTGATCGGAATGCATGTGTCGCAGTGGGATGCGCAATTCACCCCCGCGCAGCTCTCAGGGATCCTCAGCGATCGCTTCGAGACCCCACGGCGCTCGGTGCTCGAGACCCGCCACCGGCGCCGCGATGGCACGGTGATCGACGTCGAGGTCAGTTCGCTGGCGATGGAGCTCGATGACGCCCCGGTGTTGTTCAACTCCTCGCGCGACATCACCGCGCGCAAGCAGGCCGAGCGGCGCCTGCAGGACAGTGAGATGCGGTTGCGCACTCTGATCGAGCAGTCGCCGATCGGCATCTCCTTCAGCCGAGACGGCACCACCCTCGACGTCAATGCGCGCTACGCGCAGATGTTCGGCTATGACAGCGCCGCGCAGATTCCCGGGTCGCCTTTTCTGGATCGCATCGCACCGAGTGCGCGCGCGGCGGTGCGCGAAATCATCGAGCGACGGCGCACCGGGGATCAGATGCCGGGGCAGTACGAGACAATTGGCTTGCGCCGCGACGGCAGCGAGTTCCCGCTGCTGGTCACGGCGCGGCGCCTGGTGCTCGAGGACGGTCCGCTCACGGTGGCCTGCATGCTGGATTTCACCGAGCGCAAGCAGTTCGAGGAGCGCATCCGCCAGCTCGCCTTCTTCGATCAGCTGACGCGGCTACCGAACCGCGAGCTGCTCTACGACCGTCTGCGCCAGGCGATCTCGGCCTGCGCGCGCGCCGGTCGCCACGGCGCACTGTTGCTGTTCGGACTGGACAACTTCAAGAGTGTCAACGAGGCGCTCGGTCACTCCGCCGGCAATGCGCTGCTGCAGCAGGTCGCCACGCGTCTGGCGGGGGAAGTGCGCGAGGGCGACACGGTGGCGCGCATCGGTGGAGATGAGTTCATGGTGCTGCTGGAGGATCTGGGGACGCAGCCCTGGGCCGCGGCGGCCCACGCCGAGTCGTTCGGCCTGAAGATCATGCGCATGCTGGCCTCCCCCTACGGGCCGTTCGGCGATCATGGGCACGTCAGCTGCAGCGTCGGGGCGACAGTGCTGCCCGGCCATCGGCTGAATGCCGACGAGCTGATCCAACAGGCCGATATCGCACTGAACCACGCCAAGACCGCCGGGCGCGGTACGCTGCGCTTCTTCGATCCGCACATGCAGCAGATGGTCAGCGCTCGAGCGGCCCTGGAAGGGGAGCTGCGCAAAGCGGTCGGGGCCGGACAGTTCCTGCTGCACTACCAGCCGCAGGTCGATGCCGCCGGGCGGGTCATCGGCGCCGAGGCGCTCCTGCGATGGAATCACCCGGTGCGCGGCCTGGTGGCCCCGGGGGAGTACATCGGGCTCGCGGAGGAAACCCAGTTGATCCTGCCGATCGGGGAGTGGGTGATCGACACCGCGTGCGCGCAGCTGGCGGCCTGGAGCGCCGCGGCGCAGACCCGCGAGCTGACGCTTGCGGTCAACGTCAGTCCCCTGCAGTTCCAGCAACCGCAGTTCGCCGAGCAGGTGCGCCGCGCCATTGGTCGCCATGGCGTCGAAGCGCGGCGATTGAAGCTCGAGCTGACCGAGACGATGCTGCAGGGGGATGTGCAGAAGACGGTCATGACCATGCGCCGACTGAAAGAGGAGGGCGTGCAGTTCTCGCTCGATGATTTCGGCACCGGATACTCCTCTCTGCAGTATCTGAAGCAGCTGCCGCTCGATCAGCTGAAGATCGACCAGACGTTCGTGCGCGACATCGTGGCGGACCCGAACGATCGGGCGCTCGTCGCCACCATCATCGCCATCGCCGGGCATTTGGGTCTGGACGTCATCGCCGAGGGCGTCGAGACGCAGGCGCAGCTCGATGTGCTGAGCGAGTGCGGCTGCAAGCGCTACCAGGGATATCTGTTCGGCCGGCCGGCCGACGCGCAGCGGCTGTTCGGCACCTGAGCCGTTGCGCAGCGGGGCACGGTCGTGCGCGGGACGCACCGAGTGCATCCGCTGCCGCTGATAGGTGAGGATGCGTGGGGTCGCAGGCCAGGCAGCACCGTCGGCCGTAGCGCAGCGGCAGGGCGTTCAGTCTCCCGAGCGCTCGCTGGCGCCGGTTCGGTTCAGATTTCGATGCGCGAGAATCGCCACGCGCCGACGACGGTCAGTGCGATGGCGAGGCCGCCCATGACCGTGACGTCCAGTGCCGCGCTGAAATGCCCGCGCGCAATCAACGCGCCGCGCAGCCCATCGACGCCGTAGGTCAGCGGATCGATCCGGGTGAGCACGGCGAGCAGCACCGGCAGGTGGTCGAGCGGATAGAGCGCGCCGGAGAGAAAAAAGATCGGCATCACGAGGAAGTTCATCACCATCTGGAACCCCTGCATGTCGCGCAGGGTGGAGCCGACGGTGGTGCCGACGGCGGTGAACACCACCGCGATCAGCGCCAGGAACGCGAACCCGAGCGGCAAGCTGCCGATGCCCACGGGGCGAAAGCCCGCCACCACCGCCACCGCCGTGACCAGCAGCCCCTGGATCAGGGCGGTGGTGGCCGCACCGCAGGTGCGCCCGATCATGATGTGCAGGCGCGGCACGGGCGCGACCAGCGTCTCCTTCAGGAAGCCGAACTGCCGGTCCCAGATCAGTTGGATGCCGGAGAACAGCGAGGAGAACAGCACCGTCATCGCGATCACGCCCGGGGCGACGAACTCGATGTAGTTGCCTTCCCCGCCGCGGCGGAACACTGGGGAGAGTCCGTAGCCGAGGGCGAGCAGATACAGCAGCGGTTGGCCGAGGGAGGCGGCGATCTGCACCCGGGAGCGGAAGTAGCGCTTCAGCTCGCGCAGCCACAACACGTAGATGGCACCCATGGTTCGCTCCTCAGCGGCCGCGCCAGGCGCGCGCCGCCATGCGCATGCGCTCTGCGCTCGTCCCACTCTCCTCGCGGATTTCGGTGCCGGTGAGGGCGAGGAACGCCTCCTCGAGTGTTGCCGCCCCGGTGCTCGCCTTCAGCTGCGCCGAGGTCCCGAGGGAGACGATCCGGCCGTGATCGATGACGGCGATGCGCCCGGCGACACGGTCCGCCTCGTCCATGTAGTGCGTGGTCAGGAACACCGTGACGCCCTCGTCCTGATTCAGGCGCTTCACGTGGCTCCAGAGCTGGTTGCGGCTCTGCGGGTCGAGTCCGAGCGTCGGCTCATCGAGGAAGAGAATCTTCGGGGTGTGCAACAGGCCGCGAGCAATCTCCAGCCGCCGCATCATGCCGCCGGAGTACTGCTTGACGAGTTCCTCGCGCCGCTCCCACAGCCCGAACAACGTCAGGAGGGACTGCATGCGCTCGCGGCGTACCTTGCGCGGCACGTGATAGAGCGCCCCGTGCAGATCGAGGTTCTCCCACGCCGAGAGGTTCTGATCCAGGCTCGGATCCTGAAAGACGATGCCGATGCGCTGGCGCACCTCGGTGGACTGGCGGGTCGGATCGAGCCCGTCGATGCGCACCGTGCCCGAGGTGGGTGCCAGGAGCGTGGTCAGGATCTTGATCGTGGTGGTCTTGCCGGCGCCGTTCGGGCCGAGGAAGGCGAAGATCTCCCCGCGCTCGACCTGAAAGGAAATGTCGTGGACTGCCACGAATTCGCCGAACTTGCGCGTCAGGTGCTCAACGTCGATCACGCGAGGGGCCTCCCTGGAGCTTGGCCCCGCGAGCATAACACGCCGCCGCTGCTCTCAGCGTTACAGCCAGCCCTTCTGCCGCGCGATGCGCGCCGCCTCGATGCGGTTGGCCGCCCCGAGTTTGCTGATTGCCTCGGAGAGGTAGTTGCGCACCGTGCCTTCGGAGAGCGACAGCTCGGCGCCGATTTCCGCCCCTGAGCGTCCCTCGCCGGCGCGCCAGAGAATCTGCCGCTCCCGCTCGGTGAGCGGATCGGGGTCGCTCGCCCAGGCCTCGGCGGCCAGATCCGGATCGATGACCCGCTCGCCGCGGCGCACTCTGCGCACCGCGGCGGCGAGCTCGGCGGCGGGCCGGTCCTTCAGCAGATAGCCGCGCGCCCCGGCCTCGAGCGCTCGGCGCAGATAGCCGGGCCGAGCGAAGGTGGTGAGGATGACCACGTGGGTCTGCGGGTACTGGGCGCGCACTTCAGCGGCGAGCGTCAGGCCCGTCATTTCGGGCATCTCGATGTCGGTGACCAGGACATCGGGCCGCTCGGCGGCCACCGCCTTGAGCGCTTGGCGCCCGTTGGCGGCCCGCGCGCACACCTTCAGGTCCGCCTCGGTCTCCAGGAGCGCGGCGAGCGCCCCGAGGATCATCGCCTGGTCCTCGGCGAGCACGACGCGGATGGTGCTCATGTCGCTCGCCCTGGCACTGCGGTCGCAGGGATCTCCACGCGCAGCCGGGTGCCCTGTTGCGAGTCGATGGCGATGCGTCCCCCGAGGGCCGCAAGCCGCTCGCGCACGCCGCTCAAACCGTTGCCCTCGTGTTCGATGCCACCGCGCCCGTCGTCGCTGATCTCGAGCAGCGTGCGCTCGGGACTCGAGGCGATGGTGAGGTAGCAGCGCGCTGCGCGTGCATGGCGCACGATATTAGTGACGCATTCGCGCACGATGAGCGCCAGGGTGCTCTCGATCAGCGGCGTCAGTCGCGGCGGCGGCTCGGTGCACTCGAAGCGCACGCCGGCGAGTGCGAGCGTCTGCCGGGCGCGCGCCAGCTCCGCGACCAGCCCCTCGCAGCGGTAGCCGCTGATGGTCTCGCGCACCTCGGAGAGCGCACGGCGGGCGGTCTGCTCCACCTCGGCGATCTCCGCGCGCGCCCGGGCCGGGTCGGCGCCGATCAGTCGCCCGGCGAGCTCCGACTTCAGCACGATCAGTGAGAGGGTGTGACCGAGCACATCGTGCAGATCGCGGGCGATGCGCTCACGCTCGGCCACCTGGGCGAGATGTTCGATCTGCTCCTGGGCGAGCGTCAGCCGGGCGTTGGCCCGAGCGCGCAGCGTCCAGAACAGGCTGCTGATGCCGGCCGGCACGGTGAAGAAGGCGAAGATGCCCCAGTTCCAGGCGCTGTAGTGCAGCGCCCAACCCTCGCCGGCGGCCAGGGCCGCAGCCCCTGAAATGATGAGGCCGCCGATGAGCGCGGAGTCGGTGACGGCGACGGCGCACGCCGCGACATAGATGAACACCACTCCGGCGCCGCTGTTGAGCGTGTAGGCGCCGATGCCAAAGAGCGTCAGGGCCGCGACCAGCAGCCGTTTGGTGCGCCGCAAGCCGGGCGCAATGGCGATCCCCAGATACAGCGCCAGGAAGATGCTGAACAGCAGTGCCGCGGTGAGCCAGGCATGCCACGTGCCTTGTTGGGCGGCATCGATGAAGAAGAACACCGAGTAGCACAGCCACACCAGGTTGATCAGCGCCCCGCGCCGATCGCTCGGGCTCTGGCGGGCGGGGTCGGTGTACGTCGGTTCGCTCATGAGGTGCTCGTGTCGCTCCTGAGGAACGTAATCCAAGCGACGGCGAACATCAATGCGCTGAAGAGCACGAGCACCAGCCAGTGGGTGAGTGCCCCGGCGCGCGGGGCGAAGTGCAAGACGGCGAGCGCGAGCTCGGCCAGGTGGTAGGTGGGCAGGAGCGGTGCGATGCGCTGCATCCACGGGGGCAGTTGTGCCACCGGGATCCAGAACCCGGAGAGCAGGCACAGCGGCAGGTAGATCAGGTTGATCAGGCCCGCCCCGGCGTTCGGCGGCACCCACAGCGCGATCACGAGCCCGAGGGCGGTGAAGGGCACCGAGCCGACCAGCAGAATCAGAGCGAGCCGCGCGATCTGCAGGGGCGTCACCGTGACGCCGGCCCCGAGGTGACCGAAGGTGAGGAGCAGTCCGAGCACGAGCAGCGCGAATACGGCGCTCGCGATCAGTTTGCCGGTGAGGTACGCCAGGCGCGGCATGGGGCTCGCCCATTTGAGCTCGAGCCAGCCGTGCGCCCGCTCGAACGCAATGCTCAGGCCGATCCCGAACAGGCACGCCGAGCCGAGCCCCATGCAGCTGTAGCCGACGATCAGGTACCGCGCCGCGGCGTGGCCCTGACTCAATCCGAACACGGCGTAGAAGAGGAGCGGAAGTCCGAGCACCGAGAGCGCGTAGAGGCGATTGCGTGCCAGGCGGATGAACTCATACTGGATTTCGCGCAGCACCGCGCGCCACCGCCAGGCGGCGAACGGGGAGTCGATCTGGGTCAGCGTCACGGCATTCACGGGGTGAGTCCTCGTCGGTCAGATCCCCAGTTCAAGTCCGCACTTCAGGCGGCGGGGGCGAGGGCGAGGATGGCTTCCTCGAGCGAGGCGGAACTGACTTCCAACTCACTGAGGGAGTCATCGAGCGACAGCATCGCGCGCAGCACTCGCTGCGGGTCGTTTGCAAAGATGACGACGCCATCGCGATCGACCTCGGCGGCCGTCACCGTCGGCAGCGTGCGCAGCACGGCCAGAGCGAGCTGCGTGCGGCAGCGGATGCGCCGCGCCGCAATACTGTGTTTGATCTGCGCGGGCGTACCGGTGCGCACGATGCGGCCGCGCTCGAGGAGCACCACTCGGTGGGCGAGCGCATCGGCTTCCTCCAAGTAGTGGGTGGTGAGCAGCACCGCCTTGCCGGCCGCTGCGAGTGCGCGAACCTCGCTCCAGAGCTGCCGCCGGCTCTGCGGGTCGAGCCCGACGGTCGGTTCATCGAGGCAGATCACGGCCGGATCGCCGCTCAAGGCGAGGGCGAGCAGCACGCGTTGCTTCTGGCCGCCGGAGAGTGTGCCGAAGCGCTGATGCTCGAGGGCGCCAAGGCCGGTGCGCTGGAGCAGCTCGGCGGTCGGCAGGGGCCGCGGGTAGTAGCTGCGAAACAGCTCGAGGTGTTCGCGCACGCTGAGCGTATCGGGCGCGCGGGCGGCCTGCAGCATCGCCCCGATCGCGACGCGTGCGCCGCTTGAGCGCGGGTTGCGGCCGAGGACCTCGACGCGGCCGGACTCGGGGCGGGCCAGGCCGAGCAACATCCGCACCACGGTGCTCTTGCCGGCGCCGTTCGGCCCGAGGAGCGCGGTGATCTGCCCGCCGTAGAGCTCCAGGGAGAACCGATCGAGCGCCCGGCGCGCACCGAAGTGCTTGCTGACCGAATGCAGGGCCGCAAGCGGCACGGGCTCCTCGGGCGGGTTCGGACGGTCGATCGGGCTCATGGGTGTCGCTTTCTGGAACGGTGACGGGGTGCGAGGAGCGTGGCCGAACGCGCCGTCGCGCGGCAGTGCCGGCTGTCAGGCAGAGCGGGTGACAGATGTCATGCCCAAGCCGGGCTTGCACGCCGGGGCTTCCCGTACTCTCAACGATTCGATAAGATTGGAACTATGAAATCAGAAGACGCGATCGCCGTGTGCGGTGCGCTGGCCTCCGAGCCGCGGCTCGCGCTGTATCGCTTGCTGGTGCGGCGCGGTCCGGACGGCTACACGCCCGGGGAGCTGGCGCGCCGTCTGCGCGTGCCGGCGCCGACGTTGTCGTTTCATCTGAAGGAACTGATGGCGGCCGAGCTCGTCACGAGCCGGCGTGCCGGTCGACATCTCTACTACAGCCCGAACTTCATCCGCATGAATACCTTGATCGAATTCCTCACCGCCCAGTGCTGTACGCTGGGGGCGCCAGCGGCGGACACCCCTTGTGGCCCGGCCTGTGCGCCGGCCGCCCAGAGGCGCTGAGATGTCCCGCTTCGATCGCTATCTGACCGTCTGGGTGGTGCTGTGCATGGCGGCCGGCATATTCGCCGGACGGATTGTCCCCGGCGTCTTCCAGCACGTCGCGGCGCTCGAGCTCGCCGAGGTCAACTTCCCGGTGGCGGCGCTGATCTGGCTGATGATCGTGCCGATGCTGATGAAGATCGATTTCACGGCGCTCGCAGCCGTGCGCGAGCACTGGCGCGGCATGGGCGTGACGCTGTTCATCAACTGGGCGGTGAAGCCGTTCTCCATGGCGCTGCTCGGCTGGCTGTTCCTCGAGCACCTGCTGCGCTCGTGGCTGCCGGCCGGCCAGATCGACAGCACCATCGCCGGGTTGATTCTGCTTGCGGCCGCACCGTGCACCGCCATGGTGTTCGTGTGGAGCAATCTCGCGGGCGGGGAGCCGCATTTCACGCTGACGCAGGTGGCGTTGAACGACACCATCATGGTGTTTGCATTTGCGCCGATCGTCGGGTTGCTGCTCGGCGTGGCGGCGATCACGGTGCCCTGGCACACGCTGCTGTTGTCGGTGACGCTGTACATCGTGGCACCCGTGCTGCTCGCACAGGCGCTGCGCCGCGCGCTGCTCGCGGTGGGTGGGCCGCAGCGCCTCGAGCAGACGCTAAGGCGAGTCCATC
>JBMFWZ010000102.1:0-10431 GCA_049964755.1 Steroidobacteraceae bacterium | reverse complement strand
CCAGCAGCTGCTGCCCCTCGGCGGCGAGCCGCGCCGTGCGGGCCACCGCGCCCGCCGCGCCGGGCCAGCGGGCGCGCACCGCCGGCAGCACCCGGTGGCGCAGGTAATTGCGATCGAAGCGCTCATCGAGATTCGAGACGTCCTCGCTCACCGCCAGCCCCTGGGCGTCGACCCACGCGGCGAGCTCGGCGCGGCCGAAGCCGAGCAGCGGGCGCAGCAGCCTGCTCGATGCGAACGGCGCACTCGGGGCCATCGCCGCCAACCCGGCGAGGCCGCAGCCGCGAAACAGCTGCAGCAGCACGGTCTCGAGCTGATCGTCCTGGTGGTGGGCGGTGAGGAGCACCTCCCCGCGCTTCAGTCCGGCCGCGAGCGCCCCGTAGCGCGCCGTGCGTGCCGCCTCCTCGAGCGAGCCGCCCGGGCGCGGCTCGACGCGCACGCGCACCACCTTCAGCGGCACGCCGAGCCGGCGCGCCAGCACGCGGCACTGGGCACTCCAGCGCACCGACTGTGGGTGCAGGCCGTGATCGATGTGCACGGCGCGCAGCGCCGCCGGGGGGGCTGCGAGTCGGGCGAGCCCCGCGAGCAACGCGGTGGAGTCCACCCCGCCGCTGAACGCCACGCACAGGCGTGCCGTGGACCATTCGGGCAGCAGAGGCGCAAGCGCGGCGCCGAGCCGCTCGGGCGAGTAGCCCGCCGCGCGTGAGCGCGAGCGCGAGGCGCTCACCGGCGCGGCGACTCGTTCACGAATCGCTCTCGTCGAACACGCCGAAGCCGGCGATGCGCTCGGCGCGCGCCGCGAGCAGCTGCTCGCGCGAGAGCGCCGTGAGGGCATCGAGATAGGTGAGCAGCGCCGCCTTGAGACTCGCGGCGGTCGCGGCCGGATCGCGGTGCGCACCGCCGAGCGGCTCCTCGATCACCTGATCGACCAGTCCGAGCTTCTCGAGCCGATCGGCCGTGATGTTCAGCGCCTCGGCGGCCGCCTCGCGCTTATCCTGGCTCTTCCAGAGAATCGAGGCGCAGCCCTCGGGGGAAATCACCGAGTAGGTGCTGTACTGCAGCATCAACAGACGGTCGCAGACCCCGATCGCGAGCGCCCCGCCCGAGCCGCCCTCGCCCGTCACCACCGTGACGATGGGCACGCCGAGGGTCGACATCTCGAGCAGATTGCGGGCGATCGCCTCGCTCTGGCCGCGCTCCTCGGCCCCAACGCCGGGGTACGCCCCTTGGGTGTCGATCAGCGTCACCAACGGCAGCTCGAAGCGCTCGGCGAGCTGCATCAAGCGCAGCGCCTTGCGGTAGCCCTCGGGGCGCGGCATGCCGTAGTTGCGCCGCACGCGCTCCTTGGTGTCGCGGCCCTTCTGGTGGCCGATGACCATGACGGGGCGGCCCTCGATGCGCGCCAAGCCCCCGACGATCGCCGGATCGTCCCCGTACATCCGATCCCCGTGCAGTTCGCTGAAGTCGGTGAAGATCGCCCCGATGTAATCGAGCGTGTATGGCCGCCGCGGATGGCGCGCGAGCTGCGTGATCTGCCAGGGGGTGAGATTCGCGAAGATGCTGGTGGTGAGCTGGCGGCTCTTGGCCTGCAACCGCGCGATCTCCTCCTGGATGTTGACCTCGGGGTCGCAGGTGACGTGTTTGAGCTCCTCGATCTTCGCTTCGAGCTCGGCAATGGGCTGTTCGAAATCGAGAAAGGCGACGGCCATGCGGTTTCCCGGGGGTTGTCTCGTGCTGGGCGCGAGGGTACGGGCGGGGCGAGCGCGGTGCAAGCACCCCGCCTCAGTGACCGTCCGCCGAGCGCTGCGGGGCCTCGGCCGGGGCGCTAAAGAGCACGCGCACCGAGGCGGCGCCGAACAGCTGCTCGAGCGCCTCGATCAGCTCGGCCGAGGGCTGCACGCGCCACTGCTCGCCGAGGGCGAGCATGCCACGGGCACGCTCAGTGGCGTACTCCACCGCGAGCGCACACGGGCCGGGGCGAAAGCGCTCGAGCAGCTCCGCCAGTCGCCCCTGCAGCGCGCCGGCGGCCCGCGGCGGCCACTTCAGCACGATGCGGCGAGCCTGTTGCTCGCGCACCTTGGCGAGGTCGGTCAGCCGCCGCACGCCGATCCGCCAGCCGTCGGAGAACTCATCGAAGCGCAACTGCCCCTCGGCGATCACCAGCGCATCCTTGCTGATCAGCGCCTTGAACTGCTGGTACTGCTCCTCGAACAGACTCGCCTCGATCCGCCCGGTGCTGTCATCGAGCGTGAGGATCGTGCGCGGGCCGCGCTTGCGCACCTCGTCGATGAGCCCAGCGACCGTGACGGTGCGCCCGCCGCGCCCGCGCATCGGTTCGCCACCGAGCATCGGCCGCTCGCCGATCAGATCCCCGATGCGGTGGCTCACCAGGCGCGCCAGTCCCGACTCGTACGCGCCGATCGGATGTCCGGTCAGATACAGCCCGAGCGTCTCGCGCTCCCCGGCGAGGCGCACCGACTGCGGCCACTCGGGCAGTTCCGCACCGCTCGCGGCGACGGGCGCGCTCGGCTCGGGCGCGGCGAGCCCGAACAGATCGTCCTGGCCGGCGCGGCTCGCGCGTGAATCTTGCTCGCCGAGTTGCATCGCCGTCGGCAGCCGCTCCATCAACGTGGCGCGGTTCGGCCCGAGCGCATCGGCGCTGCCGCAGCGCAGCAGCGCCTCGAGCACGCGACGGTTGAGCTTCTGCAGATCGAGCCGGCGGCACAGATCCTCCAGACTCGCAAACGCTCCGCGCGCCTCGCGCTCCCCGATCAGCGCCTCGGCCGCGCCCTGCCCGACGCCACGCACCGCGCCGAGGCCGTAGCGGATCGTGCGTCCCTCGGCGGTGAAGGCGTACTGCGAGTGATTCACATCAGGGGGCAGCACCGTCAGGCCGATCTCGGCGCACTCGCGGATCAGAGTCACCACCTTGTCGGTGTGATCCATGTCGGCCGAGAGCACCGCGGCCATGAACTCGCCCGGGAAGTGCGCCTTCAGATAGGCCGTCTGATACGACAGCAGCGCGTACGCGGCGGCGTGCGATTTGTTGAAACCGTAGCCGGCGAACTTCTCCATCTGATCGAAGATCGCGTTGGCGGTATGCGCCGGGATGCCGCGCGCGGTGGCCCCGGCGAGGAACACCCCGCGCTGCTTGGCCATCTCCTCGGGCTTCTTCTTGCCCATCGCGCGGCGCAGCAGATCCGCCCCCCCCAGAGTGTAGCCGGCCAGGCGCTGGGCGATCTGCATCACCTGCTCCTGGTAGACGAACACCCCGTGGGTGACACCGAGCACCTGCTCCATCTGCGGGTGCAGATACTCCGGCCTCTTGCCGTGTTTGCAGGCAATGTACTCGGGAATCAGGTCCATCGGACCGGGCCGGTACAGCGCCCCGAGGGCGATCAGATCATCGATGCGATCGGGCTTGGCATCCTTCAGCATCCGCCGCATGCCGCCGGATTCGAACTGGAACACCGCGACGGTCTGCGCGCTCTTGAACACCCGCTCGTAGGTGAACGCGTCATCGAGCGGGATCTTGGCGATGTCCAGCAGCGGCTCGCCACGCTCGGCGCGCTTGGCGTTGATCGACTTGATCGTCCAGTCGATGATGGTGAGGGTGCGCAAGCCGAGGAAGTCGAACTTGACGAGCCCGGCGGCCTCCACGTCGTCCTTGTCGAACTGCGTCACCAGGCTCCCACCGGCCTCGTCGCAGTACAGTGGCGTGAAGTCCGTCAGCACCGAGGGCGCGATGACCACGCCGCCGGCGTGCATGCCGGCGTTACGTGTGAGGCCCTCGAGCGAGCGGGCCAGATCGATCAGCGTGCGGATCTCCTCCTCCGTGTCGTAGAGCGTCTTCAGCTCCGGCTCTTTCTCCAACGCCTCATCGAGGGTGATGCCGAGTTCAAAGGGAATGAGCTTGGCGATCTTGTCGACGTAGCCGTAGCTCATGCCCAGCACGCGGCCGACGTCGCGCACCACCGCCTTGGCCGCCATGGTGCCGTACGTGATGATCTGCGAGACGCGCTCGCGTCCGTAGCGGTGAGCGACGTAATCGATCACGCGATCGCGTCCGGCCATGCAGAAATCGACGTCGAAGTCGGGCATCGAGACGCGTTCGGGGTTCAGGAACCGCTCGAAGAGCAACTCGTAGCGCAAAGGATCCAGATCGGTGATGCCCAGGCAGTAGGCCACCAGGGAGCCGGCGCCCGAGCCGCGGCCGGGACCGACGGGCACGCCGTTGCCCTTCGCCCAGCGGATGAAGTCCGCGACGATGAGGAAGTAGCCGGCGAACCCCATCTGGCAGATGACATCGAGCTCGCGCTCGAGCCGCTCGTGATACGGATCCGGTTGCGGCGGCGTCGCGCTCAGGGCGAGTTCCGCCAACCGGCGCGTCAGCCCAGCGGCCGACTCGGCGCGCAGGAACGCCTCGGTGCTCATCTCGCCCGGCACCGGATAGGGCGGCAGGCGCGGCTTGCCCAGATCGAGCACCAGGGAGGTACGCCGCGCGATCTCGACGGTGTTCTCCAGCGCCTCGGGCAGATCGGCGAACAGCGCCCTCATCTCCTGCGGGGTGCGCAGGTACTGCTCGGGACTGTAGCGGCGCGGCCGGGCGGCATCGGCGAGCAGCTGTCCCTCGTGGATACACACGCGCGCCTCGTGCGCCTCGAAGTCCTCGCGCTTGAGGAAACGCACATCGTTGGTGGCCACGAGCGGCACGGAGCGGCGCGCCGCGAGCGCCACGGCCGCGCCGATGTAGGCCTCCTCACCGGGCCGACCGAGGCGCTGCAGTTCCAGGTAGTAGCGCTGCGGAAGCAGCGTGAGCCAACGCTCGAGCGCCGCCTCGGCATCGGCGCTGCGCCCGTTGGCGAGCGCCCGCCCGACATCGCCCTCCGCGGCGCAGGACAGCCCGATCAGTCCCTCGAGCGCCTCGGCCGTGAGCCACTCGCGCTCGAGCATCGGTACACCGCGCTGCTGACCTTCGAGGTAGGCGCGGCTCACCAGGCGCGTCACGTTGCGATAACCGGTCTGCGACTGACAGAGCAGCGTCAGGCGGCTCGGCGCCTGGTGCTCGGCGCCCTCGCGCACCCACAGATCGACGCCGATCACCGGCTTCACGCCCCGCTCGAGCGCGGCGCGATAGAACTTCACCATCGCGAACAGGTTGCACTGATCGGTCAGGCCCACCGCGGCCATGCCGGCCTCGCCCACCGCCGTCATCAACTCCGGCACCCGCACCACGCTGTCGATCAGCGAGTACTCGGTGTGCAGGCGCAGATGGACGAAACCGCCGCTCATGAGCTCAGCTGCGCGCGCGCGCCGCGGCGCGCACCGGGGCGAACGAGAGACGATGTTCGCACGAGGGCCCGAGGCGGCTCAACGCCGCCAGGTGCGCCGCGGTGCCGTAGCCCTTGTGGCGGGCAAAGCCGTAGCCCGGGCAGGTCGTATCCAACTCGCGCATCAGCGCATCGCGGTGGGTCTTGGCGAGAATGGAGGCCGCACCGATCGCCGCCACGGTCGCATCGCCGCGCACCACGGTCTCGACGCTGCAGTGAAGATCGGTGAGCTTCGGGGCGCGGTTGCCGTCGATCTGCACGTGCGCCGGACGCACCGCCAGTGCGAGCAACGCACGCCGCATGGCCAGTAGCGTGGCCTCGAGAATGTTGATCGCATCGATCTCGGAACGCTCCGCGCTGCCGATCGCCCAGGCGATCGAGCGCGAGCGGATCAGCGGGGCGAGTCGCTCACGCGCCGCCTCGCTCAGCGCCTTGGAATCGGCCAGACCCTCGATCGGACGGGCCGGATCGAGAATCACCGCCGCGGCGATGACCGGTCCGGCGAGCGGTCCGCGGCCGGCCTCATCGACCCCGGCGGTCCACTTCACGACGCTCATGCGCGCGCCTCGCGAGCTCGCCCCACCAGGCGCACGATCGCATCCGCGGCGAGGCCCGCACCCCCGCAACGCAGTTCGCGGTGCACGCGGTCGAACTCGTGCGCCAGCGTCTGCCCGTAGGCCGGATCCTCCAGATGCCTCAGCAGCGCCTCACCGAGCGCCGGACCGTTGACGCCCTCTTGGAGGAACTCGGGCACGAACGATCGCCCGAGCAGCAGATTCGGTTGTGAGAAATACGGGACTTTCACCAGACGCAGCCGCCGCAGGAGAAATGCCGTCATCGCGCCCAGCCGATAGGCCACGACCATCACGCGCCGCGAAAGCAGCGTTTCCAGTGTAGCGGTTCCCGAGGCCACCAGCGCACCATCGCAGGCGGCCAGGACGCGCTGGGCCTGTCCATCGGTGATCAAAATCTCTGGACAATCAGGCACTTCAGCTCGTTTGCTCAGAAACAGCTCGCGGGCACTGACGCTCGCCATCGGCGCTACGAACCGCACCTCGGGCCGGCGCGCGGCGATCCAGGCCGCCGCGGCGAGGAAGTCCGCTGCGAGCCGACCCACCTCCCCCATCCGGCTGCCCGGCAACAGCGCCACGACGCTCGCCTCGGCCGGCAGTCCGAGCGCGGCGCGCGCCCCGGCCCGATCGATCTCGAGCGGGATCTGATCGGCCAGCGGGTGACCGACGAACGCCGCATCCACCCCGTAGCGGGTGTAGAAGTCGGTCTCGAACGGCAACAGACACAGCACCAGGTCGCAGGCCCGGCCGATCTTGTGCACTCGGCTCTGGCGCCAGGCCCACACCTGCGGCGCGACGTACTGCACTGTGGGAATCCCCTTGGCATGCAAACGCTGAGCGATACCCAGATTGAATGCTGGGGCATCGATGCCGATGAATACGTCGGGGCGCGCCTCACGGAAGCGACGGATGAGTGCACCGCGCAGACGCAGCAGCCGGGGCAGATGCGGCAGCACGTCGGTGAAACCCATGACCGAGAGCACCTCGGCCTGCTCCCACGCCTCGCAGCCGGCGGCCTGCATTTTCGGTCCGGCCACCCCGAAGCACTCCAAGTGCCCGACCCGCGCGCGCAGCGCCTCGATCAACGCCGCGCCGAGCTGATCGCCCGAGGCCTCCCCGGCCACGATCGCCACACGCAGCGCCGGGCGCGCAAGGGTGGCCTCGCACGCACTCAGCGGCGAGGCGGTCATCGAACGATACTGCGGCCGGAGGTGCGGATGAAGGCGCAGAACAGCGCAATTTCGGGCCGCTCGGGCGCATCGGCCTCGAGCTGCTCGAGCGCCTCGACCAGACGCAGTCCGCTGCGATAGACGGTGCGGTAGGCGTCGCGGATGTTGCGCACCTGCGCGGGCGTAAACCCGCGCCGCTTCAGCCCTTCGCTGTTCACAGCGTGCGGTGCCGCCGGGTTGCCGGCCACCATGACGTACGGCGGCACGTCGCGTGTGACGATGGCCCCGCCGGCGAGGAAGGCGTGCGCGCCGACTTTGGTGAACTGGTGCACGGCGGTGAGCCCGCCGAGGATCACCCAGTCGCCGATCTGCACATGCCCGCCGAGGGCCGCGCAGTTGGCGAACACCGCGTTGCTGCCGACCGTGCAGTCATGCGCGATGTGCGAGTAGGCCATGAACAGGTTGTCGTTGCCGATGCGCGTCACACCGCGGTCGTGGGTCGTGCCGCGATTGGCGGTGGTGTTCTCGCGGAACACGTTGCGATCGCCGATCTCCAGTCGGGTCGGCTCACCGCGATACTTCTTGTCCTGCGGGGCATCCCCGAGCGAGGCGAACTGGAAGATCCGGTTGTCCGCCCCGATGGTGGTCGGGCCGTTGATCACCACGTGCGGGCCAATCACCGTGCCCGGGCCAATCACGACGTCGGGGCCGATGACGCTGAAGGGCCCCACCGAGACATCCGCGGCGAGGTGCGCCCGCGGCGAGACGATGGCATGCGAATCGATCACTTGCCGGCCTCCGGCGTCACCATGATCTCCGCGTGAGCCACCTCGTTGTCCCCGACCAGCGCACGGGTCGAGAAGCGCCAGATACCGCGCAGACGGCGATCCACGGTGGCGGTGAGCAGCAGCTGATCCCCCGGCTCGACGGGCTTGCGGAAGCGCGCCTTGTCGATGCCGACGAAATAAAATCGGCTGTCCTCGTGCGGCACGAGGTCAGCGCTTAGGAACGTGAGGATGCCGGCGGTCTGCGCCATCGCCTCGATGATGATCACCCCGGGCATCACCGGGCGGCTCGGGAAATGTCCGGGGAAGAACGGCTCGTTGTACGTCACGTTCTTCAACGCCCGGATACTCTGCCCGGCGTGCCACTCGAGCACGCGATCGACCAGCATGAACGGGTAGCGGTGCGGCAGCAGCTTCAGAATGCCGTGAATGTCGATTTGCGCTTCAGTCATCGTTCTCGTCCAGATCCTCAGCGGAGCCCGAGCGGCGCTCGAGTGACTTCAGCCGCGTAGCGAGCGTCTCGAGGCGTTTGAATCGCCCGACTAAGCGGCGCCAGGTGTGCGCCTCCTCGAGCGGAATGCCGCCGGAGTATACGCCGGGGCGGCTCACCGAATGGCTGACCATGGTGCAGCCGGTGATCATCACATCGTCGCAGATCGTCAGGTGCCCGCCGATGCCGACCTGCCCGCCGATCATGCAACGGCGCCCGATGGTGGTGCTGCCGGACACCCCGACGCAGGCGGCGAGCGCGGTGTGCGCGCCGATGTGCACGTTGTGGCCGATCTGAATCAGGTTGTCGAGTTTGGCACCCTCTTCGATCACCGTGTCCTCGATGGCACCGCGGTCGATGGTGGTGTTGGAACCGATCTCGACATCGACCCCGATCCGCACGCCCCCGGTCTGCGGCACCTTCAGCCACCGGCCCTCATCCTGCGCGAACCCGAAGCCGTCCCCGCCGAGCACGGCGCCCGGCTGGATCACCGTGCGCTCCCCGATGGACACGCCGCGGCACAGCGTGACCCGCCCGACTAAGCGCACATGGGCCGCCACCTGCACGCCGTCCTCGATCAGGCACTGCGGCCCGATATAGGCGCGCGCGCCGATCCGAGCCCCTGCGCCGATGACGCAGAGTGCTCCGATGTGCGCGGTGGGATCGATCTGCGCGCCGTGCGCGACGATGGCCGAGGGATGCACACCCGGGGCCCCCGCAGGGGCCGGGTGCAGCACCGCGGCGATGCGCGCGAAGGTGGCGTGGGGGTTGGCGCTGATCAGCGCCGCGCAGGGGCACCCGGCAGCGCTCGCCTCATCGAGCACCACGACCGCAGCTCGCGTTGTCGCCAGCTGGGTCCGGTAGCGGGGATTGGCGACGAAGGCCACCGACTGCGCATCGGCATCGGCCAGCGTCGCCACCCTCTCGACCTCAACGCCCGGATCGCCTCTGAGCTCGCAGCCGAACCGGACTGCGAGCTCCCCGATCGAGACGCTCATGGCGCGGCGGTTACTTGGCCGGTGAGGCCTTCAAAATGCGCAGAATCGACGGCGTCAGATCCAGCGCCGGATCGGCGTAAATCACCCCGTCGTTCATCATCACCAGGGTGAAGCCGTGCTGCTTGGCGTAGTTCTGCACGATCATCGCGATCGAGTTCTGCACCTTGGTGAACAGCTCGTTGCGGCGCGTATTGAGCGCCTCCTGCACCTTGCCCGACTCCTGGCGGAACGACTCGACCTTCTCGCGCAGGTCGAGCTCGGCCTGGGCGACCTGATCCTGGGTCATGGTGGCCTGGTTGCGTTGCAGCTTCTGCTGCTTCAGCTGCAGGGTCTTCGCCTCGGCCTGCAGCGCCTTTTGCTTCGGCAGGAACTCCGCGCGCAGGGCGGTGATGGCGGCCTTGTACTGGGGGGAGGACTGCACCAGCACCCCGTAGTTGACCACCCCGATCTTCATGGCCGCAGCCCGCACGCTCGCGGTGGCCAGCCCCGTCACCAGCAAACCGGCGGCGATCATCCAAACGACTGAATGGCTTCTGCTCAAGCGCTTCACGGACACCTACCTCGAAAAATTTCAGGGAAAATGATGAATCTAATGCGCATCCGCCCCTCTTCGGGGGCGGCTTAAGCGCACCATCCTACCACCACCGGGGCGCGGATGCCCGCCCCCCCGGGGACGGCCGGCTAGAAGGCCTGTCCGACCGTGAACTGGAAGCCGCTCGTCTGGTCCTGCCAGACGTTCGGATTGGCCAGGTTGCGCGAGGCGTTCAGGGCCACGCCGTAGCTGAAGCGGAACAGCCCCATCGGCGAGAGCCACTCGACCGCCAGACCCACCGAGCGCTTCAGCGAGCCCCAGCCGTTGAGGTGGTAGTACACCGGAGTGACGTTGTCCGGCTCGAAGAACTTCACCCGACTGCCGGTATAGAACACATTGCCCATGTCGAAGAACAGACTGACGCGGGCCGTCTGGCGCCACTTCGCCGGGATCGGCAGCAGCAGCTCGTTCTGGCTGATGATGTCGAAGTTGCCGCCGTAGGGGTTGCCGAACTGATCGCGCGGGCCGAGCCAGCTCTCGCGAAAGCCGCGCACCGAG
>JBMFWZ010000101.1:0-10516 GCA_049964755.1 Steroidobacteraceae bacterium | reverse complement strand
GTGCGCGGTGTCGGCGACCCGGGCGGTATCCGCAACCCACCCGCCCGTCGTTCCGTCAGGATTGCGATGTCGGTGCGCCGGCACCGGCCCGCGGCCAAAATCATGGGTTTGCCCTGACGCGCTCATCGGCCGAGATCCTCGTCCTCGCCGTCCTCGCGTCCAGCGTCTTCCTCGGGGGACGTGATTGCCGGTGCTGCGGATTCTTCCCGCGCGCAGCGAATCGATCCGTCAGAGCCGAGTTCAAACGCGACAGTGCGAACGGCGAGCGTCTTACCGTCCACATCCATTCGCACATCGATCAGATCGCCGGGTTTTGCCTCTGCGAGCTCGGCGAGATCCCCATCGGGCCTGCGCCACCGCGCCGCCCGCGTATCAGCGACCACCAGCACCGGTTGCGCGTTGACCAGCGCTCCCAATGCAGTATCCGGGTCTTTGCGCACCAGCGGATGGCCGAGATGCATCTCCACCGCGGCGGTGTAGGGTTTGCCGTTCGCGTTCGTTTCGGGGAAGTGATGGACCCCGAGCACCTCTCCCATGAGGTGATCGCCAGCCCCAAAACGCAGCGTCGGGAGCGACTCCCAGGGAATGGGCGGCGCGCTCGCGCGTCCCTCGTAAACCGAATCGCCGAGCGTCGCCAGCACGGTCGTCGGGCTCATGACTTGAAGGTCGATGCGCTCGCCGATCCGCTCGCACACCGCAGCCGTGATGGACTCCAAACCCTCGGTGGATGCACCGTGCACCGTGCAGTGCCCGGCGCTCGCCGCTTTGCCAAAGAGACCCTTGAAGTTCGCGAGCGAATTGCCATCCGGGGCAACGAGTGTCGTCACGAGCCCGTCATCTTCACGAATCGCGAGCGCCCGGACTTTCTGCGCAACTCCCACCAGCGTGCCGACGATGCGCGGAGTTTCGCTACCCCGCAATCCCAAGACCTTGCCGCGCGCCCCGACGATATCGAGATCGGCGACATCGGGCTGCGCAAATTCACGGATCCGTCGCGCCTCGACGGGAACCGCGCGCAGTTCAACCGCCGACCACGGACCTTTCGTCCCGGTGAGATCGCCCGTGGCATCCACATTGTGCAATCGCACGGCTTCGAGTACCTCTGCGAGTCCCTCATAAATCAACTCGCCCGATGTACGCCCATCCCCGGTTTGGACAAGGGGGCAATCGGTCGAGACGATGCCGTAGCCCAGGGTGTGCTCGTCGCGTCCAAACGGCGGATGCTCATGGGCCGGGACGGCTCGCATTTCAACCATGCGATACGGGCCATTGACCGCCGGGTCTCGCGCGTCATTCATGCGTACCGCGATTTGTGCGCAATGCTTCGGATCCTGCACCACCCCCAATGGTCCTCTCGAGCCATCGCGGTCGACGATGCAGTAGCCATAGATCGGATATCGCAGCCGCGCACGTGCAAGCACACATTCGCCTTCGGCTTCGATGCGCTCGGATACGAGCGCTTCCGGCAATAAGCCGTCGCCCAATTTTCCCCACACGGCTTCGGAGAAGCCCCACTGATCCGCTTCCCTTTCGAGTCGCCGTACCGCATTCCATTCTGGGAGGTGCTCAGCGTCGCGCTCCATCGCCAGACAGACACTGCGCGCGATGGAGTCTTTCCACCCTGGATGTGCGCAGGACTGCTCGCTCACATACTTCGCGTGCACGGCGGCATATTCCGGCGTCACGGCAAGCTGCGGCCTGGTGCCGACGATGTTCTCATCGACGAGCACTTTGAGCGAGGCGAGCGCTCGCGCAAAACACAGCGCCGACGCCTCGGCGAGCTTCATGACATCCTCGTCGAGCAGATTGGGTCCGGATACGCCATCGGCCTTGGTCTTGCTACGACCGGGATGCGAATACGACACGCTCGCAATATTCTCCTGCGCGAGCGCCTTGGCGACGGCGACTGGACTCATTGCGCGCACGGACTTCGGCTGTCGCTCGAGCGGCAGGGACTTCACGAGCGCGGCGAGCAACCCGTGCTCGTAGGGATCACAGATATGCGATGACATGACTCAGCTCCCGGCACAGATGGAGAATGGGTGCCTCTCCCCTCTTCTCCGCGGCCAGGGCCCCATGCCAAGGCACAGCCCGCTGCCGTCCGCAGGACCCGCGCGGGACTGCACAGTCCCGTTCAGCGGCTATGCCACGGCCGGAATACGACTTGGCGCGTGCCGACCGGGGACTCAATGGAATCTGCGTCCACAAACTCGAAATATCCCGATTCCGGCCACAGTGCGCCGAGGGACTTCAGATTGAGCGCCGCGCAGCCGGTCATAACCGCATCGTGCGGGTGCTCTTGCGCATCGAGCACCGCGAGCGCCGTATCGATCAGGAGAGCCGCCACATCGAGCGCCTGCGCCGGGTAGATCGGCGGCGCGAGCCACTTCGGCCGCTTGCCTTCCTCGACGTTGCAGATTTCGTTCTTGAACCTCTGCCGCAGCGTACTCACCAGCACGCCACGCGCATCGATGAGGAGCGCTCGAAGCGCTCCATTCCGACGGGATATACCAGCCTGACCGATTACTCTGTTCACGAATACTCCAACAGTACGCACGGAAATCGGTGGCGCCGCTCACGCGGCGCCACCGTACTCGCTGTCTCGTGCCGGGTACCGGCCTGCGGCCAGTACCTGCGACACCGGCTCTAGCGACCGAGGTCCTGCTCCTCCTCCTGGTCGCTGCCCGCCTCCTGCGCGGGGGACTCCTGGGATTTGTTGGTCTCCTTCGGCTTGTACGGATCGCGCTTGAAGACGGTCTCCCAGCTCCACTCCCTGTTGTCCTTGTTGTAGGTGCCCCGCTGAACCGTATCCGAGTTCAGCTTCTGCGCCTCGTGCGTCACGCCGTCCTTCTCGTAGCTGTCGTCGGCGAGGCGACCCACGGCGCGGACGTGATCGCCCTTCTTCAAGGTCGCCGCCGCGGCTTCCGCTTCCTTTCCGAACGCGGACACGTTGTGAAATGTAGTCGTCTTCTCCTCGCCCTGACCGTGGTTCACGGCGATGCGGAAGTTCACGACCGGCGTGCCGTCATTCGTCTTATTCAGACGCGGATCGGCGGTGAGGTTGCCACGCAGCCAGTCCTTCGGCTGAGACTCGGTCTTCCCTGCGGAAGTGCCCCCGGCGGGAGCGTTTTGCTCGTTACTCATACTCACTCTCCTGGCACAAACCCGATCCGAGGGGATCGGTGAAATAGGTGCCTCGCAATGCTTCTCCTCAACATGGGCCCTGGGGGCTGCACTTCCCACTGGGCCGACCGCGCGGGCCGCGCCTACCGACCCATGTCGTGCTCGTCGTCCTGTTCTTCGCCCACTTCCCGCGCTGAAGGGTCTTTGGCCCTGTTGGCAGCTTTTGCCGACTCGCTTACCTCACGGCCATCGAGACGGGCCGTCACCTCGCGCAAGCGATCCCGATGCCAATCGGCTTCGAGCCGGTAGAGCGCGGCGCGGGCTGTCTTCGCGTCGATTCCGACCGCCGCGAACCTCGCACGCATCTCTCCCTTCGTCGCCTCGAGCGTGTCTTTCGAAATCCCCTCGATCTTTCTCGCCCCCTGCCACATCGCGGCCGCGTGGTTTGCGAACGGCCGCCCGTCAAGCTCGGAAACGCGCGTGCTGGCGAACGCTTGCAACGACATCGGAGCACCCAGTTTCACCTCCGGGTTGGCCAAGTGACGCACCATGGACTTGCCCAAATCGCTATCGAGCGCGACCGACACGGACGACAGGCCGTCTTCGTTGCGCAGCCGCACGCGCACGTACTCCTGACCACTCGCCTCATGACGATAGAATCCGGCGCCTTCGAAGATTCCGCACACCGTAACCGGATCGCGAACGAGCTCCGTTCCGATAACCTCCGCGCGCGCGGCGGGCGTCAGTGACGTGTAGCCATGTTTCACGGCGCTCTCGCCCATCGACGCTTTGGCAGCATTGATTCGCTGCTCGAGCGCGCTTCCTCGCTCGTAGAACGTCCCGAAGAGTCGGGAATAGCCGTACGTCTTGTCTGGCGCCGGATACGGTGCTGCGGCCGAGACGACGGGGCGAGACTTCGCGCTTTCAGCGATCTGATCATTCATGGCGGTCTCCCGGCACAGAAGGGAATGGGTGCCTCTCCCCTCTTCTCCGCGGCCAGGGCCCCTCCCATCGCGCAGCTCGTGCCTACCGCCCGAGGTCACAAGCATCCATCACTCGCTCCTCCTCGCCGCAGTTCTCCTCGACACCCGATCCGCGATCATCTCGGCCTCGAGCACCCCCCGCAGCGCGCGCGAGAGCTGCGGCGGCATCTTCGAATCAAGATGAGCCACGAGCACACCTGCGGTGGCCGCTCGGCGTACAAGGTCGGCCGTTCCATTACCGGCCGAGATCCACCTCGGCCTCCGCGACGCCCTCGGCGGCAAGCTGTTCCGTCTCCTGCTCAATGGCGCGCAGCTCCGCTGCGTGGGCCTCGGCCGCCGTCGCCGCATCGATCTCTTGGCGTACCTCCGCCTCCTGCAGAGCTTGCTTTTCACGTCGCACTTTATCCGCGTGCGCTGCGAGTGCCGCCGCGGCACGCTCGGACGCGCCCGCCGCTTCGGCCGCCGTGTCATAGGGTCCGAACGCGATTCCGGTGTAGACACCGCTCGAGAGGGACCGGATGACCTGCAGCCCCGTGGGCTCGCCCGGACGGGCGTTCAAACACGCACTCGCCGCGGCCAAACTCCGGCACGCCGCCTCACGGGTTTCCTCTATCCCCAAATCGAGGACGGCACAGTGGTGACCGGGTTCGCAGCCGACCATGAACGCCGCACGTTCCTTGACTTCATCGATCAGCTCTTCGTCTTCACTCTTTTTCGCCATGATTCCCTCACACTCAGCGGGCGAGTTCACATTCTTCACGCTCTTCGTCGGCTTCCCGGTCCCCAGCGCAGAGCACAGGCCCATGATGGGGGGCAACCCCCACGCCTGGTGTGCCCTCTGCAAGGGTCGGCAGGCGGATGAGTTCCGGCGGCAGCGCACCATCGATCGCGGCGGCGATCCCATCGCTGTCGCCGTCGCGCAGTTGATCCCGAGCGTCATACCCAGGAGGCGTTACCCCGTTCGACCGTGCGGGCACCGCGACGCGCGCTCGTCCCCCGAAAACCCGCGCCGCCTCTGCCGCCATGCGCTGACCGATCAAACTTTGTTCTTTTCGGACCGTGAGACCGTCGGCATCCGCATAGACCACCACCTGAGCCGTGACCTTTCCCGCGATCGCGCGCGCGAGCACCGGCAGATTCCCAGCAGAGAGCGCGGCGACGACCAGAAGCCCTGTCGCCTGATGCAGCGCGAGCGCCGTGCCAATGCCTTCGCACAGAATGAAGCGCTCCGCCGCGCGCAGCGCTTCAGTGCCGATCAGCGGGTCATCCCCGCAGGGGACCATGGCGAAGGCACCGTGCGGGCGCGTGCCGAGGGCAAACTTCTTGGTTCCATCCGCGGCAATCCTCTGAAGACCGCGCCACGTGAGCACATCAGACTCGTCAAAGCCGAGCACGGGAACCAAGAGCTCCGCTCGCTCGGATGCTGCGCGAAGGCCCGCCCCACAAAGCGTCGGATTGCGCAGATAGGGATGCCCGTCGGCCGGCCGCGCGCCGGTCCACGCCGCTCGCGCGGCCTCGACCGCGCCTCGATGTTCCGCTTCACGCGCGGCGGCCTGCTCGGCCTGACGGCGGCGGATTTCCTCGCGCTCGGCCGCCGAGAGTGGCGGAAGAGAGAGCCCCTGTTTACGCACGTGGAAGTAATGCAGCTCACCGCCAGCCTTGAAATTGCGGATCCACCCATTGCCGTCGGGCCAAAGCAGGTATGAGGCATCCTCCCGGTCCCGCTCACGCTCGCCGGCATCCGCACGGTGAATCTTTCCGTCGGCAACGCACCGTGCCGGGTCGATCAAAACACCGTGTTCCGCGGCCCACGTGATGAACTTTCCGTAGTCCACCATCAGCGGCTCTCTCCCAGATCCTCATCCATGCCCTCATCGAGGCCACGGGTCTCTCGGGCGCTTTCCGGTGTTCGCTCTTCGCGCACCGGCTCGAGATCGAAGTTGTGGCGCTCCTTCTCCGTGAGTTCACGCTCACAAGCAATGACCCCGTAGCGATGAGCGCTGACCGGGAGATTCGGTCGCAGATGCGCGATTTCCCGCGGCGCCTCGACATAATCCCACTTCAGGCCCGCCGGCATCGTTGCAAAGCCCGCCGGCCGCAGCAACGGGCGGTACAGGTACCGCGCAGGACCCGCAGCGGCCACCGGTTGAGGGGCGCGCGGCTGCGCAGACTGTATGTTCAGTCGCTCGCAAAGCTCATCGATTTCATCGACTGACATCGGTTCGCATTCAAACCCGTTCGTCGCAATGTCCTCAACATCCTGCGGTGGGGCTCCACCGTTCATCTCCAACTGTTGCTGATACACACGAAGCGCCGCCAGCACCGTTGCCAATTCTCTGCCTTTCATCGCTCAACTCCTTCCTCCGCCTCGAGCGCCGCCGCGTCATCGAGCACCGCGTTTTTTCGCTCGCCGAGCGCGCGCGCGAGCGCCGCCTCACTTGCGGCAACCGTTCCCAGTGGCTCGCGTGTCGTGGGGTCCCGGAGCGCAACGTCGCCGCATGCCGAGGATTCGATCCGCAGCAGCTCGCCGTGCGGGCCGTCAATCACCCCACCGCACTCCTGCAACCCATGCAGCGCACAGGCCGCTTCGAGCACCCTCGCCTGGTGCGGTGTTACGCCGCCAAGCCCGAGTGCCTGCTCGAGTTCCCGCTCCCGCGCGAGCACGTAATCCGCCGCCGCCCCGGCTTCCTTCGCGGCGCGGAAAAACTCGTTCTTGTCGGTTTTGAGCACCTTGGCCCAGCTCTGAAGGTACGCCTTGTGTTGATTCTCGATGGTTGACTCGACACTACCCGGCCGGGATGCCACGGCGCAGCCGGCGATGCCAGTCTCAGCCGACAGGAATGCGCTCGCGAGCTCGGCGCGCAGTTCCTCGCGGGCGTAGGCTTCGGAGCCGAAGCGGTGTTCGCCCGTGATACCTTCCCGCGCGAGGCGCTGCGCGGCGCCAGTGGCATGCCCGATCTCGTGCAGGGCGGTTGCGTAGTAACCTTCTTGGGAGAGGAATCGATCACGCGCGGGCAACCTGATCGCGTCAAGGCTCGGCACATAGCATGCGCTGTCGCCACCGCTCTGAAAGACGATGCCGTCGGCGCGCATGGCCGCCATAAGAAACTCACCCCGCGTGTGCGCGTCGATCGGCGGGCCTTGGTCGGGAATGGGTTTTAGCTTCTCGGGATCGAGTCCCTCACACTGCTCGACGTTGAAGACCGTGAAGACACGGGCGGTGGCGGTATCGAGCACCTCGTGCGCCGCGCGCCAGGAAAGCGGCTTACCGGCGTGCTCGACGCGAAGCGAACTCGGATGCACAGTGCCCGTGGGGCGCTTCGAATAGCCCGACGCACCAATCTCGACACCACTTGGCCCCTCCCCGAAAACCTTGGCCCGCGCTCCTTCCAGCGTGATCTTGACGTCTTTGCGCTCCCAGAAGGGTCTCGGTTTCCACACCTCAATTGGTACTCCGTGCTCACCCTTGCGGACGTGACCACCGGCCTCACCGACCTGTTTGAATGTCAGCCACCGCGGGTCCTCATATTCGTGCTCCGCGGCGACCAGCATGGTCATGAAGCGATTGATGCCCTGATAGCGGTGACCAGAGAGCCCGTTCATGGGCCGTACGGCCTGTCGCCACGGCTTCTCCCACGGGATCTTGCCCTCCTCGAGTGCCGCCACCATCTTGTCGGTGATCTCCTGACGAAAATCCCGTCCCTGCGGACCGCGGTCCGCAGCGGCACTCTCCTCACCTCCACGCGCGCCCGGCAGCGGAGCGACCCCCTCCTCGGCTGCGTTTTGGACAGCGGGGGTATTCGGCCCACGCCCGTCATGCAACTGCGCTGCTTGGGAATCCAGGATGCGCGCGGTTTCGGCCGTGATTGCGAGCGCCGTGGCGAGCGCATCCCCGCCCCGCGAGCCCGGCAACGCGGTCAGAATCGCAACGAGAGGCCCCTGCCCCGTTCCGTCCTCAACCTGGCCGGCCGATTTCGAAACGAGCGAGGGCATGCCCTCGAACCACTCGATGCGATTGCCGTTGACCGCCCCCGCATGGGGCTCGGCGTCGCCGTAGACCTCGCGGATCATGCGGCGAAACTCCGGGGACTCGGCGAGGCGTGCCGCCAGTGCGACCGACTCGATGTCATCCGCCCGACCGGTCAAGATGACCGCGTGCGAACCGACGAGCACCGCGGCGTGCTGCACGGACTTCATCACCTCAGACGGCGAGTATCGTCCCGGAGTCACCGTGGAGGCCGCGAGCCGTGCCAACAATTCCGACTGTTGTTCCTCCTTAGCAAGGGACTCGAAGAACGCATCCGCATCGAGCCAGGCCATATCCCGCCCCTCGTACTGCACGCGGATCTGGCGAGAATCCACCTCGATGACGTTCGACACACCATCGAGCGCAATCGCGATGCGGCCGGGCCCATTCACCTCAGAGACCCACGCCTGCCGGTCGCGGTACATGAGCGTCACGCCGTCGCGTTTCCAAAACGGCTTTTCCGTCGCTCGGGTGGAATTGCCCATCCCGCTGGCGTGGGCGTAGTCACGCACGGCCTGCTCACGATTGAGAGACACGGCCTCCGGTAGGACTTTCGCCTCGAGTTCCTTCAGGAGCGGAGGACGGAGTCCCCAGTCGGACTGTGCAATCTTCAAAGGCGCTTCGCGCCCATCGGGACCGGCATCGTTCGAGAAGCTCCCAAGTGCCGCAAGCGCGGCACGGGCCGCCGACCGCTCCCATCCGGCATGCTCGCAGGACTGATAGTCGAGATACCGTGACAGTGCGGCGGCGGCGACCGGCTGCACGATGAGCCGCGGGTGCTCGCCGTGCATCGCATTTGAAAACGCCCTCGCGGCATCGCCGGCAAGTGCAACGACATCCTTATCGAGCAGATTCGGGCCGGCGCGTCCAATCCCCTCCGGCATGCCGGACACGTACCCGTGGGGGCGGTCGGCCCGAACGCTCGCGATGTTCTCGCGCGCCAAGGTTTCGGCGACCTGAGTGACATTGAGTTCGCACACCCCCGGCGGCTGATTCGCCTCCGGGATCCGTTTCACGAGTGCAGCCAGGAGGCCGATTTCATAGGGGTCAGCTACGAATGCGCTCATACGAGTCTCCCGGCACAAGCGAAAAAGGGTGCCTTACGGGAGTTCTCCGCGGCGCGGGCCCACTTCGGTGCGGCGCCTCAACCCGAAGATCAGCTTCAGACGATCTCGACACCTCCACCGACGAAGCTCCGCGCAGTGGCGGTTCGACGGACGCCGGTGAGCCCGGCCGCCCCGCTGCGCGGTAGCTTGACCGCCAGGTTCTGCACCCAGCGGGGGCTCGTTGCCCAGGTCCATCCGCGGTCCCTCTCAGTGGCTCCTCGGTGGTATAGTTGCCACGTGACAGCGAAGAGGACATCTCATCTAGAAATGATCGCGGGGCACTTGAACGCGCCGTATGGTCGTGTGCTGTCTACGGCCGATCTGGCTCTCGCATTGCGCTCGGGGTCATTAGGGAGTATCGCGTCCGATCTCAGTCGAGCGCTCCTAATGTCGTTGTTTGTCGAGTGCCCGCCGCAGTCCATCTTATTGGCCGCCTTGCAGGTCGGTGGCACGTGGCTCACGGTCCGATCCCTGTATCAGGAAACCGTGGCGAACGGAATGCACCGCGTGAAGGCATGGGAAAGTGCCGCGTGATGACCAAACAAGAAATCCGTGAATTCAAGGAACACGGCTCGTGGCGCGAGCTCGTGGCGTTGGCAGCGGAGATTGCCGCGGATGCCGAGAAACATGCGGGTGGAGCGTCCATGAATCCGCTGATGGGCGGGGGAACGCGACTCATGCTGGCCCTCGATCATCGGATGAGCGATGACGTTGACTTATTCATCCATGACGCTCAGTGGATCGGATTCCTGACGCCACGCCTCAATTGGGCGTTCGAGGATCGTTTGAGCGGCTACGAGGAAGACGCCACGTGGGTGAAACTCAAACACCGGCAGGGGGAAATCGACTTCATTGTGAGTGGTTCGTTGCTGAACCGGAAACCGGAGTGTGACCCCACACTGCCGTTTGCGCTCGAACCTGTCGAAGAGGTCATTGCGAAAAAACTCTTCTACCGGGGCTGGACACTGACCGCACGCGACCTCTTCGACTGGAAGACGGTGAGCGAGCACCCGCAGTATCGACACGTTCCGGACGTGCTCGCCACGGTGTTGACGGCCGATCGACTCGCGTTGCTCGCCACGGCCGTCGAGAAATTGAGCGCTCTGCCACAAGCTGCAAAGCAATGGCAGGCGATTCGAGCAGCCGACCTTCCCGCCCTCCCAGAGGCCATCATGTGGGCCAGGGCCGAGCTTCAGTCTCTTTCCGAGCGGGAACCGCGGATGCACGCTCTCGAGCGGACTGAACGGAAGATCGAGGCGGACGAGGATCGCGATCTC
>JBMFWZ010000100.1:0-10780 GCA_049964755.1 Steroidobacteraceae bacterium | reverse complement strand
CTATACGACCTATATCCTGGAGCGGGCCGAGCTGCAGGGGGCGCGGGTAGTGAATCACCCGCGCGGGCTGCGGGACATGAATGAGAAGGTCTACACGGCCTGGTTCCCGCAGTGCTGCGCCCCGACTCTGATCACGCGCGACATGGGCGACATGGCGGCCTTCCTCGCCGAGCACGGCAAGATCGTCTGCAAGCCGCTGCACGGGATGGGCGGACGCTCGATTTTCGTGCTCGAGGCGCAAGACAAGAATCGCGGCGTAGTGTTCGAGACGCTCACCGATTACGGCCAGCGCTTCGCGATCGCGCAGCGCTACCTGCCGCAGATCGCCACCGGCGGGGACACTCGCGTCTTGCTGATCGACGGCCAGCCGCTGCCCTATGTGCTCTCACGCATCCCGCTGCCGCACGACCATCGCGGTAACCTCGCCGCCGGCGCGCGCGCCGAAGTGCGCCAGCTCAATGAGCGGGAGCATTGGCTGGCCAGTGAGATCGGCCCGACCCTCGCGGCAGCCGGCATGCTGTTCGTCGGTCTCGATGTGATCGGGGAGTTCGTCACCGAGATCAACGTCACGAGCCCGACCGGCATCCGCGAAATCGAAAAGAAATACCCGATCGACATCGGCGGTCTGCTGATGACGGCGATCGAGCAGCGCTTGGCGCACCCCGAGCACTGATCGTGCGCCGATGAGCCTCTCGTCCGCTTCGGCCCAGGCCGCCCGTACCCCGCGCGAGCGGCTGATGGCGATGCTGTTCCTGGCAGCGCTGCTGCACGGACTGCTCATTCTTGGAGTGACGTTCAACAGCCCGCTCGCCGCCGGGCGCGGTGCGCCCGGACTGCGCGTACTGCTGGTCTCGGATCAATTGCCAAGCGCCGCGCACAACCCCAAAGCGGCCTACCTCGCCCAGCGCACGCAACTCGGATCGGGCAATACCCGCCACGATGTGCAGCCGAACACCCCGGCACTGCGGACCGGGATGCCCGCGAACGCGGCGGGCCACCGACGTCGCTCGACGCCGCCCGGCCCTGTGGCGCACGGCGGGTCCGAGCGGGTCCTGACCACGACCGCCTGGAGCACTCGCGTCACATACCGCACCAGCAGCGCGCCCGGATCGTTCGCCGGAACGCTCGCCGCCGGCGCCGATGGCGCACCCGGGGCGGGCGCGGACGGCCCAGTACGCCTCAGCGGCCCGAAACGGGCGCTGTGGGTCAGCCCCGATACGCGCTCGGCGATCGTCGCTCCCTACCTGGTGGCGTGGCGGCGCAAGGTCGAGCGGATCGGCACGCTGAACTTCCCCGTGGCCGCGCGGCAGTCGGCCCACGCCAACCCGGTGATCGAGGTCGCGATCAACGCCGACGGCCGGCTGGTCCGCGCGGTGATCCGCCGCTCGAGCGGCGACCCGGCGCTCGATCAGGCGGCGCTCGCGATTTTGCACCTGGCGAGCCCTTTCGAACCGTTCCCCCCCCCGCTCGCACAGCGCTACCGGATGCTGCGCTTCACCTACGAGTGGCAGTTCGAGGGCGGCCGGATGCGCGGTTCGGTACGCATGCCTTGAGCCGCACGCTCACCATCCCCATACTCAGCTCATGAGCGAGCAGAGCAGCAAACCGGGCCGTGACGCTGCGCCCAAGGGCGAGCCTGGGCGAGCCAGTGGCTCCGGGGGTGCTCGCGGCGGCCCGCAGGGCGACTCTGGCACCGTGGCCAACCTCACCAATCACCTGCTGATCGCCATGCCTTCGCTGGCCGATCCGAACTTCTCCCAGGCCGTGGTGCTCGTCTGCGAGCACACCGATCGCAGCGCGCTCGGCATCGTGTTGAACAAGCCCCTGCCGATGCACCTGGCGGATGTGTTCTCGCAAATGCAGCTCACGGCCTCGAGCGAGCGCCTCGCCGAGCAGCCCGTGCTGCGCGGCGGCCCGGTGCACACCGACCGCGGGTTCGTGCTGCACCGTCCGGGTGGGCAATGGGATCACACGCACCGGGTGTCGGAAGCCATCCAGGTGACCACTTCGCGCGACGTGCTGGCGGCGATGGCGCGGGGCGAAGGTCCCGAGGATGCCTTCATCGCCCTCGGCTATGCCGGTTGGGATTCCGGGCAGCTCGAGCGCGAGATCCTGCAGAACGCGTGGCAGTCGGTGCCGGTCGATGCCCGCGTGGTCTTCGAACTGCCCTTCGAGCAGCGCTGGAGCGGAGCCTGGGACCTGCTCGGCATCAGCGTCGGCCAGCTCAGCCCGATCGCCGGACATGCCTGAACCGATCCTGCGCGTCCTCGCCTTCGATTTCGGATTCAGACGCATCGGCATGGCCACCGGCGATACCCTCACCGGCCGGGCGGCACCGCGACCGGCCGCCTCGGCGCGCGAGGGCGCACCGGACTGGGACTCGATCGGGCGTGAGATGCGCGCGTTCAATCCCGACCGTGCGGTGGTCGGCGCCCCGTATAATGCCGACGGCACCCCCGGTGCTCTGCTGGCGCATGCGCGGCGCTTCGGCCAAGAGCTCAAGCGGCGCTTCGCGCTGCCCGTGAGTCTGATCGATGAGCGCTTCTCCTCCCTGGAGGCCGGTGAGGCGCTGAAGGAACGGCGCGCACGCGGCGAGCGGCGGCGGGTGCGGCGCGAAGACATCGACAGCGCGGCGGCTGCGGTCATCCTCGAGCGCTGGCTGTCCGGAGAGCCTGGAGAAGAACTGCCATGAACCCCACACTGCCGCCCATCTGCGGGCGGTCGCGGATCGAGCCGCAGCGCGGTCGTCCCCCGGAGGCCGCATGAGCGGTCAATTCCGCGCCGACGGCTCGCTGCGCCATCTGCTCACCCTGGAGGATCTGCCGCGCCCGCTCATCGAGCGGCTGCTCGAGCGGGCCGAGCGCTTCGTGCGTCCGCTCGGGGCACGCCCGCCGGCGAGCCGGGTGCTCGAGGGCTGCACGGTCGCGAACCTGTTCACCGAGCCTTCGACGCGGACCCGCGTGTCATTCGAGCTCGCCGCCAAGCGCCTCGGGGCGGATGTGGTGAACCTCGAGGTGCAGTTGTCTTCGCGCGTCAAGGGCGAGAGCATGCTCGACACGGTCTACACCCTGCAGTCGCTGCATGTCGATGCGATGGTGATTCGCGATGCCGAGGTCGGCGTGCCAGCGACGGTCGCGGCGCATGTTGCCGATCACGTCAGCATTCTCTCGGCCGGGGAGGCGCACGTGGCCCATCCGACCCAGGGCTTGCTCGATGCTCTGACGGTGCGCCAGCACAAGCCGCGCTTCGATACGCTGAGCATCGCGATCGTCGGGGATCTGCGCCACTCGCGCGTCGCCCGCTCCGCCTGGCATGTGTTTCGAGCCCTCGGCGTGCCCGACCTGCGCATCGTCGCGCCGCCGGCGCTGATGCCGCCGCCGGGTGAATTCGAGGGGTGCTCGCGCCACACGCAGCTCGAGAGCGGCCTACCGCACGCCGACGTGGTGATGATGCTGCGCATCCAGAAGGAGCGCATGGCCCAGGTTGAATTGCCCGACGCGGACCAGTACTACGCCAGCTACGGACTGACTCCCCAGCGTCTCGCGCTCGCCCGTCCCGATGCGATCGTCATGCATCCGCAGCCGATGAATCGAGGCATCGAGATCGCCTCCGACGTCGCCGACGGTCCGCGCTCGGTGATCCGCGACCAAGTGCGCAACGGCGTCGCCGTGCGCATGGCGGTGCTCGCCGAGGTGCTCGGCTGGAGAAGCGCCGCATGAGTCGCGCCGACCGCGGCACACTGCACCTGGAAGATGCACGGATCGTGCATCAGAGTGCGTACGAGAGGGAGCAGTTCGTGCTGCGCCTGCAGGCACCGGCCTGCGCCCGGCGGGCCGAGCCGGGCAACTTCGTGCACCTGACCTGCGATCCGACCATCCCAATGCGTCGGCCGCTGTCGATCATGCGGGCCGACCGCGAGGCCGGCTGGATCGAGGTGCTCTACAAGGTCGTCGGCCCCGGGCTGCGCGCCCTGGCCGGGCGCACACCGGGGGCGACGCTCAGCCTCATCGGTCCGATTGGCCGGCCGTTCACGGCGCACCGCGAACGGCCGCGCACCGTCCTGATCGGCGGGGGGGTCGGTATTCCGCCCATGATCTTCCTCGCCGAGCGCCTGCGCGCCAGCGCCGAACCATGGCGGCCACTGGTGCTGATGGGCTCGGAGATTCCCTTCCCGTTCCATCCCCGTCCCTCCACTCTGGTGGTGCCGGGCATGCCGGCCGGCACCATCGCCAGCATGCCGTTGCTCGAGGCGTGGGACATCCCGAGCCGGCTCTCGAGCCGAGCGGGATTCCCGGGCTGCTTCGACGGCTACGTCACCGAACTCGCCGGGGAATGGCTCGGCTCCCTGCCCTCTGCGGCGCTCGCCGAGGTGGAACTGTTCGCCTGCGGTCCGACCCCAATGCTGGCGGCGACCGCTCAGCTCGCCCGCCGCTACGCGGTGCCCTGTCAGGTGTCACTCGAGGAGTTCATGGCGTGCGGCGTGGGCGGCTGCGCCGGCTGCACGGTGCGGGTGCGTACTGCCGAAGGAGACGCGATGAAGCGGGTGTGCGTCGACGGGCCGGTCTTCGAGGCGCTGCAGGTGTTCTGAGCGACGGCCCTCTGCGGGGCCGCACAGAGCATCAGCCGAAGTTGATCTTCGCCTCGAGATTGGCACGCGAGTCGGCATTGGCGAGGGCGTTCGCCAGCTCGACCCGACCGAGCCTGTACAGCTCGTGCAACGCCGCATCGAAGCTGCGGATGCCCTGCTCGGCGCTCGCCATGATCGCCTCCTTGACCGCCACCACATCACCCTTGTTGATCAGGTCGGCGATGTGCGGGGTATTGATCATCACCTCGACCGCCGCGACTCGATGTCCGTCCTTGCCCATCACCAGGCGCTGCGCGAGGATGCCGCGCAGGTACTGCGAGAGGTCGAGAAAGATCTGTGCGTGCTGCTCGGGCGGAAACATGTTGATGATGCGATCGAGCGTCTGGGCACAGTTGTTCGCATGCAGCGTCGCAAGCACCAGATGGCCGGTGCCGGCGAGATGAATCGCCGCTTCCATGCTCTCGCGGTCGCGAACCTCCCCGACGAGGATCACGTCCGGAGCGGCACGCAGTGCGCCGCGCAGTGCACGCGCGAATGACTTCGTATCGCTGCCCACCTCGCGCTGATTGACGATCGAGCGCTTGTTGGTGTGCAGAAACTCGACCGGATCCTCGATGGTGAGGATATGATCAGAGGCGGTCTCGTTGCGCAGGTTGACCATCGCCGCGAGCGTCGTAGACTTCCCCGAGCCGGCCGCGCCCACCACCAGCACCAAGCCGCGCTTGTGCTGGGCCAGATGCGCGACCGCCTCGGGCAACCCCAGTGCTTCGAATCTCGGCATCTCCGCGGTGATGTAGCGCAGCACCACCGCTGGGGATCCACGCTGCATGAACACGTTGACCCGAAAGCGCCCGAGGCCCGGCTCGGAGATGGCGAAATCGAGCTCGAGCTCGCGGGCAAACTCCTCGCGTTGCTCGGCACTCATCAACGCGAGCGCGGCCTGACGCACCATTGCCGGGCTCAGCACCTGTTTGTTGATCGGGTAGATCTGCCCCTCGATCTTGATCTTGATCGGCGCGTTACTGGTAAAGAACAAGTCGGACGCGCGCCGCTCGACCATCAGCTTGAACAGTGGCTTGGCGTTGATCTGCAGCGCCGTCTCATCGGCGCGCGGCTCAGGCCCCGGCTCGAGCGGCTCGGCGCCGGATGGCGAACTCATGACGGCCGATCTTCCTGCTCGTCCATGATGGCCAAGCTCCCCTCATCCAGAGACGGAGCCTCACGGTGACTCTCCAATTTCACGCGCAGGCGCAGCTCGTTCTTCGAGTCGGCGTTGCGCAAGGCGTCCTCGTAGGAGATGAATCCGGCCTCGTACAGCTCGAACAGCGACTGATCGAAGGTCTTCATGCCGAGGCGGTTCGAGCGCGCCATCACGTCGCGGATCTTCACCACCTCGCCCTTGAAGATCAGATCCTGAATCAGCGGTGAGTTGAGCATGATCTCCATCGCAGCGATGCGGCCCGAGCCGCTCTCACGTGCCACCAGGCGCTGGGAGACGAAAGCGCGGATGTTCAGCGACAGATCCATCAGCAGCTGCTCGCGCCGTTCGTCGGGGAAGAAGTTGATGATGCGATCGAGCGCCTGGTTGGCGTTGTTCGCGTGCAGAGTCGAGAACACCAGATGGCCCGTTTCGGCGAACTGTACCGCGTATTCCATCGTCTCGCGGTCACGAATCTCACCGATGTAGATGACGTCCGGCGCTTGGCGCAGCACGTTCTTCAGTGCGATCTGCCAGGATTCGGTATCGACGCCGACGTCGCGATGCGTGATGACGCAGCCTCTGTGCTGGTGGATGAACTCGACCGGATCCTCCACGGTGACGATGTGTCCGCGGGTCTTCTCGTTGCGGTAGCCGATCATGGCCGCGAGCGTCGTCGATTTGCCTGACCCGGTACCGCCCACCACCACCACCAGACCGCGCTTGGAGAGCGAGAGCTCCTTGAGGATCGGCGGCAGGTCCAGATCCTCGAAACTCGGGATCTTCGCATTGATCATGCGGATCACGCAGCCAGCGGCGCTCTGCTGCATGAAGGCGCTGACGCGAAAGCGACCGATGCCCGGCGGGGCGATCGCGAAATTGCTCTCCTTGGTGGCGTCGAACTCACGTGTCTGACGGTCGTTCATCAGCGAGCGCACCAGGGTGGCGGATTGCTCGGCAGTGAGCACCCGTTCGCTCTGCGGTCGCACTTCGCCATCGATCTTCAGCGCCGGCGGAAAGCCCGCCGTGAGGAACAGGTCCGAGGCCTTGCGCTCGACCATGCGCCGCAGCAGATCATGAATCAGCTTGATGGCTTGATCGCGGTCCATGGGCATCAGGCATTACCCCTGCAGTTCATGGTCGAGGCGCTCGGGGCAATCTCACAGGCTGTCCTTATTCTGGGCCTTGAAGCGGGCCTCTTCCTTGCTGACCTGGCCCTTGGCGAGCAGTTCCGCCAGACACTGATCGAGCGTCTGCATTCCCGAGGCCTGGCCAGTCTGTATCGCCGAGTACATCTGAGCGATCTTGCCTTCACGGATCAAATTGCGTATCGCCGGGGTGCCGATCATGATTTCGTGCGCCGCGACCCGTCCGCCCCCCATGCGCTTCAGCAGCGTCTGGGAGATCACCGCGCGCAGCGACTCCGAGAGCATCGAGCGGACCATGTCCTTCTCGGCGGCCGGGAACACATCGACGATGCGATCGATGGTCTTGGCGGCCGAACTGGTGTGCAGTGTGCCGAATACCAGGTGGCCGGTCTCCGCGGCGGTGAGCGCCAGGCGGATCGTTTCCAGGTCGCGCATTTCCCCGACCAGCACCACGTCGGGATCCTCGCGCAGCGCCGAGCGCAGCGCTTCACTGAAGCCGAGCGTATCGCGGTGCACTTCGCGCTGATTCACCAGGCAGCGCTTCGATTCGTGCACGAATTCGATCGGGTCCTCGATCGTAATGATGTGATCGGGCCGGTTGTCGTTGCAGTGATTGACCATCCCGGCGAGCGTGGTCGATTTGCCCGAGCCGGTCGGCCCGGTGACCAGCACCAGTCCGCGCGGCAACATGCACAAGTCGCGGAAGATCTTCGGGGCGTTCAGGTCATCGAGCGAGAGGATGCTCGAGGGAATCGTGCGAAACACGGCGCCGGCGCCGCGGTTCTGATTGAAGGCGTTGACGCGAAAGCGCGCCAACTTCGGGATCTCGAAGGAGAAATCGGTCTCGAAGAACTCCTCGAACGCCTTCCTCTGCTTGTCGTTCATGATGTCATACACCATGCTGTGCACTTCCTTGTGCGCCAGGGGCGGCATATTGATCCGCTTCATGTCGCCGTCGACGCGGATCATGGGTGGCACGCCGGCCGACAGATGCAGGTCGGAGGCGTTGTTCTTCACGGCGAAGGCCAGCAATTGCGCGATATCGACCATCGGGTCTCCGTGGCGGAGTCGGGTGAGGCGCTGTTCTGCGCCGGACCGGTCGTTGCAGTATAACGGAGGGGTTCGGTCATCCATATGATAAGGGCTTCGCAGAATTTGCCCGAACGCGTACGGTCGGTACGCGCCGAGATCGCCGCTGCGGCGGCGAGCGCCGGACGAAATGTGTCCGACATCACACTTCTGGCCGTGTCCAAGGCCCAGCCCGTCGAGGCGATGCGCGCCGCCTTCGCCGCAGGGCTCACGGACTTCGGCGAGAGCTACCTCAACGAAGCACTCGACAAATTCGAGGCGCTCGAGGACCTGCCGCTCACCTGGCACTTCATCGGCCGGCTGCAGGCGAACAAGACCCGCCCGATCGCCGAGCGGTTTCAATGGGTGCACGGGGTCGATCGGCTGCACATCGCCGAGCGGCTCGCGCAGCAGCGCCCAGTCCATGCCCCGCCCCTGAACATCTGTCTGCAGGTCAATCTCGCCGGCGAAAGCAGCAAGGCCGGCGTGACGCCTGTGGAGCTGCCCGCGCTCACCGCCGCGGTCGCGACGCTGCCGCGACTGCGTCTGCGCGGACTGATGTGCATCCCGCCGCCGCAGAGCGACGCGGCGGGCCAGCGCGCCTGGTTCGCGCAGTTGCGGCGGCTGCGGGACGGACTGAACGCCGAGGGCGCCGCGCTCGATACGCTCTCGATGGGCATGAGCTCGGACTTCCCGAGCGCCATCCTCGAAGGCTCGACCATCGTGCGCATCGGCACCGCTCTGTTCGGCGCGCGGCCGGCGCGCGCATGAAGGCAGCGCGGCGGCGCGCGCCAGCCGCTACAATCCTCCGCCTATGAATCACCTCGATCTGGCGGTACTCGGCGGCGGCAACATGGGCCGCGCCCTGATCGGTGGGCTGTTGCGCCAGGGTCTGCGCCCCGAGCGGCTCGCCGTAGGCGAGCGCGCCGAGGCGGCCCGTGCGGCGCTCGAGCGCGAATTTGGCCTCGCGGCCACCACCGACAACGCCGCCGCCGTGCGCTCGGCCAAGGTGATCGTCGTGGCGGTGAAGCCGCAGCACGTGAACGAGGTGCTGCGACCGCTCGCCGAGGCGTTCGCGCGCACCCGTCCGCTGGTGCTGTCGGTTGCCGCCGGCATCCGCGTGAGCGCCCTGCAGCACTGGTGCGGGCCTGAGGCGCAGGTGGTGCGCGCGATGCCCAACCGAGCGGCGCTGCTCGGCGCGGGCGCGACGGGACTGTACGTCCCCGAGGGCATCACCGCGGCGCACGCTCAACTCGCCGAGCAAGTTCTGCGCTCGGTGGGCGAGGTGGTCCGGGTCGAGTCCGAAGCAGCACTCGATGTGGTCACCGCGCTCTCCGGCAGCGGACCGGCCTATTTCTTCCTGCTGGCTGAGTTGATGGCCGAGGCCGGCACCGCGCTCGGGCTGAGCGCGCAGGCCGCACACGCACTGAGCGTGGCGACGCTGCACGGCGCCGGCGAACTCGCCCGCAGCGGCGCTGGCGATCTCGCCCAGTTGCGCGCCGAGGTCACCTCCAAGGGCGGCACGACCGAGGCGGCGCTGCGCTCCTTCACCGCAGCGGGCCTCGATCAAATTGTCTCGCGCGCGCTCGCAGCGGCAGCGCAGCGCAGCCGGGAACTGGCCGATCAGTATGGGGCCGCCTGAGCGGTCCTGCGGATACCGACATGAGCGCCCTCATCTACATCATTGAAACTCTGCTCGAACTGGCCTTGTTCGTCGTGCTGGCGCGACTGCTGCTGCAGCTGGTCCGCGCGGACTTCCGCAACCCGCTCTGCCAGGCGATCGTCCGCCTCACCAATCCGCTGATCATGCCGCTGCGGCGAGTACTGCCGCCGGTCGGCAAGGTCGATACGGCCTCCGTCGTGGCGGTCACCCTACTCGCCGTGCTGCAGGTCGCCGCAAAATTCGCCTTCGAGGGGATCATCCGCGTGGGCCCCTGGTTCTGGGTACACGCGGTCGCGCTCGACATCGTGCGCATGGGGCTGTGGACGTACTTTTACGCCATCGTCCTCTATGCACTGCTCAGCCTGGTCGCCCCCGGCGGTTACTCGCCCCTGCAGTCCCTGCTCGCGACGTTGTGCGAGCCAGTCCTGCGCCCGTTCCGCCGGCTCATTCCGGCGATCGCCGGTATCGATCTGTCACCGCTGTGGGTGTGCATCCTCATCCAGGCGTTGCTGATCCTGCTGCGCACCTGAGGCGCCGCGCGCGTGGCGAAACTGAACCGCGCCATGCACGACACATCAACCAACGCCGCCAAGGCTCGGAACGGGTTGGAAATTCGCGGCCGCGATTGTGTGCTGCTCATTCGGATTCAGCCACGATCTTCGCGTGAAGGCATCGACGGGTGGCGCGACGGCAGACTCCTTGTGCGGGTCAGCGCACCGCCCGTGGACGGCGCCGCCAATGATCGACTCGTACGCGTTCTCGCGCATGCACTTGGCGTGCCTAAGACGCACGTTTTGCTGCTCCGCGGTCTGAAAAGCCGCGACAAAGAGGTTTTGATCCGGGACGCGGCGGCGGCGGCGGCGCAGCGGTTCGCCAAAATCTGACCCGCCGAACCGTACACGACGCAAAACCCTTGGAAAAAAGCCCTTTCAACACTCGCGCATGCAAAAAAAAACCATTGCGCAGGTGCGCTTATGTGCTATTTTCCGCGGCGATTCTTAGCTTTGCGTCGCTGCACAACAGCACGCACATTCATTTATTCGAGGAGTGGCGCAATATGGCGAAAAAGGGTAGCGCTCCGACCAAGTCGGAAGTTCTGACTCAAATTTCCAAAG
>JBMFWZ010000099.1:807-10830 GCA_049964755.1 Steroidobacteraceae bacterium | reverse complement strand
TTTCATACCAACACTTTTGCCCTTCCGCAACTCTCACCCGAGGTGAGAGTTGCGGAACCGCCGAATGGCGCATCTCAGGCTGGAATCCAAGGCTCCAGAGCATCGGCGACCGAAATCTTATGCACCTGGCGGGTACAATCTCCTGGGATGAGCGTTATGGAGCCATTCTTGAGGCACCTGCGTGCCTCGCCGGACGCTGTCAGCGGAACAATACGAGTAGCCATGTCCTCCACACACCGCCTGTCCCTCGGGTCCGGTCCAGGCCGGTCTGACGCTCGCATCGCCTGCCTCACCGCCGCCGCTGTGGCCCTGGCGGCCTGCGGCGTCCCGGCGCGCGCCGCGCCCGCACGGCGTCTGGCGGACATCGTGGTGACGGCTACCAGAATCGCGATGCCCGCGTTCGATGTGCCGGCCTCGATCAGCAGCGTCTCGGGCGCCGAATTGCGCGCCGATGCCCTCGGCGTCAATCTCGCCGAGGGCGTGCGTTCGGTGGCCGGTCTGCTGGTGCGCAACCAGTACGATTACGCCCAGGACCAGCAGGTGTCCATTCGCGGGATCGGCGCCGGCTCGGCGTTCGGCGTGCGCGGCGTGCGCATCTATCAGGACGGCATTCCGCAGAGCGGACCGGACGGTCAGGGTCAGGTCTCGCAGTTCAATCTCGGCTCCGCGCAGCGCGTCGAAGTGCTCGAAGGCCCCTTCTCGGCCCTCTACGGCAACTCCTCAGGCGGCGTGATCCAGATTTTCACCGCCTCGGGTAAAGCGCCGGGCTCGCTACGCTTTGATCTGGGCTTCGGCAGCTTCGGCGCCGTGCGTGCCGGGGTAGATGCCAGCGACGCGATCGGCAAGCTGCGCTACAACCTGAACTTCACGCACTTTTCCTGGCAGGGCTTCCGTCCCCAACAAAGGGCGCGCAGCGAGTCGTTCAACGGCAAGGTGAACTACGCCCTCGGGGCGCGCAGCTCGCTCACGCTCATCGCCAACGTGCTGTCGCGACCCGATTCGCTCGACGCCCAGGGACTCACTGCCGCGCAGTTCGCCGCCAACCCGGACCAAACCGGCGCCGGTGCCCTCGCCTTTCATACCCGCAAGACCCTCGATCAAGAGGAAGCCGGGCTGATCTTCAAGCGCGAGTTGAGTACGCACCAGCAGCTGCGCCTGATGGGCTACTATGGGCAGCGTAGCGTGCTGCAGTATCTGTCCATCCCCGTCGGCGCACAGTTCGCCCCGGCGAGCTCCGGCGGCGTCGTCGACCTGCACCGTGACTTCGGCGGCGGCGATGCCCGCTGGAGCCTGAAGACCCACCTCGCCGGTCACGCGCTCGGCTGGGTCGCAGGGGTGAGCTACGACACTCAGAACGAGCAGCGGCGTGGGTACGACAACTTCATCGGCCCGACGCTCGGCGTGCTGGGGGCGCTGCGGCGCAACGAAAACGACATTGCACGCAATATTGACGAGTACACGCAAGCGAGCCTTTCTCTCTGGCGGCACTGGAGTGTCATGGTCGGCGTGCGCCACAGCGAAGTGAAGTTTATCACCCAGGACCATTTCATCACCCCGGGCAATGGCAATGATTCCGGCGGGGTGACCTACACAGCGACCTCACCGGTCGCTGGCGTGCTGTACGCGCCGCTCGACTGGCTGCACCTGTACGCCGCCTTCGGCCAAGGATTTCGCACGCCGCTCGCCTCAGAGCTCGCCTATCAGCCCGACGGGGCTCCGGGCCTGAATTTCGCGCTGCGCCCGGCACGCAGCAACAACGGGGAGATAGGCGCAAAAATTCGCATCGGACGGTCGCTCCATGCCTCCGTCGCAGCATTCCTTACTCACACCAGCGACGAAATCGTCGTCGTCACTGACAGCGGTGGACGCACCACCTATCAGAACGCCGGGCGGACGCGCCGCAGCGGCATGCAGGCCTCCCTGGCGTATCATTTCCTGCCACTCTGGCACCTGCAGTTTGCCTACACCTACGTCGATGCGGTGTACGTCGATGGATTTCGCACCTGTACCACCGTGCCGTGCGCGATCCCGACACAGCTGATCCCGGCCGGCAACCGTCTGCCGGGCGTACCGCGCAACAGCGCCTATGCGAAAGTCACCTGGGGCGGCCGGCGCGGCTGGCACACGAGCTTGAGCGGGCAGTACCTCGGATCGATTCCCGCAAATGAAGCCAATACGGCTCAGGCCAGCGCCTACTCGGCGTTCAACCTCAGCGGCGGGTACCGCACGGCTCTCGGCTCTGAGCGCCTGGAGGTCTTCCTGCGGGTGAACAATCTGCTCAACCGGCGCTACGTCGCCGCGGTGATCGTCAACCAGTCCAGCGCAGCGTACTTCGAGCCGGCGCCCGGCATCAACGTTCTGGCCGGCGTAAGCCTCACCTTACACTGAGTCCTGGGGCCGCAGTGCTCGATCAATCGCGTTGCGTGAGACACCGATGGGGCAGATCGGCCAATAGCCCTTCTACATCGGCGCGGCGCAGTTCGAGGACTGGCAGCACACGCACCTGATCATCGACGTCGTGCCCGGCCGCGGCGGGATGTTCTCCTCGGAAGGAACCACCGGGGTGCGCTGCTTCACCCGTTCGGGTCTCTGCAGCGCGGAGCAGGAGGTCACGCTGCCGCCGGTGCGGTGCGGGCCGGCTGCGGATTTCTGAGATAATGGAGCCCATGCATGGATTCACGCTGCTGTTCATCCTGATCGTCGCGAGCGGCATGGCACTCGAGCTGTGGCTCGCCACTCGGCAGAGCGAGGCGGCGCGCACGCATCGCGATCAGGTGCCCGAGGCCTTCGTCGGCCAAGTCTCCCCAGAGGCCCACCGCAAGGCGGCCGATTACACCGCCGCCAAGGTCCGCGTGGCCCGCATCGGCACCGTACTCGATGCACTCCTGACGCTCGCTCTGACGGTCGGCGGCGGCATCAGCGCGCTCGATGCGCTGTGGATGCGTACCGGAGCGTCCGAACTGTGGCGCGGCACCGCCGTCATCGCCTCGGTGAGCGCGCTGGTGATGCTGGTCAATCTACCGTTGTCGTTGTGGCGCACGTTCGTGCTCGAGGCACGCTTCGGCTTCAACCGCACGACGGTGCGCCTGTTTCTGCTCGATGCGCTCAAGGGGCTCACGCTCGCCGTCCTGATCGGGGTGCCGGTGGTGCTCGCAGCGCTGTGGCTGATGGCACGTGCCGGCAACCTCTGGTGGCTGTGGGCATTCAGCGGCTGGGTGGCATTGACGGTGCTGCTCAGCTGGGCCTGGCCGGTGGTGATCGCCCCGATCTTCAACCGCTTCTCGCCACTCGCCGATGCGCCGCTGAAGGCGCGCATCGAGGCGCTGCTCGGGCGCTGCGGGTTCACCTCGAGCGGCGTGTTCGTGGTGGACGGCTCGCGCCGCTCGGCGCACGGCAATGCCTACTTCACCGGGATTGGCCGTCACAAGCGCATCGTATTCTTCGACACGCTGCTCGAGCAGCTCGCGCCGGTCGAGATCGAGGCGGTGCTCGCTCACGAGCTCGGCCACTTCCGCCTGCACCATGTGCGAGCCAGGCTCGCCGCCTCGATCGCTGCGATGTTCGCCGCGCTCGCGCTGCTCGGCTGGCTCGCCCGTCAGGCCGCGTTCTACCACGCCCTCGGAGTGGCGCAGCCCTCGGCGCACGCGGCCTTGCTGCTATTCGCGTTCGCCGCACCGGCGGTGCTGTACTTCGCAACGCCGTTGAGTGCGCTCTGGTCGCGCCGGCACGAATACGCCGCCGACCGCTTTGCCAGTGCGCATGCCGATGCACGCGCCCTCGCCACCGCGCTGGTGAAACTCTACGGCAACAACGCCAGCACGCTCACGCCCGACCCGCTCTACAGCGGGTTTCACGACTCGCACCCGCCGCCGCTCGCACGCATTGCGCGCCTGACGGGCGCGTGAGCCGCCCGAGTCATCGACCTGCAACATCCTGCGGTTAGACTGCGCTCGCCGTGAAGGTCGCGGCACGGGCGGTGGCGCTGCCGAGAGACTCTCGGCGGCGCGAGCGCCGGTGCCGAGCGGGTCGCGGCAGTGAAGCGCCCGATGTCATCCCCAGCCTCACGTGGAGGCCCGAGCGAACGGTGCATAGCAAACCTGGCGTCCCGGACAGCGCCCCCCGCGCCTTGTTCGCAGTGAGTTCGCTCGGACTGGGTCACGCAAGCCGAACGTTGGCCGTGATCCGCGAGTATCTGCGCCGCGGCTACGCCATCACGGTCGTCAGCGCCGGCAACGCGCTCGCATTTCTGCGCCTGGAACTGCAGGATGAGGCGGCCGTGCAGCTGCGCGAGATGCCCGACTACCCACCGCTTGAGCGCGGCAGCGGCTGGCGGCTGTATGCATACCTCGCGCTCGACTTGTTCAAGACCTGGCGCGTGATCCGCCAGGAGCGGCGCACCGTGCGCGCCATCGCTGCGGACTACGATCTGATCTTCAGCGACGGCCGCTACGGCTTTCACAGCCGAGCCACGCCCTCGTTCATCCTGACCCACCAGATTGCCTTCCTACCCCCGCGCGGCCTGCGCGAGGCCTCCTGGCTCACCGGGCACATCAACATCGTGGCGCTGCGCCGCTTCGATTGCGTATTCATCCCGGATTTTCCCTATCCGAGTGCGAACCTCGCCGGGAATCTGGCGCACTCGCACAACCTGCACCGCTGCCGGCACGCCTTCATCGGCATTCTCTCCTCCTACCCAGAGCGTCGCGCGCTCGCCGATATCGACTATCTCTTCGTGATCAGCGGCTACCTGCTGGAACACAAGGACGCCTTCATCCGCTCGCTGCTCAGCGAGGCGGCCGAGTTGCCCGGACGCAAAGTATTCATCCTCGGCAACGCGGCGACCGATACGGCTCAGTACGCTGCGCTGCAACGGGAGGATCTGACGATTCACGCGGTGGCGAGCGGCGAGCGACGCCAGGAGTTGTTCAGTCGGGCCCGCTGCGTCATCACCCGAGCCGGCTACACCACGATCATGGACCTGATCGAGCACGGCAAACGGGCGGTACTCATCCCGACCCCGAATCAAACCGAGCAGGAATACCTCGCCTACCACCTCGCCAGCCGCGGCTACTTCGTCAGCCGCACCCAGAGCGCCCCGGATCTGCGCCTCGCCTTGCATGAGTGCGCGCGCACCGCGCCGTTCGAGCCGCCGTGGCGCACGGCGGACTCTCTACGCCGACTGTGCGAGGGGATCGAGCCGTTCGTGCACAAGAATTTCATCTCGGTGATCGTGCCGGCACACAACGAGGAGAAGGAACTCGCCGCGACGCTGCACGCGCTGCTGGCGCAGCGCTATCCGGTGGGGCGGATGGAGATCATCGTGGTCGAAAACGGCTCCGATGACGCCACCACGCAGATCGCCCTCGGCGTCGCCGCCGAGCCGTCCGCCGCCGGCCGCATCCGTGTGCTGCGCAGCGAGCGGGGCGTGTCGTTCGCCAAGAACACCGGACTGCGGGCGCTCTCGGCTGATTCGCAGTGGACCGTGTTCTGCGATGCGGATACGCGGCTCGGGCCGCATTTCCTGCATCAGCTGAACACCTGGCTCAACCGCCGCAGCGAAGCGGGCCTTGGCGTCGGCACCACTGCCGTTCGCCCCCACCCCGGTGAGCCGCTTTACGCACGCACATGGTTCGCGCTGTACGATCTGATCCACCGCCTCACGCGCAGCTCCTACTCGATCCAGATCGCCCGCACCTCGATCGCCCGCGGCGTCGGCTTTCACGAGACGCTGAACTTCGCCGAGGATCTGACCTTCATCCACGAGTGCCGACGCTATGGACGCTTCTTCTTTCTGCCCACCGACCAAGTGAGCACCTCGACGCGCCGGTTCGCCGCGCGCGGCTACCTGCGCCAGGGACTGCGCTGGTTGTTCGAGGCGCTCCTGCCGCTGCGCTGCAAGATTCACCGTGCCTACGATGTCGTCCGCTGACTCCGGTGCACTGCACGCCATGTTGGGGTTTCTCGCCGCGCACCGGCCGTGGGCCTACCCGGTGCTCTTCTTAGGGGCATACTTCGAGACCGTGCTGCCGTTCTCGCTGTTCGTTCCGGGCGAGGCGTTCCTGCTCGGCGGGGCGCTGCTCGCCGGTGCCGGCGCGCTCGACCTCGGCGCGGTGGCCGCAGCGTTGTGCGCCGGCGGACTGCTCGGGGATCATTCGAGCTATTGGCTGGGTCGGCGCTGCGGCGCAGGCCTGCTCGCTCGGCCGAGCAGCGGGGTGGTGCAGAGGATACGCACACGCGGCTGCGATTTCTTCCGTCGCCGCGGTGCGAGCGCGGTGTTCTGGGCACGGCTCGCCGGCCCGCTCTCCTGGGTCACCCCAACGCTCGCCGGGGCGTTCGAGCTCGACTACCGCACGTTCCTGACCTTCAACACCCCGGGCGTGCTGCTGGGCATCGGGGAGTTTCTGCTCATCGGGTACTGCTTCGGCGCGCACCTCGGGGCTCTGTGCGCAACGCTGCAGGCATCCGTACCTGCGGTCGCGGCGGTGACGGCGGCCTTCCTAGGACTCCTCGTGCTGGCGCGCTGCAGGCGCCAGCGCCTCAGCCAAACGGATGACGCAGCACGATGGTCTGTTCGCGATCCGGTCCAGTCGAGATGACATCGATCGGCACCCCGACCAGGCTCTCGAGTCGCTCGAGGTACTTGCGCGCATTGACCGGCAGCGCCGCGTAATCGGTCACCCCGACGGTCGACTCGCGCCACCCCGGCAGCTCCTCGTACACCGGCTCGAGTGCGGTGTAGCCCTCGAGGCTCAGCGGCGGCTCGCTCACGATTTGCCCGCCGGTGCGGTACCCGACACACACCCGGATCAGTTCCAGTCCGTCGAGCACATCGAGCTTGGTGATGCACAGCCCCGAGACGCTCGAGTGCACGATCGCCCGGCGCAGCGCCACGGAATCGAACCAACCGCAACGGCGACGCCGCCCGGTGACCGAGCCGAACTCGTGACCGACTCGCGAGAGATGCTCGCCGTAGTCGTCGAACAGCTCGGTCGGGAAGGGACCGGCGCCGACACGCGTGGTGTACGCCTTGACGATGCCGAGCACGTAGTCGAATGACCTCGGTCCGAGGCCCGAACCGGTACCGGCGAAGCTCGCGGTGGTATTCGAGGAGGTGACGTAGGGATAGGTGCCGAGGTCAACATCGAGCATGGCGCCCTGCGCGCCTTCGAACAGCGCGTTGGCGCCCTCGCGCCGCAGCCGGCTCAGATCGAGCGTCACGTCCGTCACGAGCGGTGCGAGGGTCTCGGCGTAGGCGAGCTGCTCATCGAGCGTCTTTTGGAAATCGACCGGGCTCTGGCGGAAATAATGCTGCAGGACGAAGTTGTGGAAATCGAGCACCTCGCCGAGCTTGGCGGCAAAGCGCTCGCGCTGGAACAGGTCCGCGACGCGCACGGCGCGGCGCGCGACCTTGTCCTCATAGGCCGGACCGATGCCCCGACCGGTCGTGCCGATGGCGTTGGCGCCCCGAGCGCGCTCGCGCGCCTGGTCGAGCAGCACATGCGAGGGCAGGATCAACGGACACAGTGGGGAGACTCTCAGCCGCTCGAACACCGGCACGCCCTGCTCGATCAGCATGCGGCTCTCCTTCAGCAGCGCCTCCAGCGAGAGCACCACGCCGTTGCCGATGAAGCAGCGCACCTGTTCGCGCAGGATTCCGGAGGGGATCAGCGAGAGGATGGTTTTCGTCCCACCGATGACCAGCGTGTGGCCGGCGTTATGCCCGCCCTGGAAGCGAACCACCGCCGCGGCGCGCTCGGTGAGCAGGTCGACGACCTTGCCCTTGCCCTCATCGCCCCACTGCGTGCCGATCACGACAACGAATCTGCCCACTTCAGTTGCGCTCCTCAATCAGGAATCCGGATGTTGCGTCTCGAGAATCTCGACCCCCGGGGTGCGCGCGAGCGCCAGCACCTCGGCGTCGGGAAGTTGCACGGACAATTCGATCGAGCCGTCCTCGGCGGCGTGCTCGGCGCGCACCACCTTGGCGGCGTACAGGCGCGAGCGCAGCGCGCCGGCGCCCGGCGGCAACCGCACGCGCGCATCCCGCGTGCTGCGCGAGAGCCTCTCGGCGAGCACGCTCGTGAGCAGCTCCAGGCCCTCGCGCGCGGCCGCCGAAATCCACACCGCACTGGCCTCGCCCTGCGCGTCGCGCTCAATGCCCGCCGCGCGGCCCAGGCGATCGATCTTGTTGTAGAGCAGCACCTGCGGGATGGCCTGCGCACCGATCTGCGCCAATACGTCGTTGACCTGCGCGATGTGCTCATCGCGACGCGGATCGCTCGCATCGACCACGTGCAGCAGCAAGGTCGCCTCGCGAGCCTCGGTCAAGGTCGATTGGAAGGCCGCGACCAGCTCATGGGGCAGATCGCGGATGAACCCCACCGTGTCGGCCACGACCACCTGCGTACCCCCCGGCAGCGCAATGCGGCGCACCGTCGGGTCGAGGGTTGCGAACAGCTGATCGGCGATGTAGGCCGCGGAGCCCGTCAGCGCACGAAACAACGTGGACTTGCCCGCATTGGTGTACCCGACCAGTGCCAGCGACGGCACCGGGATCTCGGCGCGCACCTGCCGGCCCGTCTCGCGCTGCTGGCGGATCTTCTCCAGCCGGCGCGTCAGCAGCCGCACGCGTTGGGCGATGAGGCGCCGATCGGTCTCGAGCTGCGTCTCGCCCGGACCGCGCATGCCGATGCCGCCCTTCTGGCGCTCCAGGTGCGTCCAGCCCCGCACCAGGCGCGTGGCGATGTGGCGCAACTGTGCCAGCTCGACCTCGAGCTTACCCTCGAAGCTGCGCGCCCGCTGCGCGAAGATGTCGAGGATCAGCCCGTTGCGGTCGAGCACACGTCGTGCGGTCAGCTTCTCCAGGTTGCGCTCCTGGCTCGGGGAGAGCGCGTGATCGATGAGGATCACCTCCGCGTCCCCGGCCTCGGCCGCCTGGCGCAGTTCCTCGGCCTTGCCGCTGCCGACGAAGAACCGTGGATCGGGTCGCTCGCGCCGCCCGGTCACCGTGCCGACCGGCTCGGCACCGGCCGATCGGGCGAGCTGGCGGAATTCCGCCAGATCCTCCGGATCGACCGGTCCGCCGAAACCGACGCGCACCAAGAGCGCGCGCTCACCGGAACGCGGGCGTTCGAACACGATTCAGTTCCCGGCCTGTGTGCGCGCGAGCGCAGCTCACTCGGCGGCAATCTCCGCCGCACCTTCTTCGTCGGAGGACAGGCGCACGTTGCGCGCCGGCACCACCGTGGAAATGGCGTGCTTGTAGACCATTTGGCTGACGCTGTTCTTCAGCAGTACGACGAACTGGTCGAACGAGTCGATCTGGCCCTGTAGCTTGATGCCGTTCACCAGATAAATCGACACGGGGACCCGCTCTTTACGCAGTGCGTTCAGGAAGGGATCTTGGAGTGACTGGCCTTTGGCCATCGGGTTCTCCTTATTCTCACAGATTGTAATTTTTGGGCGTTTAGGGATCGCCGAGGCGACCCTACGGGGAGTGATGCAAGCACCTGCCGTCGCAGCAGGCCGAAGCGTTACGGAAGCTCAATATTATCATCACGCGTCGTGTTTCACAGCGCGAGCGCCTCGATACGTTTGCGGACGTCGCGATTCCACGACAGACCCTGCGCCTCGGGATCGAGCCACTCGGCAAACCGCTGCGAGCGCATCCAGGTGAACTGTCGCTTGGCCAACTGGCGGGTCGCGGCAATGGCCCGCCGCACCGCCTCGGCCTGATCGTAGTCGCCGGCCAGATGACCCCACAGCTGCCGATAGCCGACCGAGCGCATGGCCGGGTGCTCGACCGTCAGATCACCCCGCGCATAGAGCGCGCGCACTTCCTCGAGCAGACCGGCGTGCATCATCGCCTCGAAACGCTCGGCGAGCCTGCGATGCAGCACGGCGCGCTCAGGCGGCGCGAGCGCCCAGCTCCACACCGGCATGCCCTGCAGGGGCGAGTCGGTCCGGCCGTGCAGGTCCGAGAGCCGCTCGCCGGTCAGCCGGCAGACCTCGAGCGCGCGCTGG
>JBMFWZ010000099.1:0-797 GCA_049964755.1 Steroidobacteraceae bacterium | reverse complement strand
GTTCGGATGGATCCGCACCGCAGCGGCCGGATCGAACGCCGCGAGCTCGGCATGCAGCGCCGGCCAGCCCTCGCGCGCGGCACGCTCGTCGAGTTCACGGCGCAGCTCAGGAGAAGCCTGCGGCAGGGGCGCCAGACCGTGCAGCAACGCGCGCAGGTAGAGCATCGTGCCCCCGACCAGCAGCGGGATATGCCCGCGGGCCTGAATGAGGTGGATGGCGGCCAACGCTTCGGTCACGAACCGGCCGGCGGAGTAGCCCTCCGCCGGGTCGCAGACGTCGATTAAATGATGAGGGATACGCGCTCTGAGCGCCAACGAAGGCTTTGCCGTACCGATGTCCATCCCCCGGTACACCTGCGCCGAGTCGACGCTGACAATCTCAACCGGTGCCTCCTCGGCCAGACGCTCGGCCCAGCCACTCTTGCCGCTACCGGTGGGTCCCGTGAGAATCAGGACCGGCCGCGCCGCGGACGGCGCGCTCATCAGCGGCCCCGCAGAAACAGCTGATCGAGCTCGCGCAGTGTCAAACGCGTCCAGGTCGGCCGACCGTGATTGCACTGGTTGGCCCGATCGGTGCGCTCCATCTGCCGCAGCAGCGCGTCCATTTCGGGCAGCGTCAGCCTGCGACGGGCATGAATGGCCGTGCGGCAGGCGAGCGTGCCGAGAAAGCGGTCATCGAGCGCATCGAGATGGTGACCCGGATCGTCCCGGCCGAGGTCCTCGGCCATCGCTTGGACGATGCGCACCACCTCGGCCCCGGCGAGCAGCGCCGGCACCCGCCGCAGCGCGATCCGGGT
>JBMFWZ010000098.1:0-11059 GCA_049964755.1 Steroidobacteraceae bacterium | reverse complement strand
CCCGTGATGGAGGGCATGAAGGTCTTCACCCGCTCGCCGAAGGCGATCGCCGCGCAGCGCGCGGTGATGGAGTTCCTGCTCATCAATCACCCGCTCGACTGTCCGATCTGCGATCAGGGCGGGGAGTGCGAGCTGCAGGACCTGGCGGTCGGCTTCGGGCGCGACTACTCGCGCTACAACGAGCGCAAGCGCTCCGTGGCGGATGAGGACTTAGGTCCGCTGATCGCCACCGACATGACCCGGTGCATCCACTGTACGCGCTGCATCCGCTTCACCGAGCAGATCAGCGGCGTGCAGGAGCTCGGCATGGTCGGGCGCGGGGAGAACATGAAGGTGCGCCGCTACATCGAGAGCACCGTCAATCACGAGCTGTCCGGCAACGTCATTGACCTCTGCCCGGTCGGCGCGCTCGTCTCCAAGCCCTATCGCTTCAGTGCGCGCGCCTGGGAGATGACCTCCGTGCCGCTGGTCTCGCCGCATGACGGCATCGGCAGCAACCTCTACGGCCACGTGCTGCGCGGTCGACTGATGCGCATCGTGCCGCGCGAGAACGAGGCGATCAACGAGATCTGGCTCGCCGACCGTGACCGCTTCAGCTATGAGGGCATCTACAGCCCAGAGCGCCTGCAGCGTCCCATGGTGCGCGAGAACGGCACGTGGGTGGAGACGGACTGGGAGACTGCGCTCGCCAAGGCCGCCGAAGGTCTGCGACCGCACGGCGGCTCGCTCGGGGTGCTGGCAAGCCCCTCGAGCACTCTCGAGGAGTTCTATCTCGCCGGGCGCATCGCCCGGGGGCTCGGCAGCGCCAACATCGACAGCCGGCTGCGCCAGAGCGATGTGCGCGACCAGGCGAGCGATCCGCTGTATCCGAACCTCGGGCTGCGCATCGCCGAGGTCGACTCGCTCGAGGCGCTGCTGGTCATCGGATCGAATCTGCGCCGCGAGGTGCCGATCCTGGCGCACCGCGTGCGCAAGGCGGCCGAGCGCGGCGCCAAGGTGGCGCTGATCAATCCGGCGCGCTTCCCGTATCACTTCCCGCTCGCCGCTGAGCTCGAGTCGGCACCGGATACGCTGGTGAGCGACCTGGCGGCCGTCTTGGCCGCGGCGCTCGAGGCCGCCGGTACGTCCGCCCCAGCGCACCTGACGCAGATCGTGGCCGGCGCGTCGGTTGCGGCGACGCATCGTGCGGTCGCCGGTGCATTGACGCACGGGCAGAGGCGCGCACTGTGGCTCGGCGCCCTGGCGCTGCGCCACCCCCGCTTCGCGGACCTGCGCGCACTCGCCGCTGCGATCGCCCAGACCACAGGGGCGTCCTTGGGCGTGCTCGCCGAGGGCGCGAATGCGGCCGGTGCGTACCTCGCCGGGGCTGTGCCGCACCGGGTGGCCGGTGGCACTGCGGCCCCCGCGATCGGTCTGAGCGCCGCGCAGATGCTGGCTCAGCCCCTGTCGGCCTACCTGCTGGTGGGGACCGAGCCGTGGCTGGATGTTCCGCAGAGCGCCGCGGAACGTACGCTCGGGGCCGCTCAGTGCGTCGTGGCGGTTACGCCGTTTGTGAGCGAAACGATGCGCCGCGTGGCCCATGTGCTGCTCCCGGCCGGTACGTTCGCCGAGACATCCGGTACGTACGTCAATCTCGAGGGGCTCTGGCAGAGCCAGACGGGGGCCGCGCAGCCGGTCGGGGAGGCTCGGCCCGGCTGGAAGGTGCTGCGCGTGCTCGGCAACCTGCTCGACCTGGAGAAGTTCGACTACGTCTCGAGCGAACAGATTCGCCTCGAGCTGGCGGCACTGTGCGGCACCGAGACCGCGTATGCGGCTCCGGGCTATCGCGGCGCACATGCCGTCGTGCCGGGCGGCGCGGTGAGTCGGGTGCTGGATCTGCCGATGTATCAGATCGACGCGCTCGTGCGCCGCGCCCCCTCGCTGCAGAAAACGCTCGAGGGCCGTACCACAGCGGTGACGTACTGACGATGCACACGCCAATCACCCACCTGCTCGCACTCTGGGGCACGCTTCCGGACATCATCCGCACGGTCGTGTGGATCCTGATCATCTCCATCGCGGTCATCCTGTGCGTGGCCTTCCTCACGCTCTGGGAGCGCAAGGTCATCGGCTGGATGCAGCTGCGGCGCGGCCCGAATCGGGTGCGCATCTTCGGACTGCTGCCGGGCTTCGGTCAGCCGTTCGCCGACGTGTTCAAACTGCTCACGAAGGAAGTGATCGTTCCTTCGAGTTCGAACAAGTTCCTCTTCCGCCTCGCCCCGGCGCTCGCGCTGGTGCCGGCGCTGGCGGCCTGGGCGGTGATCCCACTCTCCCCGCAGCTGGTGGTCTCCAAGGCCAACGCCGGGCTGCTGTATCTGCTCGCGCTGTCCTCGATGGGCGTGTACGGCATCATCCTCGCCGGCTGGTCCTCGAACTCCAAGTACGCGTTCCTCGGGGCGATGCGCTCGGCGGCGCAGATGGTCGCCTATGAGATCGCGATGGGCTTCGCGCTGGTCGGGGTGCTGATGGCCGCCGGGAGTATGAATCTCGGACAAATCGTCGGTCACCAGCAGGGCGGGGCGCTCGCCTGGAACTGGTTCTGGCTCTTCCCGCTGTTTGTCGTGTACCTGATTGCCGGGGTCGCCGAGACCAATCGCGCGCCGTTTGACGTCGCCGAGGGCGAGTCGGAGATCGTGGCGGGCTTCCACGTCGAGTACTCGGGCATCGCCTTTGCGCTGTTCTTTCTCGCCGAATACGCCAACATGATCCTCATCTCGGCGCTGACCGCGGTGTTCTTCTTCGGCGGCTGGCTCTCGCCGTTCGCCGGCTACCCGGTCATCGGCACGACGTTCCTGGCCGATCCGAGCTTCTTCTGGCTCGGCCTGAAGATCTTCGTGTTCCTCTTCTTGTTTCTGTGGTTCCGCGCCACATTCCCGCGCTATCGCTACGACCAGATCATGCGGCTTGGCTGGAAGACGCTCATTCCCGTGACGCTGGTGTGGATCTGCGTGGAGATGCTGATGTCGGCAGTCCACATCGGACCGTGGGCCAAGCCCTGGTTCCATTGAAGGTGAAGGCAATGGCCAATCCGCTGAAGACTTTCCTGCTGCCGGAGCTCCTGAAGGGGATGTCCGTCACCGCGCGTACCTTCTTTACGCGCAAGTACACGCTGAACTACCCGGAAGAGAAGGCTCCACAGTCCCCGCGCTTCCGAGGTCTGCACGCGCTGCGCCGTTATGCGAACGGCGAGGAGCGCTGCATCGCCTGCAAACTGTGCGAGACGGTCTGCCCGGCGACCTGCATCACGATCGACTCGGACGTGGCCGAGGACGGCACCCGGCGCACGAGCCGCTACGACATCGACCTGTTCAAGTGCATCTATTGCGGCTTCTGCGAGGAGGCCTGCCCGGTCGATGCCATCGTGCTGACGCGCATCCACGAGTACCACATGGAGAGCCGCGGCGAGAACATCATGAACAAGGACAAGCTGCTCGCCGTGGGCGAGCGCTATGAGACTCTGATCGCCGCCGACAAGGCGGCCGATGCACCCTACCGGTGAGGCCGCAAGCGTGCTAGTGCAAATCCTCTTCTTTCTGTTCGCCACGCTGCTGGTGGCCGGCGCGCTCGGGGTAATCAGCGCCCGCAATCCGGTCTACTCGGTGCTGTTCCTGGTCTTCTCCTTCGTCAATTCGGCAGCGATCTGGCTGCTGGTGGAGGCGGAGTTCCTCGCCCTCGTGCTGGTGCTGGTGTACGTCGGGGCGGTGATGGTGCTGTTTCTGTTCGTGGTGATGATGCTCGACATCAACGTCGCGGAGCTCAAGCAGGGCTTCACCCGCTTCGCCTGGCTCGGCTGGATCACCGCACTTGCGGTGATCGGCGAGATCACCGCGGTGATCTGGGGGCACGGCCTCGGCGGCATCGACGTCAACCGCGGGTTCGTCAGCGAGCCGGCCAACTACAGCAATACGATGGCGATCGGACAGGTGCTCTACACGAAGTACCTGTATCCGTTCGAGCTCGCCTCCGTGGTGCTGGTGGTGGCGATCGTGGCGGCCATTGCGCTCACGCTGCGCCGCCGACCGGGACTGAAGGTGCAGGACGTCTCGCGCCAGGTCGCGGTGCGTGCCGAGGACCGCCTGCGCATCGTGAAAATCTCCGCGGAGAAGCGCTCATGATCACGCTGGCCGATCTGCTGACGCTCTCCGGGATTCTGTTCTCGTTGGCGGTCGCGGGTATCTTCCTCAACCGCAAGAACGTCATTCTGCTGTTGATGTGCGTGGAATTGCTGCTGCTCGCGGCCAATTTCAATTTCATCGCCTTCTCGCGCATGTTCGGTGACCTGACGGGGCAGATTTTCGTGTTTTTCGTGCTCACCGTGGCGGCAGCCGAGTCGGCCATCGGACTGGCGATCCTCGTGGTGCTGTTCCGTGGGCGGCGCAGCATCAATGTCGAAGATCTGAATACTCTCAAGGGCTGAGGCCGCATGAATCCGCATCTGCTGATCGCCATCCCCCTCGCGCCGCTGCTTGCGGCCGTGATCGCGGGCCTTTTCGGCAAACGCATCGGCCGCGCCGCATCGCACACGCTCACTATCGCCGGCGTCGCCATCGCCTGCGCACTGTCGCTGTACGTGCTGAAGCAGCTGTACACCGGCGAGGTGAGCTCGTTCAACGGCCCGGTGTACACCTGGGCGGTGAGCGACGGGGTGCACATCCAGGTCGGCTTCCTGATCGATCGGCTCACCGTACTCATGATGTCGGTGGTGACGTTCGTGTCGCTCTGCGTACACGTCTACACCATCGGCTACATGAGCGATGATCCGGGCTACACCCGCTTCTTCAGCTACATCTCGCTGTTCACCTTCTCGATGCTCATGCTCGTGATGGCGAACAACTTCATGCAGCTGTTCTTCGGCTGGGAAGCGGTCGGCATGGTCTCGTACCTGCTGATTGGCTTCTGGTACACCCGACCGAGTGCGATCTTCGCCAATTTCAAGGCATTCATCGTCAACCGCGTCGGTGACTTCGGCTTCGTGATCGGAATCGCGGCGCTGTTCTCCTTCACTCACTCGCTCTCCTACACCACGGCATTCGCCGCCGCGCCGCACTTGGCGCAGCTGCAGCTGCCGGTGTTCGGCGGCGTCAATGCCCTCACGCTGATCTGCGTGTGTCTGTTCATCGGCGCGATGGGCAAGAGCGCGCAGGTGCCGCTGCACGTGTGGCTACCGGACTCGATGGAAGGTCCGACTCCGATTTCGGCGCTGATCCACGCCGCCACGATGGTGACGGCGGGCATCTTCATGGTGGCGCGCATGTCCCCGCTGTTCGAGTACTCGAGCGCGGCGCTGTCGTTCGTGCTGGTGATCGGTGCGACCACGGCGTTCTTCATGGGCATCCTCGGCGTCATCAACAACGACATCAAGCGCGTCATTGCCTACTCGACGCTCTCGCAGCTCGGGTACATGACCGCCGCGCTCGGCGCCTCGGCCTACAGCGCGGCGATCTTCCACCTGATGACCCACGCGTTCTTCAAGGCGCTGCTGTTCCTCGCGGCCGGCTCGGTCATCATCGGCATGCACCACGAGCAGGACATGCGCAAGATGGGCGGGCTCGGCAAATACATGCCGATCACCGCCGTGACCTGCTGGATCGGGGGACTTGCGCTCGTGGCCGCGCCGTTCTTCTCCGGCTTTTATTCCAAGGACGCCATCATCGAGGCGATCGGGCTCAGCCACCGCTGGGGCTCGACGTATGCGTACTGGTGCGTGCTGCTCGGGGCGTTCGTCACCTCGCTGTACACGTTCCGTCTGCTGTTCATGACCTTCCACGGCGAGGAGCGCTTCCGTAAGGTGCACGCCGAGCACGGTGACGATCACGGACACGAGGCGCACGGTGGCGTGCACGAGCCGCATGAGAGTCCCTGGGTGGTCACGGTGCCGCTGATTGCGCTCGCCATTCCGTCGCTGCTGATCGGGTATTTCACGGTCGGCACGGTGCTCTACGGCCATTACTTCGGCAGCGCGATCATGGTGCTGCCGGCGCACGACGTCATCGCGCGCATGGCGGCGGACTACCACGGGCCGCTCGCCCTCGCGCTGCACTCGGTCGTCACGGCCCCGTTCTGGCTGGCCGTGGCCGGGTTCGTCACCGCATGGCTGTTCGTGCTGAAGCGTCCGGATCTGGCCGACGCGGCGGCCGTGAAGTTCGCGTGGTTCAAGCGCATCCTCGACCAGAAGTACTACTTCGACTGGTTCAACGAGCAGGTCATCGCGCGCTTCAGCCGGGGTCTGGGTCTTGGGCTGTGGAAGGCCGGCGACCAGGCGATCATCGATGGAGCCTTGGTCAACGGCACGGCCGCGACGGTCGGCTGGTTTGGCGGCGTGGTGCGGCGCGTACAGAGCGGTTACCTCTACTCGTACGCCTTTTGGATCGTGATCGGCCTGGCGGCGCTGCTCGGCTGGTTCCTGGTCCACGCCTAAGCCCACGCAGAGCATTTCGGAGAACGTACAAGAATGCACGACCACCTGCTGTCTCTGCTGATCTGGCTGCCCATCGCCGCTGGCGTCGTGGTGCTGCTGCTCGGGGATCGGAACATCGTTGCGGGCCGTTGGTTCGCGCTCGCCGCCGCGCTCGCGACGCTCGCGCTGTGCGTGCCGCTCGTCCATGGGTTCAGCTCCCATACCGCCGCCATGCAGTTCGTGCAGAAGGCCGCCTGGATCCCGCGCTTCCATGCCAACTATGGTCTCGGCGTCGACGGCATCTCGATGCCGCTCGTGGTGCTCACCGCGTTCATGACCGTGCCGGTGATCATCGCCGGCTGGCAGGTGATCACCAAACGCCCGGCGCAGTACTTCGCGGCGTTCCTGATCATGGAAGGACTGATGAACGGGGTGTTCTCGGCCACCGACGCGCTGCTCTTTTACTTCTTCTGGGAAGCGATGCTGATCCCGATGTTCCTCATCATCGGCATCTGGGGCGGTCCGCGGCGCGTGTACGCGACCATCAAGTTCTTTCTGTACACCTTCCTCGGCTCGGTGTTCATGCTGGCGGCGCTGATCTACATGTACCTGAAGGCGGGCAGTTACTCGATCGCCGCCTTCCAGGCGCTGCCGCTGACGCTCATCGAGCAGCGCTGGATCTTCGCCGCATTCCTGCTCGCCTTCGCGGTCAAGGTGCCGATGTGGCCGGTGCACACCTGGTTGCCCGATGCGCACGTCGAGGCGCCGACCGGCGGCTCGGTGATCCTGGCGGCCATCATGCTGAAGATGGGCGGGTACGGGTTCCTGCGCTTCAGTCTGCCCATCGTGCCCGATGCCTGCCGACAGCTCGACGGGCTCATGATCACGCTCTCGCTGATCGCCATCATCTACATCGGCTTCGTCGCGCTGGTGCAGCAGGACATGAAGAAGCTGATCGCGTATTCCTCGATCGCCCACATGGGTATCGTCACGCTCGGGGTGTTCCTCGTCTATGCCATCGTGGCGAGTTCGGGCACGACGCTCGATGCCGGCATGGGCCTCGACGGTGCGATGGTGCAGATGGTTTCGCACGGTCTGATCTCCGGGGCGCTGTTTCTGTGCGTCGGGGTGCTTTACGACCGCATGCACAGCCGGCAGATTGCCGACTACGGCGGGGTGGTCAACACCATGCCGATCTTCGCCGGCTTCATGGTCCTCTTTGCGCTGGCGAACACCGGGCTGCCCGGTACCTCGGGGTTCGTCGGGGAGTTCCTCGTGATTCTCGCGAGTTTCAAGGCGAGCTTCTGGTACTCGGCGCTCGCGGCGCTGACGCTCATCCTCGCGGCCGCCTACACGCTGTGGCTGGTCAAGCGGGTGGTGTTCGGTCCGATCGCCAATGATCACGTAGCCAAACTGACCGATCTCAACGGGCGGGAATTCCTGATCCTCGGCGTGCTCGCCGTGGCGGTGCTGCTGCTCGGCGTATGGCCGGAGCCGCTGCTGAAGGTCATGGAGCCCTCGATCCAGCACCTGGTCAGCCAGGCCGCAGCCACCAAGATTCCGGTGTAGACGCGATGCCCGACTCCATGATGAACCTGCACACCCTCGCCACTGCGCTGCCGGAGATGTATCTGGCCGCGGCCATCTGCGTCGTCCTGCTGTTCGAGGCATTTGTCGGTGAGCGGCGCCCCGGGGCCACCGGCACGCTGACGCTGCTGCTGCTGGTGATCGGCGCGGGCCTCACGGTCCAATTCGCCGACGTGACTCAGCGCGTGGTGCTCTTCGACGGCAGCTACGTCGCCGATCCGCTCGCCTACGTGCTGAAGCTCGCCGGCTTCCTCACCGTGGCGGTGGGGCTGCTGTACTCACGCGCCTATCTGCAGGACCGCGACATCCTCAAGGGCGAGTACTACGCTCTGTCGCTCTCGGCGCTGCTCGGCATCTTCGTGCTGATCTCCGCCAACAGCCTGCTGACGGTGTACCTCGGCGTCGAGCTGCTCGCGCTCTCGGTGTACGCCATGGTGGCCTTCGACCGTGAGTCTGGGGTCGCCGCCGAAGCGGCGATGAAGTACTTCGTGCTCGGCTCGATCGCCTCGGGGATGCTGCTGTACGGCATGTCCATCGTGTACGGGCTCACCGGCACGCTGAGTCTCGGCGGGATCGCCGTTGCGCTCAATGCCCCGCACAATCTCGGGGTGATCCTGGGGCTGACGTTCATCGTGGTGGCGGTCGCCTTCAAGATGGGCGCCGTCCCGTTCCATATGTGGCTGCCGGACGTGTACGAGGGTGCGCCCACCAGCGTCACGCTGTTCGTCGGCACCGCGCCGAAGATCGGCTACTTCGCCCTTGCGCTGCGCCTGCTGGCGCACGGACTCGCCGGGGTCACGGTCGACTGGGCGGGGATGCTCGTTCCGCTGGCGGTCCTCACGCTCATCCTCGGCAACGTCGTCGCCATCGCGCAGACCAACATCAAGCGCATGCTGGCCTACTCGACGATCGCGCACGTGGGATTCATCGTGCTCGGCTTCGCTGCCGGCACTGCTGACGGCTACAGCGCGGCGCTGTACTACACGCTGGTGTACGTGCTGATGGCGCTTGGATTTTTCGGCGTGGTCATTCTCGCGAGCCGTAAGGGCTTCGAGGCCGATAAGCTCGAACACTACAAGGGCCTGTACCGGCGCGATCCGCTGCTCGCGCTCGCCATGGCCATGCTGATGTTCTCCACCGCCGGGGTTCCGCCCTTCGTCGGGTTCTGGGCGAAGCTGCGCATCATTCAGGCCCTGTGGGAGACCCAGCACCTCTGGCTGGTGGTGATCGCCGTACTGACGTCCGTGGTCGGCGCCTTCTACTACCTGCGGGTGGTGAAGCTGATGTACTTCGATGAGGCCCCGGAGTCGCTGCCGGAGACGGTGCGTTCATTCGGGGTGCGATTCGCGCTCGGCGTCAATGCTGCGGCGGTGTTGGTGCTCGGCATCCTGCCCGCGCCGCTGCTCGATCTGTGCGCGCGCCTCATCCACTGAGCACGCCCGCGCGCCCCTAGGGGGCGCGCGGCGCTGGCTTCTTGCGGCGCATGATCAGTCGCGCTGCCAGCAGCAGCACGACCACATTCAGGACCCACCACGCGGCGTAGCCGTGTTTCTCCAGCGTGGCCAAGCGGTCGGGTTGCTTCGGCAATCGCACCGTGGCGCTCAGCAGCTCATGGATGCCGTCGTGGGCCACCACCACCTGCAGTGTGTGTGCTCCGCCTTTGAACCCCTGTGTCGAGAGCACGTAGGCCGAACCGCGGGCCGTCACCGGCACCGTGTGGCCACTGAGCCGTGCGGTGAGATTGCCGGCGCCCTCGATCGGCGCACCGCCGCTGGCGTGGGTGACGTACAGCACGATGTCGCGGTGCCGGATGCGGCCCTCGAGCACCAATTGCGCCGAGCTCGCCAGCTGCACATCGACCGCAGGGGGGGCTGCGGCGGCGACGCCCAGGGCGCTCAGCAGTGCCGTGGCGAGGGCCGCGGCGCGATGGGTTCGCACCGTTCGCAATCAATTCTCCAGGCGCAAATAGCGCTCGAGGGTCTCGAGCGCGCCGAGAAAGCCGCACAGCTGCTCCGGCGAGAGACACTCCAGGAGCGTCGCCTCGCGCGCCAGGGCGAGCGGCACCAGTTCGCCGTACATGCGCCGGCCGGCCTTGGTGAGGCGGATCTGGCGTTCACGTCGGTCCTCAGCGCTCGAGGCGCGCTCGACGAGCTGGCGCGCCTCGAGCTCGGCGATCGCGCGGCTGACGCGGGTCTTGTGCATGCGGGTGCTGGCGGCGATGAATTGGGCAGTACAGGCCTGCTGCGGGCCCACGGTGGCCATCACCCGCCACTGCGGAACGTCCAGACCAAATCGCCGCTGGTAGACGACTGCCAAGTGCTCGCTGACGCCCGCCGCCAGGCGGTTCAGACGAAAGGGCACGAATGCGGCCAGATCGAGCGTCTGCTCGGAGGGCGGGCGGACGGTCACCGAGAGCTCCCCCAATACGGTTGCGCGCGCAACCATTTGTGTCATCATAGCGCAAAGCATACCGGGAGTTTGCCATGTGCTGCGCATCCGCCACCGGCCCGGCCGCCGATCTGGCGGCACCGCCGGAGTACTTGAGTGGCTTCGGCAATCACTTTGCCACCGAGGCGCTGCCGGGCGCCTTGCCCGAAGGGCGAAATTCCCCGCAGCGCTGTCCCTACGGCCTGTATGCCGAGCAGCTCTCCGGGACGGCCTTCACCGCGCCACGCCACGCCAATCGGCGCACCTGGCTGTACCGCATCCGGCCGGCGGCGGTGCAGGGGCCGTTCGAGCCACTCGCGCATCCGGGGCTGGTCGGTGACTTCAGGGACTGCGCTGCGCGGCCCGATCCGTTGCGCTGGAGCGCGCTGCCGGTGCCCCGTGAGCCCACCGATTTCATCGATGGGCTGCTCAGCGTCGGGGCCAGCGGCTCGAGTGATGCGCACAGCGGCTGCGCCATCCATTGGTACCGGGCCAACCGCTCGATGCGCGATCGGTTTTTCTACGACGCAGACGGTGAGCTGCTGATCGTGCCGGAACGGGGGCGGCTGCGCCTGCTCAGTGAGCTCGGGCGGCTCGAGCTTCAACCCC
>JBMFWZ010000097.1:0-11135 GCA_049964755.1 Steroidobacteraceae bacterium | reverse complement strand
GGTGCAGGGCACTATGCCCATCGCGACACTCACCGAAACCCATCGGGCGCGGGTGGATGCCGGTGAGCTATCCATCCTTTGCGGTCTCGACTCGTTCGCCGAGGGTCTCGATCTGCCGGGCAGGTACTGCACCCACGTAATCATTGTAGCGCTGCCCTTCACTCCGCCTGTGAGTCCTGTGGAGCGCCGCTACCAGTCGATCCTGCGCAACCGGTATTTCCAGGAAAGGGCGATGCCGGATGCGATGCTCAAGTTGAAGCAGATGGTCGGGCGACTGCTGCGTTCGGAGACCGATCGGGGCCGGATCACCGTGCTCGATCCGAGACTTGCCTCCACCCGCTGGGGCAGGCAGATGCTCGAGAGTCTCCCTCCGTTTCGTGTCGAAGAGGAGGTCGCGGAGCTCGTTTCCTGAGACCGTCGAGTCGCCGACACGGTCGAAGGCACCTCGCCGGGCCCGGATATTTTTATCCTGAATTTTTCCGCGCTGGTTACCTATAGCCGATTCAGGGCGCATGCGGGCATGCGCATTGAACGGGAGCCCGGCGAACAGCCGGGTTTATGGCGGCGGGCACATGAAGCATCACGAGCTCCTCTGGGGATCGGCACTTGTGGCGTTTATCGCATGGGTGTTCCTGGCACCGAATCCGAGCGTGCGCATCAGTCGCGTATGCCGCCCCATCAGCTGGGCGAGCAGCGGCATCGTCTCGCTCACCGCGCTCACCGCGCCGAAGTACGAGACCGACGCCCAGGAGGGGGGCAATCGGGTGGTGTACGGCTGTGAGTACTCGATCTGGCGCCTTTTTTATCAGAAGGACTATGACGCGTACCTCGCCGCCCAACGTCGGCGTCTGCTTGGACCGCGCAAGGACCCCTTGCCGCACTGTTCAAGCGCTGCGCCGGCCGGTGCCAATGGCCCTGGCGGCCATGCACAGGCCACATCGTGTGGCGCGCCGACTGCTGCCGGCATGCCGCACGCCGGCGGGGGTAAATCGTGAAGCGCGTCGCAACTTTCCTGCTGCTGGCACTGCTCAGCCCTGTCGCCTGGGCGGGGGCCCCGCGCTTTTATGTGGTGAAGATCATCAGCTTCGACTGTCCGGCGTGTCGAGCTGCCCTCGCGATCGATGCGGCGGTCGATAGCGCCGCGGCGCGCGCGGGCGCCAAGGTGGTGTACGCGCCGCTACCGCGTGAGCGCAGCTCCGTCCGTGAGCAGTTCTTTTACGCCATGCAGGGGATGGGCATCACCGAGAAGGTAATGAGCGCGCTCTTCAGCGGCGCCCAGGGGCTCGGCTATCCGTTGATGACCCAATCTGAAGTACTCGACTGGCTGCGCAGCTCTCTGGGCTCGGAACGAATCGACTGGGCGGCTGTGCTGCGGAAAGTCGACGACGGGCAGGCGGAGGAGGACGTGAGGCGCGCAATTTTGTTGGCCTATAAGGCCGGCGTGACGAAATACCCGTCGTATGTGTTCGTCCGTAACAACAGGATTCTAGGCGTGCTCGATATTGCAACGGCCGGCGGGTCGCTTTCTCAACTGCGCTCGGCCGTAATCGCGAAAATCCAGCAGCTTTCATCTTCACCTACGGCATGAGGCGCAACATGACAGCGCATCTTTACACCCCCGCGCAGATCACCATCCCCGCGCACAGCGAGGATCACATCCGTGTGGTCGGGGGCAAGGTTTGGGACTTCTCGCGCTTCTCGCTCGCGACCCCGGTGGTCGTGGTGCGGGACGGTAAGAAAGCTGGTGCGCGACCCGCGCAGCACTGCCGGTGCTTCCAGGTGAGATTCGCCCCCGGGAGCTCGTCGCTGCGCGAAGCGACGAAGTGGCGACTGCTCGAATTGCCGAGAAACCGGCTCATTTGGGTGGCGTTCGGGGCCTCATCCCTTGCGCGGATGCGTGCGCAGGCGGTGAGTGATTTTCTCAGGACGCACGGGCGTGATCCCGTCTTGCGGCGCCTCTATAGAGATGGTGGTGGTGGTAACGAAGTGCTTGTGCTTGTGAACAGTCGGGACAACTAAACTTAATTCGTGTCAGGAGAAGTGTGATGATCAATTCTGTGTTTATGGTCGGCGTGATCGAGCAGTACTTTATCTCGGAGCCGAAGAACAAGGACAGGGCGTCTGCGGCTCTGCTGGTGCGCTACGGAGGGGATCGGAATCAGACCGGTAGCTCTGTGGAGTTCATCAACGCGGCGCTCGTGCGCATCCCGCCATTTCGTTTGCCCTCGGTTCGAGATCGACTGCGCAAGGGGGCGTTCGTGCACATCATCGGGCATATCCAGGGCCTGCTGAAGCATCAGGCGGGCCAGGGCGTGGTCGACGTGGAAATCGTGGTCGATCGAATCGATTTCATGCAGGGCCTGAACAGTGTGCACGGCGAGTATCGCAACCGGCGCGCAAGGCCTGTAAATGGCGAGGGCACGGACCGTAAGGAGCCTACGGACAACGCCTCCGGCGATGGCGCAGAGCCTATCGAGGTCGCCGCCGAGGCGATCCTCGCAGCGGGGCTCGCCGGCGATGAAACCGAGGCGCCGGCGGCGGCCGACGCGGTGGCCTAAGCAGCGCGCGATGCTCCCTGCGCTTCCGCCCCAGGCCGCGGTGGCGGCCGCTTACATCGGCAGACCGCTCCCGGTGAAAACCCGCACGCTCCAGGTCTGCCTGGCGCGTGCGGCGGGGTACTACCACGTCCCGGTGCTTCTCCTCGATGCGATTGTTTGGCAAGAGGGGGGCACGGACGGAGTCGGGGATCGCGATCCGGACGGGTCCTATGACCTCGGGCTTGCCCAGATCAATACGCGCTGGCTGCCGGTGTTCTCCAAATACGGAATTACGGCTCGCTCCCTGCTCGATAATCCGTGCGAGAACCTCTATGCGGCTGCGTATGTACTTGATATGTACGCCAATCTTAGTGATCGCAACTGGTTCCGGGCGACGATGGCCTACAACGTCGGCCCGAATGGGCTGAGTAACCCTGCTCTCTACCGCATCGGGTACCGCTACGCGAGTGGCGTAATGCAGAAGTGGCGGATCCTTTACCGGCGGGCCCTGCACAGCGGATAAAAAAATTTATTCAAAAATCCTCTCTGACCTTTACCTATAAGACTGTAACGGCCTACAGGCCATAGGAGTAGACCCATGAAGTCCCGAATGACGAGTCTGAAGGTTCTGGCGCGATATGCCGTGCCGACCCTCATGCTGAGCGTGTTTGTGGCAAGCCCGGCCTTTGCAGGCTCCCTGAGCTCGGGCGACACCTTCTACGGTCTCGTTCAGACGCTGCTCAGCTGGATCGACGGCGGGCTCGGCATCGCGCTCGCGCTCTCGAGTGTGCTGATCGGCGCCGGAGTGGCCGTGATCAGGTCCAGCCCGCTCGCCATGGTGGTCGGTATCGCCATTGCGGCGCTCTTGCACTGGATGCCCTCGATCATCATCAACCTGATGACCAACGGCGCGGTCCTGCGGTGAGCACGTTCGATCAGGCCGCGCACGTTGTCCGGCACAAGATCGAGGACCCCGTCCCGATCCTGTTCTGGGAGCCGCTCGATTTCATCATGGCCTTCGCGCTGCTCGGCGTGGGGCTCGTGATGGGATTGTGGGTGGTGGGGCTCACCGGGTGTTTTGCGGTTCTCATCGGTAGCCGGTATTTGCGCCGCGGCATGAAACGCGGCGCGGTACAGCACTTTTTGTGGTCACTTGGCCTGCCGGCGGACAAGGCGCTGAGTGCGCGCTTTCCGCCGGTGTGGGTAAACGATCTAGTGGAATGAACCAGGCAGAGTCCTGGTTCAGTGGTGCGCTCCGGCCCAGGCCGGAGAAGTTTTGTACGAGAAGGGGTATAGCGTGGCTCGTGAAGGCAAATTTCTCAGTAGCCTCTCGAATGCATTTTCGGAGGCTAGGGCGTGGAAACTGACGACGTTCATTGTCTCAGGCTTCGCGGCCGTTCTGGCGATTGCACTGGTCTGGAGCGCAGCGGACAGGCCTGTCGTACTCGTTCCGGTGGGTTTTGCGGAGAGCCATGGGCGGGTCACCGTCGCTCCTTCCACCGGTCGAGCGAGCCCCGGGTACCTCTCTCAGATCGCCCTCGGCGACCTGTCTCTCGTACTCGATTGGGAGCCGGACGACGTCGTGACGCAGTACAGGCGGTTTCTGAATCGATTGACTGATTCGGAGTATGCCGCAGAGAGCGTCACTCTGATGTCCCAGGCCCATCACGACCAAACCGAAGACATCAGTCAGTCGTTCTATCCGACTCGGGTCTTCGTGAACGTTGGGAAGACCTCGGTCAAAGTATACGGGGTGCTGTCCCGATGGGACGGCAACAAGCGTGTGCTGCATTCACCGATTGAATACGAGGTGAGGTATTCGAATGAGGGCGGGTATCTGCATGTCGCAAGTATCAAGATCGCTCATTAGATCGGCGCTGTGCCTCGGAGCGCTTCTCCCGGTGGTGGCGCTTGCCCGCCCATCGGCGGTGAAGGACGCCTCCGCCACGCAGTCTCGATCCGTGCACGCCGCGCAGCGAGCGCATCCGCACGTGCGCGCCGGTGCCGTTGTGACGCACGCGACCCGCGTCCCAGCAGGGGATATCGTAGTATCGACACAGGGGCTCAACAGATTTGTCTTCCCGGCGGCGGTGGTAAAGGGACCGATATTCCCGGCTGATGCCCCTGTGCTTGGCGCCCCGATCTACCTCGATGACAACCGGCAGGTCTTGATCCAATTCCTCCCGGGCTCGGCACGCCCCTTTGGGATGGTCGTCGAACTCGAAGGCCATCAGGTCAAGAATTACATGCTTGCGCCGCGCAATGTTCCAGCTGTGACATACCATGCGCGCGGGGTCGCCGCGCCGCCTCGAGTTGCGCTGACTCAGTCCAACGCCAGGCCGAGTAGCTCGTATAGTGCGCAGATTAAGCTTTTGCGCAAAGTCGTGATGGGGGAGGTGCCGGATACGTTCTTTCCGACGCGACTGCCACCGGCCGCCCAGTTCAACAAGTTCGACATTCTGCCACGAGAGAGCTGGAGCAACGGCGCCGGACAACGAATCCTAGAGTACTCGCTCGTCAGCGTGCACGGGGAGGCGGCAGTTGTCACTCCGCCAGAGTTCTACCATAAAGGGATGCTCGCGATTGTGTTGAGCGGGGATCTGGTCGACGCCGCTCACAGCCCGGTGCTCTACATACTCGAGGAGCGCAACCGTGGCTGAGGAGAAAAACTCCGAGACCGGAGCGGCTCGCCTCGGATTATCACTGAAGGCGAAACGGAACGTGTTCGCCGTACCGGGGAAGAAGAATGTGAGCCACCGCTGGTGGTACATCCTCGGGGGCTCAGCGTTATTCCTGGTCGTCATCGTCGCCATGATGTCCAAGCCCCAGAAACTGCCTGCCCCGAAAAAACCGGCGGCGGCCGCGATCGATCTGACGCCGAACGGTCTCGCGCAACGTTCCTGGGAAGCGCAGTCCCAGACCCAGATCCAATCGTTGAAGAGTCAGAGCGAGAGCCTGAGAGCGACCGTGAGCGGGCTGAAGAGCGAGATCTCCCAGCTGCGCTCGATGCTCGCGAAGGCGCACAACAGCGCCCCGTCGAGCCCCAACGCCACCTCCGAGTTGCCGCCGCCACCACCTCCTCCGCCGCCTGTACCGAGTGAGCCTTCTGTTTCCGGGGCATTGAATGGAACCGCGTCGATTCCCCAGATGAGCGCCCCGCCGCTCGAGAACAGCAGCCCCGGACAATCTGCGCCGGATGGCCCTTATGTGTTCTCGCCGAAACCGATAGCGGCGGTGATCGCGACGCATCACGCGCATAAAGCGTACGTGGCCGCGAAATCAGCAAGCAGCGGCGCTCACCATGGGATTCCTGGCAGTGGGATATTGTTGACAGGATCGTTTGTCAAGGTGGCGCTGCTGAACGGCGTGGACGCCGGCACCAGCTCACAAACGCGCTCGAATCCTGAGCCGGTTCTCCTGCGGGTACAGGACAACGCTGTGCTGCCCGGTTCGGCGCAATTTAAGCTGCGCTCCTGTTTCATGCTCGGGTCCGCTTACGGAAGCCTATCTTCCGAGCGCGTCTACATCCGCCTCGCGGAACTATCCTGCGTCAACAGTCGGCACAAGCTCGTGCTCTCCCAGCCAGTGCGCGGATACGTTGTCGACTCAGACAGCATGCTGGGGCTTCGCGGGGTGGTGATCGATCGGCAAGGGGCGAAGATCGGCGAGGCACTGCTAGCGGGGTTCGCGCAAGGGTTGTCGAATGCCTTGGGTGGTGCGCAGGGCGTGATGACTACGAGCGCGATCGGCACGATGTCCACCATCAGCGGTTCGGCGGCAGTCCGCGCCGCCGGGCTCTCGGGCGCAGCGTCCGCCTCGAGTGAGCTCGCTCAATTTTACCTTCAGCAAGCTGAAAGCATTTTCCCTGTAATTCGCGTGCGAGGTGGGCGTCTTGCGACAGCCGTCTTCACATCGAACGTTCCGCTCGAGTGGGGCGATATTCAGGGCGTGACCTCAAAGTCCAACAGTCCTGGGAGTACCTGATCGATGATGCGTTCACTGATCCGAACGGCGGTGGTGGTGGCCATTGTGGCCTTGTCCGGTTGCGCAGATACCCCGCATCGGTGCCCCTTGAAGAAGGGTCCTGGCTGCGAGTCCGTCACCCAGATATATCAGGACGCACGGGAGGTGAATCCGAACCTCGGCGGACAGTGGCTGCCGAAAGATGGCGCTGTGGGCGCTCGTTCCGCGGGCCCGAACTGGGCGACGCCGGCGCGATACGCCGAGCCCGGAAACGTCGGTGAGCCTGTCTTTCGGGAACCGCGGGTGTACCGCGTGTGGCTCGCACCGTTTGTCGATTCCCAGGGGAACATGCACTCCGGGCAATATGTGTATTTCTCCACGCCCGGGGAGTGGCTGTACGGTGGGCTTGAGCGGACCGGGCAGGCAAGCCCGGGGCTTTTTCAGCCCCTGCCTGCCGGGAAAGGGCTCTTGGGTCAATCCGGTGGGCCAACAGCGTTAAAGGTACCGACTTGGAAACCGCCTAAGCCCGCGGCCGCGCGCAAGGATGTGACGGTTAATGGCATCACGCAACCGAAAGAAACTCTGACTCCTTAACTACCCTGGAAGTCGTCGTGACCATCAGTTCACTGCTGAGAGATTTTAGAGAATGGGTGTCGCCGGATCCGCCCGATGAGATGCCGCTTACCGTGAGTGCAGCGAGAGCGCTTGCGCAGCGGGAGAGTCTCAGTCGGTTGCTGTCCTATCGTGATGTCGACGACCACCACCTTGTGACGCTCGATGATCGGGACGGATTCGCGCTCGGATTCGTACTTGGGCTCAACCCGATGCTAGTCGCAGGACTCGATGTGGAATCGCAGATCGAAGCGGCTATAACGGCATGCCCGCCAGATTCCGTGCTTCAGTTCGGCGTCATCGCAAGTCCGCAGATCCGTGGTTTTCTTGATGAATGGGCCAGGTCGCGGCTCGTGAACGAGAATCCGCTACTGCAGCAGATTGTGCAGCGGCGGCGTGAGTTCATGCTCGAGACCGCAACAGGTCCGTCACTGCTGCTGCGATCGCGGCTACACCCGCGTCTGCTGCAGTGGTATTTGTCGGTCAGAGTCGGGTTCAAGGGCTATCCGACCAATAGCGATGAGGTGAACTCATTCGTCGGTCAAGTGGAGGATCTGCGCAATACCGTAAGCGGGGCGCTGAAGGCCGGAAACATCAGCAACTGGCCTATCCCGGAGGAAGGACTGCGGTTCCTGTTGCGTGAACTGCTGAACCCGCACTTGTCGCCCGATGAGCGCATCGAGACCGCGCAGAGCGCGGTGCCGATGCATCTCGATCTGATCGATCGGGGCACGCGGGTGACTGTGGACAACAAGGGCGTGCTCGGTTTTGCCGGCGGCATTGGCGAACCGGAGGTGCTGGTGCGTTGTCTTACCACCGATGCAGCACCGCGGGAGCTTGCCCTGCCGATCATGGACAGGGTGCTCGGCAAGCCTAGCTCCGATGAGCGGATCTCGTGCCCGTTCTGGGCGTATACCACTATCCATGTACTCGATACCGACAAGGGGCAGGATACTCTTGCGGTCAAACGCGCTGCGCTTACCCGTCAAGCGGGCGCAGGAGGACAGTGGTTCCGATCGATGATGTCTCACCTCAATGACCGCAAAGAGGATGTGGAGGCGATACTCGAGGAGATCCCAAAAGGACACAAGCTGGTGCGTGCCTATGCCGGCGTGAATCTGTACTGCAATAAAGCGGAAGTCAAAATGCAGACAGAATATGTGAAGGGGCTCTGGCGGAACACGGGATTTAGATTCTCGGAGGAACCGTATATCGCGTTGCCTGTGTTCCTCGCCTCCCTGCCGCTGCAGTACGCGCCGGCGATGGATCCGCCCAATCACGGGCTGCAGCGCGCCTGGATGATGACTTCCGTCAACGCCGCCAGCATGGTGATGATGCAAGGCGATTGGCAGGGTACCGGCCCGGAGAACGGTGGGCCCCTGTTGCTCTCGCGCAAAGGGCGACTTGCGTCGATCGATCTGTTGCAGACCGGCACCAATTACAATTTCGTGATCGTCGCGCAGTCAGGCTCTGGGAAGAGCTTCCTCGCGAACGAGCTGGTATGTGACTTTCTTTCAAAAAACGGTATCGCCCGCGTAATCGACGTGGGGCGCTCCTATACGCGGTTCTGCGAGATCATGGGCGGGCAGAACGTCGTGTTCGAGCGCGAGCGGCCGATGAGTATCAACCCGTTCTCCGGGATCGAGAGCGAGGAGGATCTCAACGAGCTGATGCCAATGCTGCAAGACTTGGTGAGGCTGATGGCCTATCCGCTCACGCCGGAGGACCAGACGCCGGCGTTCGAGTACAAGCTGATCTCAAAGGCCATCCGGGAAAGCTGGCTCGATAAACGGGAGATGACCGAGCTCAGCGACGTTGCGCATTGGCTCGAGCAGTTCGATGACGGGAAGAACAGAGGAAAGGATCTCGCGCTGCAGCTCGAACAGTTCACTACGGGGCAGTACCGCAGGTGGTTCTCCGGCCCGCGCACGGTTTCCTTCGACAACCCGTTCGTCGTGGTCGAGCTCGAGGAACTGAAGGGAGACCCGATCCTTCAGGCGGTGGTGCTGCAGCTTGTCATGTACCAGATCACAAAGGAGATGTATCTGTCGGATCGCTCGATCCCGAAGATGCTTCTCATCGATGAAGCCTGGGATCTGATGGGGGGGATCAAGACGGGGCGGTTCATAGAGAGCGCATTTCGCAGGGCGCGAAAGTACGGCGGGATCGTCGGGGTGGCGACGCAGTCGTTCGATGATTTTGAGAAATCGGACGCTGCGCGCGCCGCAATCAGCAATGCCGCCTGGCAGCTCGTGCTCGGACAGCGGCCTGAGTCTCTCCAGCATGCCGTGGACAAGAAGCTTCTCATGGGGTCTGAGAACCTGATCGACCTGGTGCGCACGGTCCACACATCCAAAGACAAGGATTACTCGGAGCTGTTCGTTCGCTCGGGAAGCGGCATGGGCTTGTATAAATTCGTCGTCGATCGCTGGTCTTACTACACGTTCACATCGAATGCGAAGGACGTCACGCGGATCGATGCCTTGGTGCGAGAGGGCAAGACTCTCATCGAGGCCATTGACACCCTGGCGAGCGCCGACCACGAGGCGATGTACGGGAGAAACAGTCGGGAGGCGGCGCGATGAGCTCGACAACTTTCGGCGAGTTTAAAAACTTCAATGCTGGCTCCGAGCAGAGCACTGTCGAGACCGGGATGCTCTCGATCGAGCTGGTGCCTCAGGGGGGTTCTCTTCTGGCCCCGGCGGCGAGACGAGGACGAGAGAACCGTGTCGAGGACTCCCTGATCCGCTATGCGCTGCGTAAGGAATCGGTGGATCCCGTCAAGTCCGAGGCGGCATCTGGCGCCGATGGCGATCCGGTGAGCGCAGAGAAGGAAGAGCCCGCCGCAACGGACACGACTTCTGGGATGGGCCCCGGGCGGTCCTCGCCGCCGGAGAGCACCTCAGGATGGGGGGTGCTCGTTGCCCAGGTGCTCGCCATCGCGTTGGTCGCTTCCTGCATTACTCTCCTTGCGCTCAAGTTCAGCGGTCTGCTGAAGCCTGCTCAGATGCGGGTCGTGACGTTCGATGTACTGAAGTACGAGAACGCCGAACGCGCTGCGGCGATGAAGCTGATGGGACAAGGAGGGCGCGGGTCGGTTGCGCCAATGCTCTCGTACGTCTCGAAGCGCTTGCGTACGGCGATCCGTCGGGCGGCCGGCCCAGACACTCTGGTGGTGCTCAGCCAGGCCGTGGTTCAGGGTCAGACCCGCGATATCACCGATCAGGTTCTGAAGGAACTCGGGTTGCCAACAAACGTGCCGACCGCCGCGCCGATCAGGCCGGCCGTAATCGCTCCGCGCACGATCACCCCGCCGATAAAGGGGAATTCGGATAGCCCGCTCAGCCGACTGGTCAACTCCGGCGCGCACACCAAACCTCCCTCGATCGTTCCATGATGGATACGCGTACAAAATTCGGGCTCAGCGTCCTGCTCTGGGCGATGGCGGTCACGGCAGTGCTCGCTTTCGAGAATCACCTGCCGGCAGGGATCACGTACATGTCGAGCCCCTCCTTGCCGGAGGGCTGGTACGTGACGCGGCCGATCAGCTTCCCATTGAGACGCGGTGAGACCGTCTGTGCGGTATATCACCAGCCCGCCTGGGCGGCCGGAAGGCACTATCTGCCGAACGGCTCGTTCATATGTAAACACGTGTTCGGGCTTCCGGGCGATCGGATCGAGATGCGCCACCGTGTGGTGCACATCTGCCCGGCTGGCGGGCACAAGTGCTTCTTCGCCGGCCGGATCCTGACCCACGATCCGCAAGGTAGGCCGGTCTACGCGGTCCCGCTGCCAAATCGCATCCCGGCAGGCTACGTCTACCTCGGATCGACCCGGGTCGTCACCAGTTTCGACTCACGCTATCTCGGCGTCTTCCCGATGAGCGACGTGAAACTCGCGATTCGAAGAATTTGAGCCGCTCCGTTACCTATAGGCAGGGAGGTCACTTTCCCAAGAAACTCACGCCGCGCCCATATTGCACTCCTGTAATACGTAGCCGAGATCCTGAGCGCGGCGGCGCAA
>JBMFWZ010000096.1:0-11331 GCA_049964755.1 Steroidobacteraceae bacterium | reverse complement strand
ACCCCTCGCCACTCCCGCGCCGGTTTGACCATCCGGCTCTTCACGAAAGGAGGTGCCTCAGAACAGATTTACCGTGGCCGCGGATGGCCCGCGCTCAAGCGGCGCGCGCGCGCGTGTCGAGAGTCGCTTTGACGTGATCGAGCAACCGCTGCGCCCCGCGGACATCGTCCTCCTTCAGCGCCAGGCGTGCCTGATCCAACCGGCCGTCGACGGCGCTCGCCCGCGCCTCGGTGATGCGGTGGTGCGCGAGGTCGGACTGGGTCTGCCCGCTCAGCTGGCGCAATTCCGCGAACGCATGCGTGCGCGCACTGAGTTCGAAGTGCAGCGCGAAGGCCGCGACCCCTACGCACAACGCCACCGTGGCCCCGACGAGAACGATCACTTTCATGACCGAAATTGTAGCGGAAAGCGTCCCTCGCCCGCCACAACCGCCTCACGGCGCGCCGCGGCGCACCGGGAAAATCATGTGCACCTCGAGGCCGCCGGCCGCGCCGTTGCGCGCGCGGATCCGCCCGCCGTGCACCGCGATGGCGCGCGAGGCGATGGCCAGCCCGAGCCCATCCCCGCCCACGGCACGGTGACGGGCCGCATCGATCCGGTAGAACGGCTCGAAGATCGCCTCGAGATCCTTCTCCGGCACACCCGGACCGTGATCGCGCACGGTGACCTCGATGTCCCCCTCCCCGCCGCTCGGCGGTGCCATCCGCCGAGCCCTGACCTCGACGGCGGCGCCGGCGGCACCGTAGCGCACAGCATTGCGGATGACGTTCTCGAACGCGCTGCGCAGCAGCTCAGGATCGGCCACCGTCTGCAATCCTGGTTCCGCCTGAAGCACCACCCGGCAGCCGCGCGCATCGGCCTCGATGGTCACGTCGGCCACGATCTGCTTCAGCAGTGCGCCGGCGTCGAGCGGCTCCCCGTCGATGTCCCCGGGTGAGCGCTCGAGCCGCGCCAGGTTCAGGATGCGCGCAATGAGCTGCTCGAGCCGGTCAGCCTCGCGTCCGATACGCTCGATTTGGCGCGGCACCTCTTCCTCGCGCTGCGCCAGGGAGAGCGCCAGCTGCAGCCGCGTGAGCGGGGAGCGCAACTCGTGCGACACGTCGCGCAACAGCTGTTGCTTGGACTCGAGCAGCCCCTGCAGCCGCCCCGTCATGGCATCGAAGTCCGCGGCGAGTCGCGCCAAGTCATCCTGCCGACCGCGCATGTCCGGACCGACGCGCGCATCGAGATTGCCCGCCGCGACGGCGCGGGCCGCGCGGCGCAGCCGGTCGATGGGACCGACGAGGTAGCGCGCCAGCAAAAAGCAAATGACGGTGCTCACGATGAGCGCTACCGCGAGCGTGGTGCCACCGACGCCCGGCAGACCCAGGGCGCCGAAGAACAGCAGCGGATGACGGTGCAGCTCCGTGACCACCACCTGATACATCCGACCATCGGGCTCGGTGAGCACCAACGCCCCGCCGATCGGCGGCGGGCGGCCGTGCGGCCCCCCTGCAGCGGGCACCAGGAACATCTTCAGCAGCGGCGGCACGGAGCGACCGAGGATGTCGCGCTCGTTCGGGCCGATCACGAACGTTCGCCCGTAATACGGCCCGCCGCGCAGCCCCTCGGTCCAGCGCTTCAGCGCCGGCGCTCCGCCGTGTTCAAAGGCGACGGCGGCCTGCTGGAACAGCGCCCCGCGCTGCGCCCAGGGCATCTGCTCGCGGTGCACGAACACCTCGTGCACCGCCGCACTCACGGTGCCGATGAGAATCAGCGCGATGGCGAGCCAGAACGACCAGAAAATGCGCCAGAAGAGCGAGTGCATGGCCGCTCAGCGTTGCATCAGCGCATAGCCCGCGCCGCGCACGCCCTGGATGCGGATGCGGTCGGTGAAGCGGGCGAGCTTGCGCCTGAGATTGCTGATGTGGGTGTCGAGACTGCGGTCCGTGGGCAGCAGCCGCCGCCCGAGCGCCTGCTGCATCAGCTCCTCGCGCCCCACGGTGCGCGTATCGGCCTGCATCAGCAGCTCCAGGATGCGCAGCTCCGCGCTGGTCAGTTCCAGATCCGCCCCGTCGATCTGGGCGCGGTGTGCCCGCACATCGAGCGTGAGCGCGCCGAACGAGAGCATGCCGTCGGCGGGGGTATCGATCATGCGCCGCAGCACCGCGCGGATGCGCGCGACCAGCTCGCGCGGGCTGAAGGGCTTGGCGAGATAATCGTCCGCGCCCATCTCCAATCCCACCACCCGGTCGATTTCCTCCCCGCGCGCGGTGAGCATCAGCACCGGCACGCGACTCGTGGCACGCAGCCGGCGCAGCACCTCGAAGCCACTGAGTCCCGGCAGCATGACATCGAGCACCACCAGATCGATGCCACCGTGCGCGAGCCGCTCGAGCGCGCTCTGGCCGTTCTCGGCCGTCTCGGCACCGAACCCTTCCGGCTCCAGGTATTCCCGCAGCATCGCGCAGAGCTCGGCATCGTCATCGACGAGCAGCAACTGCGCACGCGCCTCGGCGGCACTCATGTAGGACGCTCCAGCGTGAACCCCTGGCGCTGATCGTCGTCGGCGAAGATCAGCGCATCGAGACCCCAGCGGACCGGCGCGCGCGAGGCGAGCATCCGCACCCGCATGCGCATGCGCAGCGCCCTCTGGGCGGCGTAGCCCCGCAGCGACCCGGGGCTCGGCGAGAGGCGCACCGGCTCCGGGTGCGAGAACGGGCGGATCGGCCCATCGGCGCCGTGCGCCCGGGAGGCCCGCGCGGCGAACACCCGCACGACGCCGCGCCCGCCCCATCGAACCGGAACGAATCGGCGCTCGAGAACGGAGCTTGGCAGCCGTTCGGTGCTCATTCGCTCAAGTGTGCCCGATCGCGGTGACAATTGGCACCGGCCGGGCCAACCTACGGTACCATCCGCAGCACCTTCACCTTCGGGGTGTCTGTATGAAAACAGCCACACGGTTCGCCTGCGCCGCGCTGCTCGCGCTCGCCCCGGTCGGCCTGCCGATCGCGCACGCCGCACCCGGCTCCTTCACACAAGACGTGCGTCACGCCGGTGAACGCATCGCACACGCGGCAAAGAAGTTCGGGCATGCCGTGGCGCACGACACGCGCCCGGCACGCGAGCGCATCAAGGTCGACGCGAAACGCTTTGGGCACGCGGTCGCGCACACCGCCACGCACGCCGGGCACACCGTGGCGCGCGACACCCGCCCGACCCGCCTGCGCGTCAAGCACGTCGCGAAGCGCTTCGGTCACTCGGTCGCGCACACCGCCAAGCGCGTCGGGCACACCGTCGCACATCGGACCGCCCCGGTCCGCAGCCGCATCAAGCACGATGCGCGCCGCGCCGGACATGCGATTGCGCACGGCGCGAAGTCCTTCGGTCACGCGGTCAAGCGCGCTGCACAGCGGCTGAAGCAGGCGCTGCACCGCAAACACGGAGCGGGCTCGCGCGCATGAGTGCGGCCGCGCCCGAACGCTGCGACGTCCTGATCGTCGGCGGCGGCCCCGGCGGCTCGAGCGCCGCGGCGAGCCTGGCGGCGCGCGGCCACCACGTGGTGCTCCTGGAGAAGGCGCACCATCCGCGCTTTCACATCGGCGAGTCGCTCCTGCCGGCCAACCTGCCGCTGCTCGAGCAACTCGGCGTCGCTGAGCAGGTCCGCGCCATCGGCCTGCCGAAGTTCGGCGCAGAGTTTCACGCCGCGGCTCCGACGCGCACGCAGCGCTTTGCGTTCGCCGACGGCTGGAACAAGGCCCTGCCGCTCGCCTACCAGGTGCGCCGCTCGGAGTTCGACGCCATCCTGATCCGGCGCGCCGCGGCGCTGGGCGCCACGGTGATCGAGGAGTGCCGCGCGCGCGAGGTGCAGTTAGAGGCCGACGGGGTGCGAGTGCAGGCCGAGCACGACGGGACGCTGCGCTCATTCGAGGCGCGCTATCTGATCGACGCCTCGGGACGCGACACCTTCCTCGCCTCCCGCCTCGGCACCAAGCAGCGCAGCCGCGTGCACGAGAGCTGCGCGATGTACGCGCACTTCAGCGGCGCCTGGCGCGATCCGGACTGCGCCCGCTGCGGTGACATCGCCCTCTTCTGGTTCGAGCACGGCTGGTGCTGGTTCATTCCGCTCGCCGATGGAACCACGAGCGTCGGGGCGGTCGTGTGGCCGCAGTACATGAAGAGCCGCGGTGAGGACTTGCGCGAGTTCTTCCTCTCGACCCTGGCTCGCTGCCCGGCGCTGCCGCCGAGGCTCCTCGGAGCGGAGCTCACCACCGAGGTGCAGGCCACGGGCAGCTACAGCTATCAGTGCACCGAGACCCACGGAGCGCGCTACCTGCTCGTGGGCGACGCCTACTCGTTCATCGATCCGGTGTTCTCCTCCGGGGTGTTGTTCGCCATGGTCGGGGGCCTCGCCGCAGCGGAGGCCCTGGAGGTCTGCCTGAGCGCGCCGCGGCGCGCAGGCGCCGCGCTGCGCCGCTTCGCGCGCACCGTGCGGCGCGGACCGAAGCGCTTCGAGTGGTTCATCTACCGCATGACACACCCGGCGATGCAGTCGCTGTTGCTCGCCCCGAGGAACCCGCTGCGCATGCGCGAGGCGCTCCTGTCGCTGCTCGCCGGGGACATCTTCGCCGAGACGCCCATCTGGCCCTCGCTGCGCGCCTTCCAGGGCGTGTTCCTGCTCACCGCACTCGGCATGCCGCGCCGCTCCTGGGCGGCCCGCACGCGCCGTGCGCGCCGCCTCGACGCCATACCGCACGGATGACGGATGAACGTGACGACGGGATTGCACCTTGCGTACCAACCGGCCGACACGCAAGAAGAACGGGCCGGTACGCTCGCCACGGCACGCTACGGCCTGCGGCCGCCGACGCTCTCGGGCGCCGCGGCGCCGGAGGTTGCGGTGCGCATGGCGGTGCTGTCCGGACCCGAGACGCTCCTCGAGCGCTGGAGCAGCGCTGAACCGGTGCGCTACGGGCAGTGCGGTGCGGTGCGCCTGGCGCATACCGCAGAGCTGACCTTCGGGGCGATCGAGGCGAAGGAGCCGCCCGACGGTGCGCAGCGCACCGGACTCGAGACGGCCACCGAGTGGGCCTACCGCCAGGTGCACGCGGCGCTCGAGGCGAGCGGACATGCGCACCTGGTGCGCGTGTGGAACTACCTGCCGCGCATCAACCAAGAGACGCACGGCCTGGAGCGCTACCGGCAGTTCAACATCGCGCGCCAGCGTGCGCTCATCGCCTCCGGCCGCCCGATCGGCGGCAACGTCCCGGCGGCCAGCGCCCTCGGCAGCGCCCAGGGTCCGCTCGTGGTGTATTTCCTGGCGGCGCGGCGCGCACCGCGCTGCCTCGAGAACCCGCGCCAGGTGAGTGCCTACCACTATCCGCGCGAGTACGGCGAGCGCTCCCCGAGCTTCTCGCGCGCAACGCTCATCGAGCACGCCGGACGCGAGGCGCTGTTCATCTCCGGCACCGCCAGCATCGTCGGGCACCGCACGCTGCACGCTGGCGATGCCGCGGCGCAAACGCGGGAGACGCTGGCGAACATCGAGGCGCTGCTCGGGGAGCTCCCGGGGTTCACGCTCGAGCGGCTCATCTACAAGATTTACGTGCGCCACCGCTCGGACCTCCAGACGGTCCGCAGTGAAGTCGACGCCGCGCTCGGCTCAGGTCCGCCGCGCGTGTATCTGCAGGCCGACGTGTGCCGCGCTGACCTGGATGTGGAAATCGAGGCGGCCGGCGGCTGCGCCGGCCCCTGAGCACGTCCCCGGGAATCCCCACCGTGCTGCAGCGCCTGCGCGATTACCTCATCACCTACGCGCTGCTCGCCACGCTCGCGGTGATGATCATCGGCTGGACGCTGCTCGCGCTGCTGCTGCTCGCGCCGCTGCCCGAGCGGCACCGGCGCGCCGCGACGCGCCGCTCGATGAGTTCGGGCTTTCGTCTCTTCGGGCACTTCCTCCGTGTCAGCGGCGCCTACCGCTTCGATCTGGCCGCACTCGAACCGCTGCGCGCCGAGGGCGGGCTGATCCTCGCGCCGAACCATCCGAGCGCCTTCGATGCCATCGTTCTGCTGATGGGCCACCCGGACCTCGCCTGCGTCATGAAGCCGGCGCTGCTGAACAACCCGCTGCTCGGCGCCGGGGCGCGCATGGCCGGCTACATCCGCAGCGAGCCGCCGCGCCGCCTGGTCAAATCGGCCGTGGCCGAACTCGAGCGCGGCGGGGTGCTGCTGCTGTTTCCCGAAGGCACGCGCACCCGCGAGCCGCCCGTCAACGCACTCACCGCCAGCGTCGCGGTGATCGCCAAGCACGCCCACGCGCCGATTCAGCTCGCCTTCATCGAGACCGACTCGCCCTACCTCGGCAAGGGCTGGCCGCCACTGAAGGCCCCGCGGCTGCCCATCTGCTATCGCGTGCGACTCGGACCGCGCATCGGCGCGCCGCAGGACGTGGCCGCCTGCATGCGCAACCTGCAGAGCGAGTACGCCGCGGCGCTCGCTGCGGCGGCGCAAAACGCCTGGCTCACCCGCCACCCGGCGCAGACACCGTGACGCCTTCGAGCACGCATCTGGTGCTGATCCCGAGTTACAACCCGGGTGAGAAGGTGTTCGAGACCGTGCGGGCGGCCCGCGCGCACTGGGCACCGGTGTGGGTGGTGGTCGACGGCAGCACCGACGGCACCGCCGCACGGCTCGCCGCCCTCGCCGCGAGTGACCCCGGACTCGAGGTGTTCGTCCACGAACGCAACCGCGGCAAGGGCGCCGCACTGTTCAGCGGATTCACCGAGGCGCTCGCGCGAGGTTACACGCATGCCCTCACTCTGGACTCCGACGGGCAGCATCCCGGGGAGTGCATCCCGGCGTTCATGCAGGCCTCGCTCGAGGCGCCCGCGGCCATGGTGCTCGGTGTGCCGCGCTTCGATGCGAGCGCCCCGCGCATCCGGGTCCTCGGCCGGCGCATCTCCAACGGCTGGGTGCGCCTGGAGACCCTCGGGGCGGGGATCGGGGACTCGCTGTTCGGCATGCGGGTCTACCCGCTTCAGCCGCTCGTGGCGGAGATGCGCCAGCACCGTGGCATGCGCCGGTTCGACTTCGATGTCGAGGCGGCCGTGCGGCTCAGCTGGCGCGCCGTGCCGGCGCTGAACCTGCCCGCCCCGGTCCGCTACTTCAGCGCCGCGGAGGGCGGGGTGTCGCACTTTCGCTACGGCCGCGACAATGTCCTGCTCACCGCCATGCACGTACGGCTGTTCTTCGGCTTCCTGGCGCGCCTGCCGCGGCTGATCGCTCAGCGCCTGCGGTGAGGTCCAGGTCGCAGCCGCGCCCCGCACGCCTTGCAGGGCGGCGCGGCACTGTATAATTTGCCGCCGCAGGACTCACAGAAGAACGCCCTTGAAGCCGATGCCCGAACTCGCCTCCCCTCTGATACGCCCGCGCGAGGCCGACGATGCTCTGCAGGGCGAACTCGCCGAACTGATCGTCGCGGCGCTGAACCTGGAGGTCCCGGCCAACGCGATCGATCCTGAGGCCCGCCTGTATGGCGAGGGTCTCGGCCTCGACTCGATCGACATCCTCGAGATCGCGCTCGTGGTCTCGAAGCATTACGGCGTGCAGCTGCGCGCCGACGACGCGGCGAACACCGAGATTTTCCGTTCGCTGCGCCACCTCACCGCCTACGTGGCGGCGCACCGGACGAAATAGCCTCTGGTCGCCGAACCGCTGATCGGGCATCGCGGACCAGAGGCGATCCTCGCCTATCGCGCCGGCCGGCCGATCCGCGCCAGCGAGTTCCTCGCCACAGCGACCGCACTCGCCGCGGCGCTGCCGGCCGGGCGCCACGTGATCAACGTCTGCACCGACCGCTACCGCTTCGCCGTGGGACTGGCCGCCGCGATGCTCGCCGGCAAAGTGAGTCTGCTGCCCCCGACCCACACCCCGCAGGTGGTGCGTCACCTGCGCCAGTTCGCCCCGGACACGTTCTGCCTGACGGACGCCGAGGCGTGCGCCATCGATTTGCCGCAGGTGCGCTACTCGGACGCACCGGCCGCGCCGCAGGCCTGGCGCGTGCCGCAGTTGGCGCCCGACACCCTCATCGCCTACGTGTTCACCTCCGGTTCGACCGGCGTGCCGGTGCCGCACCCGAAGACCTGGGGACGCCTGTGCGCCTGTGTGCGCGAAGGCGCCGCGCGCATGCACCTCGCGCCCGGCACCGCACTGCTGGCGACCGTGCCGGCGCAGCACATGTACGGTTTCGAATCGAGCGTGGTGCTCGCGCTCGCCACCGGCGTGGCGCTCGTCGCCGAGCGACCGTTCTACCCGGCCGACATCGCCCAGGCGCTGAGCGCGCTGCCGCGTCCGCGGGCACTGATCAGCACGCCCATTCATCTGCGCGCGATGCTCACAGCCGACCTCGCACTGCCGCCGGTGGACCTGATCCTCTCGGCCACCGCACCGCTCGATCCCTCGCTCGCCCGGAACGCCGAGGCGCAGTTCGCCGCGCCCCTGATCGAGATCTACGGCTCGACCGAAACCGGTCAACTGGCCACGCGCCGCACCGCCCGGGAGCGCCCCTGGCACCCCTGGCCGGGGCTGCGCCTGGCACTGGAGGGCGATCGCGTCTGGGCACGCGAGGGTCACCTCGAGACCCCCACACCGCTCGGCGATACGCTCGAGCTGCTCGAGGACGGCACGTTCGTGCTGCACGGCCGGCTCGCCGACCTGGTCAACATCGCCGGCAAGCGCAGCTCCCTCGGCTACCTCACCCATCAGCTGCTCACCATCGAGGGCGTGCACGATGGGGCCTTCTTCCTGCCCGGGCGCACCGGGGCGAGCGGCGTCTCGCGCGTGGCGGCCGCCGTAGTCGCCCCGGACCTCACCGAGGCGCACCTGCTCGCGGCACTGCGCGAGCGGGTCGATCCGGTGTTCCTGCCACGCCCGCTGCTGAGAGTCGAGCGCCTGCCGCGCAACAGCACCGGTAAGCTGCCGCAGGAGGCGCTCGCGGCGCTGCTCGACCCGCCGGTGCGCCCGTGACTCGCCTGCGGCTTCAGGTGAGCGCGGATCATCCGGCCTACGAGGGCCACTTCCCTGGCGCGCCGGTCCTGCCCGGCGCGGTGCTGCTCGATGCGGTGCTCGCGGCGCTTGAGGGCGGCGCGCCACGCCCCTGGCAGGTCTCGGCGGTGAAGTTCTCCGGCGCGGTGCGCCCCGGTGAGCCGCTCGAGCTCGCGCACGAGACGCTCAGCAGCGGCGCGGTGCGCTTCCGGGTGTTCAGTGGCGCTCGCACGGTCGCCACCGGTATGCTCACCCCGGCATGAACGCTCCGGCCGGCAAAGTGCGCGCTGCGGCCTGGACCGAGCGGCGCGAGCGCGGCAGCGTCACGCTGCTGCGGTGGATGGCGTGCTTCTCGCTGCGCCTCGGGCGCCGACCCGGGCGGGTGATTCTCTACGGCATCGCCACCTACTACTTCCTGTTCGCGCCGCGCGCACGGCGCGCGCAGCGCACCTATCTGCGTCGCGTGCTCGGCCAGGAGCCGAGCGCCGCGCAGCGCTTCCGGCACCTGCTCGTCTTCGCCAGCACCATCCACGACCGGGTGTATCTGCTCAACGACCGCTACGGACTGTTCGACATCGAGGTGTGCGGCGAGGCGCCGCTGCGCGAGCACCTCGCGCGCTCTGGGGGGCTGCTGCTGTTCGGGGCGCACCTGGGCAGCTTCGAAGTCACGCGCGCCGTCGGCAGGCGCGCCGCGCTGCCGGTGGTGATGGCCGCCCACACGCGCAACGCGCGCAAGATCAATGCCGTGCTCGCGGCGATCAGCCCCGAGACGCCAGCCATCGTGCCGCTCGGGGACAACCCGCTCGCGCTGCTTGCGGTGCACCACCTGCTCGAGCAGGGCGTGTCGGTCGGGATCCTCGCCGACCGCACCCCGGGCGAGCAGCAGACTCAGACCGTCGAGTTCCTCGGCGCGGCGGCTCACTTCCCGAGCGGACCGTTCCGGGCCGCCGCCGCGCTCGGCCGGCCGGTGGTGCTGATGGCCGGGCTGTATCTGGGCGCGAACCGCTATCGGGTGGTCTTCGAGCCGCTCGCGGACTTCAGCGACGTGCCGCGCGCGGCGCGCGCCGCGGCAGTGCACGCCGCAATCGAACGCTACGCGCAGGCCCTCGAGCGGCTCTGCCGCGCCCATCCCTTCAATTGGTTCAACTTCTATGACTTCTGGGCCGATCGGTAACGTCACCCGCGCCACGCTCGGCGCGCTCGTGCTCATCCTCGGCACCGGCGCGGCCCGTGCGGCCGAGGCGCCGTTCACACAGCTGATGGCGCTGCTCGCGGCGCACCGCAGCGGCACCGTCACGTTCGTTGCGCGCACGTACGCGGCCGGCCTGACCCGTCCGCTGGTCAGCTCCGGCGTGCTGCGCTTTCGGGCCCCGGATCACCTCGAGCAACGCACGCTCAAACCCGTGCCCAGCGAGATCATCCTCGACGGTGAGCACATGACGGTGCGACGCGGCGGGCAGACGCATCGGTTGAACGTGCGCGCCTACCCAGACATCGCCGTGTACGTCGATGCGCTGCGCGCGACGCTCGACGGACGCGGCCGCTCGCTGCGGCGGCAGTTTACAATCGGCTGGCACGGCACTCTCTCGCATTGGCAACTCACGCTTCGGCCCCTCCAGGCCGGTGCACGCGTCCGTCAGATCCGCCTCGCCGGCGCCGGCGCCAACATCCAACGCATCGAGATCCTCGCGCCCAAGGGGGCGCGCACGGTGCTGCGCCTGAGCGAGCCGGCCGCACCATGAGCCGGCGCACCGCGGTGTGGATTTGGGCGGCGCTCGCAGTGCTCGCCGCCGTGCTCGTGGCACGCGCGCGCTACTCCGCCGATCTGTCGGCGTTCCTACCGAACGCGCCGAGCGCCCGGCAGCGTCTGCTCATCGAGCAGCTGCGCAACGGCGTCGCCTCACGGCTGCTCATCGTCGCCATCGGCGGGGCAACGCCCGAGGCGCGGGCTCAGATCTCGGCAGATCTGCTGCACACGCTGCGCGCCGAGCGCCGCTTCACTGCGGTGCAGAACGGTTCGGCCGATGCCGAGCGGCGCGACGGGGCGTTCCTGTTCGCGCATCGGTATCTGCTCAGTCCCGACGTGACGGCGCAGCACTTCACGACCGCCGGGCTGCGCGCGGCCATCGAGCGCACCCTCGGGCTGCTGGCCGCGCCGGGCGGCGTGCTCGCCGCGCCCTCCCTGACGCACGATCCGACCGGGGAGCTGTTTGCGGTGCTCGGCACGCTCGAGCACGGGCAGGCGCCGCGGCGTGCCGGGGGCGTGTGGGTGACCCGATCGGGCCGCGAGGCCGTGTTGCTGCTGCGCAC
>JBMFWZ010000095.1:0-11448 GCA_049964755.1 Steroidobacteraceae bacterium | reverse complement strand
GCGTCGGGCGATGCCAAGGCGAACGATCCCGGCTGGGCGGGATCTTCAAAGTCCCTTCGCCACGACCATCTTCTCGATCACCTTCGCCTTGTGATCAACGACAAGGTGCGAGTAGCGCTTCACCATGGCCAGCGTCTTGTGTCCGAGCACGTCGGCGATCTCGAGGAGCGATGCGCCCTGCGCGGCGAGCATCGAGGCCGTGGTGTGACGCAGGTCATGGAATCGAAAGTCGCTGATCCCGGCCGCCTCGAGCGCGGCGTACCAGTGCGCGTCGAAGTGGTCATAGGGCGCATCGAGCTGCGGCTTGCCGGTCTTGGGATCGAGTACCACGGTCGGCGAGGGAAACAGGTACTCACTGCGCGCCGAGTTCTGAAGTTTGAGCTGTCGTAACGCTTCCAGCGCCTTGCCTGCGAGCGGCAGCGTGCGCTGCTCCCCGTTCTTCGTGTCGTGAATGGTTGCGCGGCCGGCCTTGAGATCCACGTCGACCCATTTCAGCGACACGATCTCGCCGCGACGCGCGCCGGTCGTGATCGCGAGCAGGACCAGGGCGTGAAGCGGCACCCATTCAGAGTTGGCGCATGCATGTAGCAGCGCAGCGCGCTCTTCGTCCGAGAGGAACCGAGTGCGGCCCCTCGGCTCCTTCTTGCGGCGGATGTCGCCGACCGGATTGCGGTCGATCAGCCGGCGCTCTTTGACCGCGAAGGAGAACAGGTGCGAGAGAGTCGCGATGTAGCGGTTGACGGTCGCGCCGCTGCGCCGATATTCCTTGGGCGGGATGATCTCGCCCGTCTTCTTGTCCTCCCGTGGCTTGCCGCGCGTGAAGGTTTCCGCCCCGCAGGCGTCGCGCGCTTTCGAGACGGCATCGGCTGTTATCTCGGCGACGCTCTTGCCGGCAAACTGCTTGGACCACCAGTTGAGCTGCAGCGCACGGGCGGCGCGCTGAACCTCGTCGAACTCCACCGGGACCGTCTCCGCGTAGTCCTTGGCGAGCGCGTCGAAACTCGTGCGCCTCGCGGCGGCGTGCGGAAAGTGCCGCACTTCGCGGATTGCCGTTTCGATTGAGGCTGCCCAGGCTTCCGCCTCCTTCCGGTTCGGGAATGTCGCCGACTCGGACGAGCGGCCCTTTACTCGGACCTGCGCACGATAGGAAACGTCCTTCGTGAGCGGCGAGACGATGCGCTGGATTGATGCCATGTGCGCCTCGGTGCACTGCGTGCAGCGGTGAGTAAGTCGCTGCACGGAGTCTGCACCCAATAACACATACAGTGAAGCTTGCGAGCCCGGCGTGCTCGCAAGCCACTGATATCTAAGATGAAATGGTGGGCCGTGTAGGGATCGAACCTACGACCAAGAGATTAAGAGTCTCCTGCTCTACCAGCTGAGCTAACGGCCCAATTTTTTATCGCGGCAGCCGCCCGATGCGACTTCCGCAGAATCTGGGGTGGACGATGGGACTCGAACCCACGACAACCGGGATCACAACCCGGGACTCTACCAGCTGAGCTACGTCCACCGTCGTCGCATCCATCCCCCGCGCCGGCGCGTTCGGCCGCCGCAGCTGGCGTGCCCGGCAGGACTCGAACCTGCGACCACCGGCTTAGAAGGCCGGTGCTCTATCCAACTGAGCTACGGGCACGCGAAACGGCATCGCCCAATCGCCCGCAAGCCAGACCTGCCGCACGGGGGCGCGAATCATACGTAACCGCGGGCGCCAGCGTCAATTTTGATTTTAGCGACGCCGCGTGGGCGGTGGCCAGCGCGGCGGGACGGGCCTGCCGGGCTATGATGGACCTCTGCTGCCCCCACCCAGCCCCCGCACGCTTGCCCATGGCCGCCGAGCACCCTGCACAGACTACCGCGCCGCTATCGTCCCGGGACGCCCTCGAAATCGAATGGCAGCTCGCTGCCGGGGATCTGGCGTCGGTCCGCCGTTGGCTCGCCACCCCTGCGGCTGCGGCCGGGCTGGGGGTGGAGCCACTGGCGCCTCAGGTGCTGCACGACACCTACCTCGATTCGGCGGACTGGCGGGTCCTGCGTGCCGGGTTTGCCCTGCGGGTGCGCCGAGAGGGGGCACGCGCCGAAGCCACGCTGAAGAGCCTGCGCTCGGCACGAACGGACCGGGCCGAGCGCCGCGAGATCACCGAGACACTCGCCGCGGGCGCCGCTGGCCCCGAGGGGGCGGACGGCCCGGTCGGATCCTGGCTGCGGAGCACGCTCGGCAGCGCTGTGCTGCGCCCTCTGTTCAGCGCGCACACCCGCAGGGAGCGCTTTGCGGTACGCCAGGGAACCCCCGCAGGACAGCTCGGGGAGATCGCGCTGGATGAGACCGCGCTACTCGACGCCACGCAGCGGCCGCTCGAGCTGCTGCGCCGAGTCGAGGTCGAACTGACCGAGGGCAGCCCCGAGGCGCTGCTGCCCCTGGTCGAGGCCCTGCGCGGCGCCTGCGGGCTCGAGCCGGCCCGAGAGAACAAATTCGCCGCTGGCCTGCGCGCTGCCTCCCTGACGCCACTGGTCCTCTGAGCGCAGAATCAGTGGGCGCCCGCGGAGAGTTCCGCCGACATCGCTGTTCGCGCGGGTTTGGCGAACCAGACCAGGAACACCATCACCACAAATAATATCCCCGACACATAGAAGATGTCGTCAGCGGACATCATGAAGGCTTGATTGTCCACCATATGGTTGAGCAACAGCGCGCTCTGCTGATCGGTGAGTCCCTGTGCATGCATTTGCACCATAAATTGATGGACCTGGGGATTGGAAGTCAGGCTCGCAACCAGTCGGTCATGATGCAGCCGCGCGCGGCGCGACCAGAGCGTTGTCGTGATCGACGTCGCAAAGGAACTGGCGGTGATGCGCACGAAGTTAATTAATCCAGAGGCGGATGCGATTCGCTCGGACTCCAGCCCGGAGAACGCCAGCGCGAGCAGCGGGATGAAGAACGTCGACAGCGCAGCGCCCTGAATCAGGGTCGGCGTGAGCATGACTTCAAAGCTGGCCTGCGTAGTGAAGTCCGCCCGCATAAACATCACAAGCGCGAAGATCAGGAATGACACGGTAACGAACCAGCGCGGATCGAAGCGGTCGACCAGCCGACCGACAACGGGCGTCAGCACGATTGCCAATAGGCCGACGGGGGCGAGGACCCAACCGGCGAGCGTCGCGGTGTATCCCATGTATTGCTGCAGCCACAGCGGCAACAGAACGACGGTGCCAAAATACAATCCGTAGCCGATGGACATCGCCACCGTCGCCACCAGAAAATTCCGTCCCGCGAACAAGTGCAGATCCACCACGGGATGTTTGTCCGTCAGCTCCCACACGAGGAAGACCACGAGGGCAATCGCCGCCACGATGGTGAGCGTGACGACGAACGGCGAACCGAACCAATCCAGGTTCTTGCCCCTATCAAGCACGACCTGCAGCGAGCCCACCCACAGCACGAGCAGACCCAGTCCGACCTTATCGATGGGCACACGCGCCGTTGGCGTCTCTCGGTGTCGGTAGACCGACCAGGTAATGATCGCAGCGACGATGCCGATCGGCACATTGATATAAAAGATCCACGGCCAAGAGATATTGTCCGTGATCCACCCACCGAGCACCGGGCCGACGACCGGCGCCACCAGCGTGGTCATCGACCAGACTCCAAGCGCCGCTCCGGCCCGCGACTTCGGGTAACTCGAGAGCAGCAGCGCCTGCGACAGCGGGATCATTGGACCGGCCACCAGTCCTTGCAGGGCGCGAAATGCCACCAAAGTGCTGAAGGTCGGTGCCAGCCCGCACAGCGCCGAGGTGACCACGAAGAGCAGCGTCGAGGCCACGAACAGCCGCACCTGCCCGAGACGGCGGGTCAGCCAACCCGTGAGGGGCATGGAAATGGCGTTCGCCACCACGAACGAGGTGATCACCCAGGTGCCCTGATCGGGCGAGACACCGAGATCCCCGGCGATCGCCGGAATCGACACATTGGCGATCGACGTGTCGAGTACATTCATGAACGTCGCCAGCGACAGCGCGATCGTGCCGAGCACGACGGCCATCCCCTGGAGCGGCGGCAGCGGGCCCGGACCGGCCGCCGGCCGCGGCCCCGGCTCGCTCGGCGCGTCAGAATCGCTCATCGAACGCGCCCTCCCTCAGTACATCCAGTGCCCGGCGCTGAGCAGCCGGGTCGAGCGCGTGCCCGCTTGGCCGTCCGCGGCCAGCCGCTGTGCATCGCGTCCCGCATGCCCCTTGTCGGCGCCTCGCAGACCGTTCAAGCGGGCGTCCTCTGCACGGATGCGCTCGGCTGCACGGCGGTCGCGGGCCGGACTTGGATCGTTCGCCGCGATGATCTGCCGAATGGTGCGATCCGCCTGCGCATCGACGGAACTGAACACGTCGGTCGAAGCCGCCGGCGCGGTGCTGGCCACCTCCGGGAGTCGCGGCGAGCGATCGTGCCGAACGTCGACGTAAGCATCCATGGACAGGCCAATCTGCAGCGGGTGCTGCGCGAGTTCCTTTGGATCGAGCGCAATGCGCACCGGCACGCGTTGCACGATCTTGATCCAGTTGCCGGTAGCGTTCTGTGGCGGCAGTAGCGAGAAGGCCGAGCCAGTGCCTGCGCCGAAGCCGATCACGTGTCCGTGATAGACCACGTTGCTGCCGTAGAGGTCGGAGACCAGTCTCACGGGCTGACCGATACGCATGTCGGCGAGCTGGGACTCCTTGAAGTTCGCGTCCACCCACACCTGGTTCAGCGGCACGACCGACATGAGCGCCATGCCTGGGCCCACGTGCTGGCCGAGCTGCACGTCGCGCTTGGCGACGAACCCCGACACGGGTGCCGGCAGCACCGTACGCGCGTACGTCAGGTAGGCCGCGTGCACTGCCGCGGCGGCGGCCTGCACGACCGGATTGCTGGCGACGGTGGTGTGATCGACCCACGCCCGATTGGCCGCCAGCCGCTGTTCGGCGGCCGCGAGCGCCGCGCGTGCAGCATTGACCGCATCGAGCGCGTGCTGCAGATCCTCGCCCGAGACCGCGCCGGTGCGCGCCAGGCGCGCCCGGCGGACATAGTCGGATTTCGCCTGGATCAGTGCGGTGCGGCTCACCTGCACGTCAGCGCGCAGTTCATCGGTCGTGGCGAACAGGTTGCGCACCCGACGGACAGTGCTTGCAAGCTGCGCTTCGGCCTTTTGCAGCGCCACTTGCGCATTGGCCTGATCGAGCTGCACCAGCGGCTCGCCCGATTTCACGAACTGGGTGTTGTTTGCATCGATGGCGACCACCGTGCCGGAGATCCGCGGCGTGATCTGCACCACGTTGCCGCTCACGTATGCATCATCCGTGTACTCGACGAACCGGGCATAGGTGTACCAATACAGTCCATAGCCGACACCGGCGAGGACGACGGCCACGCCGACTGCGGTGAGCCATCGCGCCCGGGGACTGCTCCAGAGCGAATTCGTCCTGTCTTTGGCACTCGTCATGATGCGTTTGCTCCCGGCGGTGTCCGCCGAATCCTCTTCTCGCTGCCGCGGCGATGTATGCCTAGGCAATGGTCTGCCGCCAAAAAAATCCGGCGATGATTCAACCCGCGTTGTGCAGCATACGGGCCAGGTAATCTCTCAATCTGCGCGCGTCTTGCGGCTCCATCCCGCGCAGAAATCGGTTCTGCACCGCCACGGAAATCTCCAGCATCCGCGGATACGCCGCGCGCCCCGCCTCGGTGGCCTCGAGATAGATCAGACGGCGGTCCTTCACACAGCGCATCCGGCGCACCAGTCCCTTCTTCTCGAGGCGATCAATCATCCGGGTCATCGCGCCGGCGTCATAGGACAGTTCCTTGCAGAGGTCGGATGCCGACTTGCGTTCGCCCGTCCCCACCAGCCGAACCATCACCACGAACTGCGCCGAAGTCACTCCCAGCGCGGACAGGTGCGCGTCTGCCGCAAGTTCTCGATCGAGCGCCGCGAGCATCTCGACCTTCACCCGAGTCATGAGATACCCGATGCTTTCGCTCGGTTCGTAGGTCTCAACGTCGTAGATGTTCGCCAACAGCCGTCTCCACGCCTATCCCTCGTAAGAGATATCTGAACATATATCTGCCTAGGCCGATATTGTGGAGGCAGTAACTGTGCAATTCAAGAGGTCGCGGCGGGCCCACCGGAGCGCGTTACCTAAGCTAAAGCGTGGCTGTAATAAAGCTGTGCGCGGGCTGTCCCGGAACTGTCATACGGGGCCGCGATGATGCGCGCGCACTGCAGGATGAGGACAGATGAGACTCGACACACACAGCCGGTGGAAGGCGGCCCTCTCGGCCGCAGCACGTCAGACGCTCTCGGAACGCTGGCGCAATACCATTCACGCCCTGCGCGTCGCCGAACTCGAATACCGCGCCCTGTACTCGGCGCACGAGGTTGATATCCAGGCGCTGCGCAAGGCCGCCCAGCGCATCCACGACCTGACGCAGCTGCGCACGGTGCTCGCCGGAGAAATCGGCGGCAAGCCGGCCTGAACGGCCGGCCTGCCGCCTCTGCTCAGTAACCCGCCGCAAGCCCCGACGGACGGCGTCGGTCGTTGGCACCCTCGAGCATGTGCGTCCGCGGATTGACCACAATGGCCTCATCCGCGCCCCAGGACTGGACGATCTTGAACCGATAGCCCATCGCGCGCAGCCGCTTCTGCACACTCGGGCTCATCAGGCCCGGCTCGGCGAACACCAGATCCGGGTACCACTGTTCATGGACCCGGGGCGCATTGACGGCCTGCTGCACGTTCATCCCAAAGTCCGCGACGTTCAGGAAGCTCTCCAGAGTCGTGGAAATGATTGTCGAGCCACCCGGGCTGCCGGTGACCATGAACAGCCGCTTGCCGCGCAGCACGATGGTCGGGGCCATCGAGCTCAGCGGCCGCTTGCCCGGCTCAATCTGGTTCGCCTTCCCCTGCACCAGGCCGAAGGAGTTCGGCACACCCGGCTTGGAGGTGAAGTCATCCATCTCGTTGTTCAGGAAGAAGCCAGTATTGCCGGCAATCTGCCCAAGCCCGAACAGGTAGTTGATGGTGTAGGTCACACCCACCGCATTGCCGTGGCGATCGACGATGGAGAAGTCCGTCGTATCGGTGCCCTCGTAGGGACCGAGGCTCCCCTTGATTTGCGACGAGGGGGTCGCGGCATCGGGTCGGATGGTGGCGCGCAGCCGAGCCGCATGACGCGCCGACAGTAGCCGGTCGATGGGATTGTGCACGAACGCCGGATCCCCGAGGTAGGTGTTCCGATCGGCAAACGCGCGCCGCTCCGCCTCGACCAGGTAATGCAGGCTGTCAACCGAGCCGTAGCCCCATTTGTTGAACGGATAGGGCTTGATGATCTGCAGAATCTCGCAGATCGTCACCCCGCCGGAGCTCGGCGGCGGATCGGACATGATGGTGTAGCCGTGATAGCGACACTCGACCGGCTTCGCCCACTGCACGGTGTAATCAGCCAGATCCTTCATCGTGAGGATACCGTGATGCGAGCGGCTCGCCGCGACGATCGCCCGAGCAATCGAACCGCGGTAGAACGCGCGGCTGCCCTCGCGGGAAATCAGCTCCAGCGTATGGGCGAGCTGCGGTTGACGCAACGTCTGGCCGGCAACGTACGGCTTGCCGTGGTTGAGGAAGATCGCCGCGACATTCGGGTGCTTCGCGAAATCCTTCACGCGGGTATCGAGGATGTTGACGTCCCCTTGTTGCAGCACATACCCGTCCCGCGCCAGACGGATAGCCGGGGCCATCACTTGCTGGCGGGTCATGGTGCCGTACTTGCGCAGTGCCGTGTCGAGTCCGAGCACAGTTCCCGGCACGCCCACGGCGAGGAACGTCTGAGTGCTCAATCCCGGCACGACCTGGCCCTTGGCATTCTGATACAGCGTTGGGGTCGCTTTGAGCGGCGCCTTCTCGCGAAAGTCGAGGAACACCGTCCGGCCGTTCGCCAGGTGGATCATCATGAAGCCGCCGCCGCCGATGTTGCCGCAGCACGGATGCACCACTGCCAGCGCGTAGCCGACCGCCACGGCAGCATCGATCGCGTTGCCGCCTTCCCTCAGGATCTTCACCCCGACCTCAGTGGCCAGGTGCTGTGCCGTCACCACCATGGCGTGCCGCGCCAGTACCGGTCGAGCATGCGCCAGTGCGGCCACCGTGGTCGGCGGCGCGCTCGAATCGAGGGCCTGACTCGGTATGACGGATTTCGTGACCGCGCCGGCGGCGTGCGCCGCCGGCAGCGTCGCGAGCACCGCTGCCACTGTCCAGGCCAAATGTGCCTTTCTCATCATCATCCCCTTCACTGCCGCAAACGGTGTCAGCTTACTTCGGCAAGCGGACACCCTACCACCGATACGCCACGGAACCGTAGTAGTACGCACCACTCAACCCGAATGGCGAGGAGCCCGGGTACTGGAGTATTCCGTGCAGATTATTCAGGCTGTCATTCTGCTGCGGATAGGTATTGCCGACATCGTTGCCGCCCGCCGTCAACGTCCAGCGATGCAAATCGTAGGACACGCTGGCATCGAGGATGTAGCGCGCGCCGAAGGTCTGGTCGTACTGCGGACCGGAGCTGCTGAGGATGCTCCAGGTATCGTAGCGCGTCAGCTGTCCGTGCATTACCCAATGGCCGAGATACCAGTTGGCGAGAATGAATGCCTTGGTGAGCGGCGAGGAAACCGTGAGGAAGCCCCGCTCCTCCGGGTCGACGATCGGCAGCACCAGGCCGTTCAGACCGTCCTGCGGGGGATTCGGCGCCACGCCGATCAACTGGGTCTTGTTGTAATTCAACCCGACGCTCAGTGCGAGCTGAGAGTGCGGCAACTGGGCCGTGTATCGCCCGACCAGATCGGCGCCGCGAGTACGGCTGTCGACACCGTTGTAGAAGAAAGCACCGCCGTCGACGAATGGAATACCGACCGACGTCAGGTAATTGCCGACTGCCGCTCCTGTAAGGTTACCACTGAGCACGATACGGTTCGTGATGGTGATCTGATACGCATCCAACGTGGCATACAAGCCGTCGCGCGGGGTAAAAACGAGCCCGAGCGAGTAGCTATGCGACTTCTCCGCGCGCAGCGGCTGCGCCCCAAGGGCGATTGCCGCAGGATTGCTCACCGGGAACTGCCGAATGGAATACGGAACATTGTTGATGAAGATGAGCGATGTGCTCGAGTAGTACTCCTGCTGCAGCGAGGGCGCCAGGAACCCCGAGGTTGCCGTACCGCGCAGCGCAATCGCGTGATTGAATGCGTAGCGACCCGACAGGTCAAAGGAAGTCGATCCGCCGAAGTCACTGTACTGCTCGCGTCGCACGGAGAATTCGGTCGAGAGCTTCTTGGTCCAATTGGCCTCAAGATCGAGGTAGATCGCCCGGCTGTTTCGCGAATGGGTACCCGCGTCGGCCGGAGTGTACCCCGGGAACACCTGCGCACCGGCACCGGCATATGAGGCCGGTTCGCCCGCGTCGACCGTGAAGGAGTCGTAGCCGTAGTTCAAACCCCACGCCACCAGCAGGCCATTCTTTACCCAGCTTGGGTTGTAGACTCGCTTGAAGTCCGCATTCACCATGCTCTGGCGGATCTTGGTCTGGCCGATGTAGAAGTTCGTCGGGGATGCGCTGCCGAGGGAGTAGTTGAAGGTATCGGCCGTATTGAGCTTCCAAGCGTTTCCGCCAGTATCGGCGCTGAGGTCATAGTTCCATCCGAACAGCTTGCCGCGCAGGCCAAGCACCTCCTGGTCGTCGAACAGATTGCTGTCCTCGAACGGCAGATAACCATCCGGATAGACGGCTGCCGCTGCCGGATTGCTGGTTTTGTACTGTGACAGCGAGCGGAAGAACCCGCTCGACCAGACGTCGCGGTGATTGATCACCGTGAACCCGTAGAGATGCGCCTGGGGGGAAAAATCGTACTGCATGTTGAGCGCGCCCTGCAGGCTGTGGACTTCCGGCAGGCCGTAATGCATCGTGACCATTCCGTACGACGGATCGGTTGGGAACCGCGTATCGGGGCCGGCGCGATTGGTCGATCCCTGGCGCGTGCCGTCGAAAGTCACGCGCACCCAACCGTGCTTGCCCAGCGCCAAGCCGTCATCGGCGCCTCCGGACACCGTGCGCCCATCGCCCTCGAGGTACTGGCCCACCGTGGCCTCGGCGTTGCCGCCTTTGGGACCTTTTTTCAGGATAATGTTGATGACTCCCGCGATGGCACCTGAACCGTACTGCGCCGCGGCACCGTCGCGCAGCACCTCGATGTGGTCGATTGCGTCGATGGGAATGGCGCTGAGGTCCACCGGCGAGGAGCCGCGCCCGACCGTGCCGTCGACGTTGGTAATTGAGGTGGTGTGGACCCGCTTGCCGTCGATGAGGACCAGCGTTTCGTTCGGCGACAGCCCGCGCAGCTGGGCCGGCTCCGAGGCATCCGTGGCATCGGTGATCGAGGACTGCGGGAAGTTGAACGAGGGCAGCAGTATGCTCAGGGCAGAGGCCAGATTCGAGGTGCCCGTAGAGGCTAGGGTGGCCGGGGTGATCACGTCGATCGGGGACATCGAGGTCGCCTCGGTCATGCCCACCGAGCGGGTGCCGGTCACAATCACCGTGTGCAGGGGTGAGCCGCTCTGCGCAACGGCGAGCATCGGCTCGCTGGCAGCGGCCGGGAGATCTGCCGCCGGATCGGTCGGCGGGTCTCCGCGCAAACCGCCGGCGGTAAACGCGGCGGCGAACATCTGCGGCGGGCCGCTCTGATGGGCGAGCGCCCCGGCGGCCGGCGCACTCGGCAGGCGGATTTCGATGACATTGGTATTCAGCCGCCGGTACGTCAGGTGCGTGCCGTCGAGCATGCGATGCAGCGCATCGTCGATGGTAACCGTGCCACGTACGGCCGGAGCCTCATGGCCGTCAGCAAACTTGGAGAAAAAGATGATCTGAATACCGCTCTGGCGGGCCAGCTCCTGCAGCGCCGCGGCGAGCGGCTGGCTGCTGATGGCAAGCTGGAAGGTACGGGCCGGAGCGGCGCTGGCGAGCGGTGCGGTGCCGATCAGGCACAGCAGTGTGGCGAGCGCGCAAAGCGGAAAACCTCGACGGTGCATAAGAACCTCCCCGGTGACGACTTGGCGGCAATTGATGCTCGTTTGATTAAGTAGAGCGCTTCCTGCCGCGGTTGGCCCCCTCCCAGCGAAAAAAATAGCAGCCGACGGAGTCTTCAGTCGCGAGGCGAATTCACGTGTGAGTGAGCGTTGCTCACGTGACTCGCTCGGATCCGTCGCAGCGTTACGACGCTCGTGCCGTCAGGACTGCGGCGAATCTGCACGCCCGGCACGTCGGAGAGGAATTCAAGCAGCGAACCGGGGTCATCGAGCTGGATCACACCGGTCACCTGACGGGCGCGCAGCCGCGCACTGGCAATCACGATGCGCCGACGGCCGTCGCGGTCGAGTTCATCG
>JBMFWZ010000094.1:0-12071 GCA_049964755.1 Steroidobacteraceae bacterium | reverse complement strand
GGGGGATCGAGGCGCTGCACCACGTGCGCGACCGCGCTTTTGACGAAGACCGCTGCCGCGCCAGAAAAGGCCACGCCCCGCGCGCACTGGCCTGTCTGCGCAACTTCGCCATCAGTGTGCTGCGCCTCTTGACCGTGCGCAATATCGCCGCCGCACTGCGTGAACTCGCCGCCGATGCCTCCCTGGTGCTGAAGGTGCTCGGCGTGTAACGCACGCCCTGCCTCCGAGCCACTCCCCCCAACCTCGCGCCGATAGCGCTTCGCGCTCTCCACCCTCGCCCCTCAGTCGGACGATGTCCCGCTCCCACCCCCGTAGGGCCTCCCACAGACCCCATCGGGTGCCTGAAACCTCAGCCCAGCGCCTTTACCACGGCATCCGCCGGGCTCACCTCAAAGCCACGGACGACTTTGACGTTCCCGTGCCCCTGCGCCACGAGCACTGGAGGGCCTGATAAGATTCCGCGATGCAGGCGTGGCAGTTCTGGATCGACCGCGGGGGCACGTTCACCGACGTCATCGGCTTGGCACCCGACGGACGGTTGCACGTGCGCAAGGAGCTCTCGCGTCAGGCCGAGACGGCGGCGGCAGAGGACGCCGGTATCCTCGGGATCCGCCGGATTCTGCAGAGCGAGATCGGCGCACGCGATCGGTTCGAGGGCTGCATCCAGACGGTCAAGGTGGGCACGACGGTGGCCACCAATGCGCTGCTCGAGCGCCAGGGCGCCGAGGTGCTGCTGGTGACCACCGCAGGCCACGCCGATGCGCTCGCGATCGGTTATCAGAACCGCCCGGACATCTTTGCGCGGCACATCGTGCTGGCGCAGCGGCTGTACACGCAGGTGATCGAGGCCACAGAGCGCCTGGATGAGCGCGGCGTGGTGCTCACGGCGCTCGATGAGGCGTCTCTGGAGGCGCAGCTGCGCGGCGCGCATGCCCGCGGAGTGCGTTCGGTGGCGATCGCATTCTTGCACGGCTGGCAGCATCCGCAGCACGAGCGTCAGGCCGCAGCCCTTGCCCGGCGCATCGGCTTCGAGGACGTGTCGGTCTCCCATGAGCTCTCCCCGCTGGTGAGATTCATTGCGCGCGCCGACACCACGGTGCTCAACGCCTACCTGGCGCCGCCGCTGCGGGCGTACCTGGAGGGACTCGCCGCGCAGCTGCGCGCGCTCGATCCCGGTGCCCGTCTCGAACTGATGCAGAGCAACGGCGGTCTTGCGGCACTCGAGCGCTTCCGGGCGCTCGCGAGCGTGCTGTCGGGACCCGCGGGCGGTCTGATCGGCATGGCGTGGATCGGCGCGCGCGCAGGCGTGGAGCGACTGATCGGGTTTGACATGGGGGGCACCTCCACCGACGTCTCGCTGCTCGACGGGGAGCTGCCGCGACGGTTCGAACATCTCATCGCCGGCGTGCGGTTGCAGCAGACCATGCTCGATGTGCACACCATCGCTGCCGGCGGCGGCTCGATTCTGGCGGTGCGCGACGGTCGACTCGCCGTCGGCCCGGCATCGGCCGGATCGGTGCCGGGACCGGCCAGTTATGGGCGTGGCGGACCGCTGACGCTCACCGACGTGCAGGTGCTGCTCGGTCGGCTGCGAGCCGACACGCTGCCGGCGCTCTTCGGCGCCGACGGCCGCTCGTCGATCGATCGCGCGTGCGTCGCGGCGCAATTCGCTGCACTGCGCGCGTCCATGCCGGACGGGGTGCAGCGTTCCGCAGAAGCGCTTGCGGGGGCATTCCTCGACGTCGCGGTCGAGTCGATGGCCAATGCGATCCGCCAAGTCTCCACGCGCCAGGGGCTCGATGCGGCCGAGTTCACGCTCTTCTGTTTCGGGGGCGCGGCCGGTCAGCATGCCTGTCGCGTAGCGGCTGCGGCCGGCATGCACCGCGTGCTGGTGCACCCGCTCGCCAGCGTGCTCTCTGCGTTCGGTATTGGCGTCGCGGACCGTCTGGCCGTGCGTCGCGCCAGCCTGCGTCTGCCGCTCGATGCGGCCGCGCTCGATGCGGCCGGCCGGCGACTCGGCGAGCTCGAACGGGCCGCGCGCCACGAGCTCGCACCTTACGGGCCGACCGAGGCAGCGCAGGCGGTGCATCTGCTCGAGGTGCGAGCCGGGGACAGCGACACGACATTCTCCCTGCCACTCGCGACGCAGCAGGCCGTTCGAGCGGCGTTCGACGCGGAGCATCTGCGCCGCTTCGGGTTCGAGGCCGCTGCGCTCGAGATCATCATCGAGGCGGTCCGTGTCGAGGTGCGCATGGGCTCGCTCGTTCCCGGTCAGCTACGCATGCCCGAGCAGCGGCTCGGCACGGCGCTGCCGCCGCGCGCGCCGGTTTGGTTCGACGGGCAATGGCGCGAGGTGCCGCTCGCCTCGGCCGACGGACCGGCGGATACGCTCGAGGGGCCGGCGCTCATCGTCGCACCGCACTCGACGGTCGTGCTGGAACCGGGTTGGCATGCGCAGCGTCGCCCGGACGGTCAGTGGGTGCTCGAGCGTGCCTCGGCGGCGGCCGCGCCGCCCGACACGCACGGCGGGCACGAGGCGACGGCGGACCCGGCCCGGATCGAGATCTTCAACAACCTCTACATGCACATCGCCGAGCAGATGGGCGAGGTGCTCAAGGCGACCGCGCAGTCGGTCAACATCAAGGAGCGGCTCGATTACTCCTGCGCACTGTTCGATGCGCGCGGCGGACTCATCGCCAATGCGCCGCACATGCCAGTGCATCTGGGCTCGATGGGCTCGAGCGTGCGGGCCGTCATCGAGGCGCGCCGCGGAGCGTTGCGCCGCGGCGATGCGTGGCTGCTGAACAGTCCATATCACGGCGGTACGCACCTGCCGGACATGACGGTGGTGACGCCGGTGTTCCTCTCTGGGGCCGATGAGCCGGACTGTTTCGTCGCCTCGCGCGCGCATCACGCCGACATCGGCGGCACCACGCCGGGCTCGATGCCGCCGTTCAGCCGCACCATTGAGGAGGAGGGCGTGCTGCTCGAGTGCTTCCAGTTGCTCGACGGCGGGCGGTTGCGCGAAGGCGAGTTGCGCGCCGCGCTCGCCGCCGCGCGCTATCCGGCGCGGCGCCCGAATCAGAACGTGGCGGATCTGCGCGCGCAGTTGGCGGCCAATGCGCGCGGTATTGCCGAGATCGAGCGGGCGGTGGCGAGGCACGGCCTGGGGCGGGTGCGCGATTACATGGCGCACGTGCAGGCGAACGCCGCCGAGTGCATACGCGCGGCGATCGCGCAGCTGCGTTCGGGGTCATTTGAGTACGAACTCGATGATGGGGCGCGCATTGCGGTCAGCGTGCGCATCGAGGACGGGCGGGCGCACATCGATTTCACGGGGACCTCGGCGGCGCACTCGGGCAACTTCAACGCGCCGCGGGCGGTGTGCGTCGCGGCGGTGGTGTACGTGTTCCGCACGCTGATCGAGCGACCGATCCCGCTCAATGAGGGCTGCCTCGAGCCGTTGGTGATCCGCATTCCGGCCGGCTCACTGCTCGACCCGGTCTATCCGGCGGCGGTGGCCGCCGGCAACGTGGAGACCTCCCAGTGCATCGTCGATGCGCTGTACGGGGCACTCGGGGTGCTCGCCGCCTCGCAGGGGACGATGAACAATCTGACCTTCGGCGATGCGCACGTGCAGTACTACGAGACGATCGCCGGGGGTGCGGGGGCGGGCGCGGACTTCGACGGCTGCGATGCCGTGCAGACGCATATGACCAACTCGCGGCTCACCGACCCGGAGATTCTCGAGATGCGCTTCCCGGTGCTGCTGCGCGAGTTCGCGATCCGCCGCGGCTCGGGTGGCTCGGGCCGCCATCGCGGCGGCGACGGCGTGCTGCGCCGCCTGGAGTTCCGAGCGCCTCTGACGGGCGCGCTGCTCGCCAACCACCATCGGGTGCGCCCGTTCGGACTGCAGGGGGCGGGCAGCGGCGCGGCCGGCGCCGGGCAGCTGCGCCGAGCCGACGGCTCGCTCGAGCCGATCGGTGCGACGGCGAGTTTCACGGTCGGGGCCGCAGACGAGCTCACCATCCTCACCCCCGGGGGCGGGGGCTTCGGGGCGCCATGAACCTCTGGCCGTTGCTCGCCATCGCGGTGCTCGTGGTCGGGTTTGCGACAGGAGTCAATCCGCTGCTGGTGATCCTGGTCACGGCCTTCACGGCCGGATTGGCCGCGGGGATCGCGCCGTTGCGGGTGCTGGCCGCGTTGGGTCATGCGTTCAATGCGACGCGCTACGTCTCACTGGTCTGGCTGATCCTGCCGGTGATCGGGCTGCTCGAGCACGAAGGCCTGCGCGAGCGGGCCCGCACCCTGATCGGCCGGTTGCGCGCCGCGAGCGCCGGTCGGATTCTCCTGTCGTATCTGGCGCTGCGCCAACTCACCGCGGCGCTCGGTCTGACCTCCCTCGGCGGCCCGGCGCAAATGGTGCGCCCGATCGTCGCACCGATGGCCGAGGGCGCTGCCGAGAGCGCCCTCGGGCGGCTCTGTGAGCCGGCGCGCGAGCTGGTGCGCGCCTATGCGGCCAGCGCGGACAATGTCGGGGCGTTCTTCGGCGAGGATATCTTCATCGCCGTCTCCTCGATCCTGCTGATCAAGGGCTTTCTCGCCCAGAGCGGCTACGACATCGCACCCTTTCGCCTCTCCATGTGGGCGATTCCGACAGCGCTGCTCGCCTTCCTGATTCACGGCGTGCGCCTCTGGCGCCTCGATGCGAAGCTCGAGCGCCTCGCCCGCGGAGAGCGCCCCTGATCGAGCTGCACGAGGTGTACGCGCTCGCCGGGGCGATGTTCGCCGCCTTCGCGCTGCTCAGCGTGCGCGATCGCAGCAATCCGCGCCGCTGGGGCAATGGTGCCTTCTGGGCGCTGCTCGCGGTGAGTTTCCTGTTCGGCTCGCGTATCGGCGATACGGCGAACGGGGTGCTGGTGGTGGGGCTGATTCTGCTCGGGGGCACCGGTGCGCTCGGGCGCGGCAGCACCGAGCGGCGCAGCGCCGAGGAGCGTGCGCAGCGCGCGGCGCGGCGCGGCAACGCGCTGCTGGTGCCGGCATTGCTGATTCCGCTTCTGGCCGTGATCGGCACGTTCACACTCGGGCGCATCGAGATCGGCGGCATGCCGTTGGCCGACCCGAACAACGTGACGCTGATATCCCTTGCCGTGGGGATCTCGGTGGCGCTCCTGGTCGCACTTTGGCAGGCGAAGGCCGCCCCGCAGGTGGCGCTCGAGGAGGGCCGACGGCTCGCCGACATGATCGGCTGGGCGCTGATTCTGCCCCAGTTGCTGGCAGCGCTGGGCGCGGTGTTCGCACTCGCCGGGGTCGGTGGCGCGGTCGGTCACCTGGCGACGACCTGGCTGGCGCTCGGGCACCCGTTCTCCGCGGTACTGGTGTATTGCGTGGGCATGGCGTTGTTCACGATGGTCATGGGCAACGCGTTCGCGGCATTTCCGGTGATGAGCGCAGCCATCGGAGTGCCGTTGATCGTGCAGCGCTTCGGCGGGGATCCGGCCATCATGGGCGCGATCGGCATGCTCTCGGGGTTCTGCGGCACACTCGTCACGCCGATGGCCGCGAACTTCAACATCGTGCCGGCGGTGTTGCTCGAGCTGGCGGATCGCAGTGCAGTGATCAAGGTGCAGATCCCGACGGCGATCGCGCTGCTCGCGTGCAACATCGTGTTGATGTATGCGCTCGTCTTTCGCTTCTGAGGTCCTCATGAACAGCCCCATCACCCTCGGCGCCGATCGGGCCGAGCAGTTCGCGCGCATTGCGCTCGGCCACGTCGGGCGCGAATACCCGAACAAGCTCGATCACGTGCTCAGAGACCCGAGCGATGTGCGGGGCCCGCGCGCTCTGCATCCGATCTTCTTCGGCAGCTTCGACTGGCACTCCTGCGTGCACACGCACTGGCTGCTCGCGCGGCTGTACCGGCGCATGCCCACCCTTGCGGTGGCCGGGCGCATCCGGACGCTGTTCGATGCGCAGTTCACGCCCGCCAAGGTCGCCGCCGAGTGCGCGTACCTGCAATCGCCCGCGAGTCGCGGTTTCGAGCGTCCGTACGGCTGGGCCTGGCTGCTGATGCTGCAGGGGGAGCTGGTGCGCCACGGGAGTGCCGAGGGTCGCGCGTGGGCCGCGCAGCTCGCGCCGCTCGCCGCGGTGTTCGTCGAGCGGTTCTCGAGCTTTCTGCCGCTGGCGACCTACCCGATCCGCTCCGGTGCACACGCCAATACCGCCTTTGCGCTGCTGCTGGCGCTCGACTATGCCGCGGCGGACGGACAAGGGGCGCTCGCCGAACGGTGCGCGCAGAGCGCCCGTCGCTGGTACGGGGAGGACCGGGGCTGCCAGGCGTGGGAGCCTTCGCTCGATGAGTTTCTCTCCCCGGCGCTCACCGAGGCGGCGCTGATGGCCGAAGTCCTGACGCCGGCGGCGTTCGGAGCGTGGTTCGATGCGTTTCTGCCCGAGGCGGCCGAGGGCAGGCCGCTCACACTGTGCGTGCCGGCTACGGTGAGCGATCGGTCCGATGGCAAGATTGCCCATCTCGACGGGCTGAATCTTTCGCGGGCCTGGTGCTGGCGGCGCATCGTCGCGGCACTGCCGGGCGACCATCCCTTGCAGCACACGGCCAGCGCGCGTATCGAGGCGCACCTGGCGAGCGCACTCGGGCAGCTCGATGCGCACTACATGGGCGAGCATTGGCTGGCCAGCTTCGCGCTGCTCGCCCTCGATCCGTTCAGCCGCTAATCCTTTGGGGTTCGGCGCGAGGGCGCAGGGGCCGAGTCAACACCCTCGCATGGCCCCAAGGGTGCTGCAGTGACCTGAGGCTCTGAAGACGGTCGAGCGACTCAGGGGCCGCTCGACCTGCACACTTGCTCAGTGCACCGCCGCGGGGGCGCAGCCCTCAGGGCCGCGCCCCCGCGCCGGCTCAGGCGCCCGCCGCCGGCAACGCCGGCGGGGCGTGCAGCGTCACGGCCGAGCCGGTCGGCAGCGTTGCGATGCCCGCGGCGTAGGCCGCCTCGTTCCAGGCCTTCACCTGGGTCAGCACCGGGCCGTCGTAGCGAGTGAGCAATTGCTCGATCAGCCTGCGGTCGGCACTGATCAGGCCGAGCAACTGCGCGCGAGGCTTGGCACCCCAGAGTCCTGCGCTCATGCCGTAGAGAGTGTCGACCTTGCGGTGCAGGTGCGAGAAGTGTCGCAGGAAGTCCTCCGCCACGTTGTGCTGCGTATGCGAGTTCCACAGTGCGTTCTGGTAGGCGGTGAGGGTCTTCTGCAGCGCTTTGCCCTGGCTCAGCAGTGCCGCGTGCCGATGGCCCCAGGCGGGGTCTGCGGTGCCGTGTGCGAGAACGCCAGCGAGCGTCTTGCGCATGACGGCGACGTGATTGAGCAGGCGGTTGATTGCCGAGAGCTCCTCCCGTGCGGCGAGACCGGCCCGGGTGTCGGCGCGATCCGTGGCGAGTGAAACCGAGTAGCGTGGATCGGACTGAACCTTCAGCGTCACCCGTTGCATCGCGGTCCCGGCGTGCACCGTGGCGGTGTACTGGCCGGGCAGGGCGGGCGGCCCGAAGCCCCCGCCATGTGCGGAGCCGAGCGGCGGGTTGAGTTTGGCGGCGTCCTTGTAGCGCAGGTTCCACACGACGGTATCGAACCCGGCCTTGCCCGCTCCATACAGCGTCGTCACCAGAGTGCCGGCGGCATCGCGGATCGTGATCCGCACCGGGCCGTGATGGGCCGCCTTCTGCGCCGGCGTCGGCTTCAGTGCCTTGGCGAGGTGGTAGCTGATCATCGCCCCGGTGGGCGCGTTCGGCGCGACGTAGCCGCTCGGACCGATACCGTTGGTGTAGGAGTGATACAGCTGCACGCCCGGTGAGGCGCTGAACAGATGCAGCGGCGCGCGCATCGCCGCGGCGCTGTACTGCTCCAGGGGGCGCAGGTTATCGAGCACCCAGATGCCCCGGCCGTGGGTTGCGAGCAGCAGTCCGCGATGATCCGGCGCGAAGTTCACGTCCCACACCGACAGTCCGCGCGGCAGGTTCGCGTGCAGCGGCTGCCAGTGCGCACCGTCGTCGAACGAGACGTAAAGACCGGCCGAGATCGTTCCGGCGAAGAGCAGTCCGGCGTGATTCGGGTCCTCGGCGACCACCTCGACGCTGCTGTCAGGCAGTCCGTTGGTGATGCGCGTCCAGTGCCGGCCATAGTCCGTCGTACGGAACACGTACGGAGCATCGTTGCCGATCTCGTGTCCATCGAAGGCCGCATAGGCCGTGCCGGCGGCGAATGGCGAGGGCTCGACGTTGTAGACGCGGGCCCACTGCGGCGCCCCGGGCGGCGTCACCTTGTGCCAGTGCGCACCGTCGTCACGACTCACCCAGACCCATCCATCGTCGGTTCCGACCCAGATGACCTGCGGATTTGTCGGGGCGAGTGCGAGCGACTGGATGGTGTCGTAGGTCTCCGCGCCGCTCATATCGAGGTTGATCGGACCACCGCTTGGCTGTTGCTTGGCCTTGATGTTGCGGGTCAGATCCGGGCTGATGACGCTCCAGTGCTTACCGCCATCGGTGCTGTGGAACACCACGTTCGCGGCGGTGTACACGTCCTTCGGGTCGCTCGGTGAGACCGCCACCGGGGTCGTCCAGTCGAAGCGGTATTTCTGCGCGTAGGTCGGCTTGCCCGAGAGCAGCAGCCCGGCGAGCACGTCGCGCAGGTAGGGGTTGATCTCGCGCTTGCGGCCGCTCGCGCGATTCAGCACCGTGGCGAAGCCGTCGTCGGTGGTCGCGTAGATCATCGAGGCGTCATTCGGAGCCGGGACGACGTACTGCCCGTCGCCGCCGGCGACATCGAACCAGTCCTGCGCACCCGTTACGCCGCCGCGCGAGTAGTCGCTGCTCGCACCGCACCAGGCGTCGTTGTCCTGCAGACCGCCGCACACCAGATACGGCCAGGGATGGGCGGTGGCGCTCGCGGCCACCTGGTAGAACTGCTCGATCGGCAGGTTATCGAGATACCGCCAGTGCTTGCCGGCATCGAGCGACAGGTACACCCCGCCGTCGTTGCCCTGGATGATGCGGTTGGGGTTGTTCGGATCGATCCAGATCGCGTGGTGATCGACGTGCACGCCCTTGTCGGCGTAGAACACGTGCTTGCCGCCGTCCTTGCTCTCCATCATCTTCATCGACAGCAGGAACAGGCGCCGCGGGTCGTTCGGCATCACCGCGAGCTGCGTGAAGTAGAACGGTCGTACGTCGCTGTTGTGGTTGTCGCTGACTTTCTGCCAGTGGCTGCCGAGGTCGTGCGAGACCCACAGCACGCCCCCCTTGGCCTGCAGGACCGCGTACACGGTCTGCGGCTCACTCGGGGCGAAGGCGACCGCGCTGCGGCCGATGCGACCCTTCGGCAGGCCGTGGGTGAGCTTCTTCCAGTGCAGGCCGCCGTCGGTGGAGCGGTACAGACCGCCGCTCTTACCGCCGCTGGTGAGCATCCAGGCACGCCGCTGCAGCGGCCACATGCCGGCGATCAGCACCATCGGGTTGCCCGGCTCGAAGGCGAGGGTGCTGCAGCCGGTGTGATCGTTGAGGTACAGCACCCGCTGCCAGTGAGCCCCGTCATCACTGCTCATGAACACCCCGCGCTGCGCGCCGCGTTTCCAGAGGTCACCCTCGGCGCAGACGAACACGGTGTTGGTATTTTGCGGATCGACCGCGATCGCGGCGATCTGGCCGGCGTGGTGCAGACCCTTGTCGACCCAGGTCTTACCGCCGTCGGGGCTGAAGTAGACCCCATCCCCGTTCAGCACGTCGTTGCGCGGATTGGCCTCGCCGGTGCCGACCCACAACCAGTTCGGATTGCCGCCGGCGAGGGCCATCGAGCCGATCGACTGCGTCGGCTCGTGCGTGAAGATCGCCTTCCAGCTCATGCCGCCGTCCTGCGTCTTCCACACTCCGCCGCCCGCGGCGCCAACGTAATAGAGCGCGGGGTTGCCGGGGACCCCGAGCACGCTGGTGACTCGGCCGCCGGCGACTGCCGGGCCGAGGTCGCGGAACTTCAGGCCGTGGAACGGCCCTGACTGTTTGTGCACGGCCGGGGTGGCGGCCGCAGCCATCAGACTCGTGCCGAGGAGCGCAGCGGTCGCCATTGCCAGGATGGGGCGCATTGCAGATCTCCATGCCAGTGGATCGAAAATGGGACCGTTAAGGTAGCGCTTTGACGCCGTCATCGGTCGCTGATTTGCCTCGGTCCGTCGCCTCTGCGCGCGCCGTTGCGTTGAGCCGAGCTCGTACGGGCACGGCGGGCCACGCGCGGGTGCGGGTGGGGCGACACGGCGGGAGTCGCTGCTGTGCGCAGCGCTCGTGCGAGCGATCGGGTGCGCCACGGCCCTGGGGCATGGTCGGGTCTGCCCACCGCGGTGCTTGGCGATGTGCCGCCGCCGCGATCGGCTCGCCGTGCGAGCACTGGCAGCTCCTGATGCAGCGCCTGAGCGCGATCCCGCAGAGGCGAGCGCGGATCGTCTGCGGCCTTGCTTCAGCCCTGAGGTGCGCAGAGTGCACGGGCGTCGAGGGGTCCCTCGCGCGAGCGTTATCGCGCTGCCGGGCGGTGACGGTACAGGGCGGGAGGTGCTAAGTTGTGCACTGTCATCAGCTTCATTCGAGGCAGATCATGATCACGCACATCAAGCGGTTCGCAGTGCTCACATTGCTCGCGGGCGCCCTCGGCGTAGCCAGTGCAACTACGGTGCACGTTCGGTTGAGCGGGGCGGCGGAAGTGCCGGCGGTCAAGAGCGCGGCCAGTGCTCGGGCCGTGATCTCGGTGCTGCCCGATCACGCAGTGCGGGGCGAGGTCATCACCCGTGGGATCCGCCCCACCATGGTGCACATCCATGAAGGCGCGGCCGGCACCAACGGTCCGGTCGTGATCGGGCTGAAGCATGCGGGCGTGAACGTCTGGCGAGTACCCGCGGGGGCGAAGCTTACGCTGGCCCAGTACCGGGCATTCCTGGCCGGCGATCTGTACCTGAATGTGCACAGCCATCGCCACCCGGGCGGTGAGCTGCGCGGGCAGATCAAGCCCTAAGCGGTTCATCCGCCAAGACTTCATCGAGCGCTGCGGTGGACCGCGGGCCCGCCGGGAGCGTGTGTTCATACCTTGCTGCCGGTCACGGTGCGCGGGCGGGCCCTGGATTAATTTTAGTCCATGAATGAGGGCCTGAGCTTCGAGACACTTCCGGATTCGCAATACGCGGCGCAGCTGTAGCGTCAGACGCGAGCGGTGCCGTTTCCGGAGCCGATCGAGTCGCAATATGTGCGCAGCGTGCTGCGCAACAACCGCATCGTCGTGCGCGGCGCGTGCACCCTGGCGCTGATGCTGGTCGTATTGCGGGCGATGCAGACGCTGCTCGGGCACCGAGTCCCCCTCCCGGCTGTCCCGGCGGGAGTCGTTCTCATCAGCAGCGTGGGCTTGCTGTGGCTCGCCTGGAGCCCGAACTACGAGCGTCGCTACCTGCCGCTGGTGCTGGTGTCGCTGCGCAACGTGGTGGGGACCGTGCTGCTGGTTCGGGCCACGGCCGCGGGCACGGCCGACGCGCTGATGCTCGCCCCGCTGGCGCTCATCGGATCGTTCTGCTTTCTCGGTCTGACGCTGCGACCGGCGCTGCTCGCCGGGTCGTTCGCGCTGCTGAGCGAGTTGGTCGCGGCCTGGTGGTATTCTCTCCCGGGGGACATGGCGCTGAGCATTGCGCTGCTCATGATGATCACCTTTATCGTCTGCGCCTTCGGCGGGACTGGCGCTCGAGCGCCAGTGCCGCCGTGCCTTCCTCGAGAGCCAGCTGCTCGGGGAGCTTGCCGAGCACGACGTGCTCACGTGGACGAAGAACCGGCGTATCTTCGATGAGAGCCTCGCGCGGCTGTGGCGCCAGGCGAGCAGTGATGCTCGGCCGATCGCGATCATGCTCATCGACATCGATGACTTCGAAGCGAGTATGGATGCTCGCGACCCCGTCGGTTCAAGCCATTTGCGCAGCGTCCGTACATAGCGTCAGTGATGACGTTGTGTAGGGACGCGTAGCAGGGCGTCCGACGGCTGTTAGAAGT
>JBMFWZ010000093.1:0-12444 GCA_049964755.1 Steroidobacteraceae bacterium | reverse complement strand
GCTGGGCCGCATTCACCGGGCCGAGACGCTTCGGGTCTGTCGTGGCGGTCGGGGACGGCGTCGCGCCGGGCACTGCAGCGGCCGAGACCGCAGACGTCGTGCCGGCACCGCCTAAGGCCGAGGAGTTGGCGGCGCCACTGGTTGCGGGGGTGCCGGAGGCCGACCATTGGCGGCGCAGCTGCTGCACGAGCATTTCGGCCAGACCGAACGTGTGGGTCTTGCTGAGCTGGACCGAGAGCTGCTGGTCGTAGAGATCCTGATACATGCGCTGCTGCGAGGAGCCGAACAGCGGATCCTTGAAGTTCGCGTCCTGAGCGCTCTTGAGCATCATGCCGATGAACAGACTCTCGAACTGCTGAGCGGCGGCACGCAGCGCCTTCGGGTTGTGCGCGGCGGCCTGGCTCTTCAGTGTCGCCAGCGACTGAGCATCCGCAAACAGGCCCGGGTCTGTGATCGGCAGCGTCATATGACAATCAGCTGCGCGTGCAGCGCTCCGGCTTGGCGCAGCGCCTCGAGGATGGCCACCAAGTCACTCGGGGTTGCGCCGACCGAGTTCACCGCGCGCACGATCTGATCCAGGTTCACGCCGGCCGGGAACTTGAACATGTGCGCCTTCTGCTGGCGAACCTCGATCGAGCTGTGCGGCACGACTGTCGTGCTGCCGGCGGCGAACGGGTTCGGCTGGCTCACGCCGTAGTTCTCGGTAATGGTCACCGACAGAGAGCCGCTCGAGACCGCCGCGGGCATGACTTTGACCTGAGCACTGATGACCACGGTGCCGGTGCGCGAATTGATGATCACGCGCGCCGGTGGGGTGCCCGGAGAGACGCTGAGATTTTGCAGTGCCGCCACATAGGCGGTGCGCTGCCCCGGATTCATCGGCGCGCGCACCCGGATCGAGACCGAATCGAGGGCCTCGGCGGTCCCGGCCCCAAAGGTCTTGTTGATGACATGGGTCAGGCGAGTGGCGGTCGTGAAGCTTGGTGTATCGAGATTCAGCGTCACGAACGGCAGGGCGTCGAAGTCGGTCGGCACCGACCGCTCGACCGTGGCGCCATTGGGAATCGATCCGCTGCTTGGAATGTTCACGGTGATGCTCGAGCCGTCCGCACCCTGGGCCGCGAATCCATTGACCAGCACGCTGCCCTGGGCCATGGCATAAACCTGGCCGTCGGCGCCGTGCAAGGGCGTCATGATCAGGCTCCCGCCGCGCAGGCTGGTCGCGTTGCCGATCGAAGAGACGGTGATGTCGATCGTCTGGCCGGGTTGGGCGAACGGCGGCAGTGTGGCGTGGACCGTGACGGCGGCCACGTTCTTCAACTGCGGATTGGTATTCGCTGGGATGCGTACGCCGAACTTCTCCAGCATGTTCTCGATGCTCAGCACCGTGAAGGGCGTCTGAGTGGTCTGATCCCCCGTGCCGTCGAGGCCCACGACCAGGCCGTAACCGACCAGCTGGTTTCCGCGTACCCCGGCCACCGAGGCCAGATCGCGTACCCGTTCGGCATGAGCGGTTCCGCAAGCGACCAGCAGCGCGATGAGTGTCACCGCGAGATACGCCCTGATTAGCGCGGTGTAGCTCAGTTCCCAGGTGCGGTCCGTCTTGGTCACGTTGGTCGTCTCTTAGAAAGGTAGCCAGGGGCTATTGAAGAAGCGCGAGAGCAGGCCGGGCTGATTGGCATCGGCGAGCGCACCGGTCTGCCCGTAGGCAATCTGTGCATCGGCGACCTGCTCTGAGGAGATCGTATTGTCCGGGGCGATGTCGACCGGGCGGATGATGCCTTGAAGCCGCACATACTCCTCGCCCTGATTGATTTGCACGAGCTTCTGGCCGCGCACGACCAGGTTGCCGTTCGGCAGGCGCTTCACGACAGTGACCGTGATTGCACCGACTAGGCTGTCACTTTGCTTGCTGTCGCCTGCGCCGCTGAAGGTATTGCCGTTATTGATGGTGCCGCTGAGGAAGGAATGCCCGTTGATGGCCATCGGAAGGCCGAGCAGGGAGGGCGCCGAGAGGGAGTCCTTGGTGGTCTTGGAGGTGTCCGTCTGCGAGCTCTTCTGTGCGCTGGTCGACTCCTGCAGCAAGATGGTGACGATGTCCCCGACGCTGTGTGCCGTGGCATTTTCGAACAATCCGGAGTCGTAGCCCGAATGGAAGATCGCACCATCGGCCGGAGGTGTCGGCATCTGCGGCATGTCGAAGGCCTGATCGTAATGCAGCGCCTTCTGCGTGGCGCACGCGCACAGCAGACCTGCGGCGAGCACGGCGGGCAACCAATGAAGCGTCAGTCGGTGAACTCTCACGATCGTCCTCACATGTTCTGAGTCGCGTACTGCAGCATCTGCGAAACCGTCGAGATCGCCTTGGAATTCATCTCGTAGGCACGCTGCGTCTCGATCATGTTCACCAGTGACTCCACCACGTTCACATTCGAGGCTTCGAGCTCGCCCTGGCCGATGGTGCCCAGTCCGCTCGAGCCCGGATTGCCGGTCTGCGGGGAGCCGCTCGAGGCCGACTGCAGCAGCAAGTTGTTGCCGACCGGTTGAAGGCCCGTCGGATTGATGAAATTCGCCAGCTGGATCTGCCCGACCTGGGTCGGCGCACTCTGCCCGGGCAGCAGGACGCTCACAGTCCCGTCCGTTCCGACGGTGACGCTCTGGGCCCCCTGGGGGATGGTGATCCCCGGTTGCACCACGTAACCGCTGGCGGTGACCAGCTGACCTTGGGCGTCCACCTGGAAGCTGCCGTCGCGGGTATATGCCAGAGTGCCGTCGGGCATCTGGATCTGGAAGAAGCCCTGGCCCTGAACTGCCATATCGAGCGGATTGCCCGTCTGGGTGAGACTGCCCTGGCTGTAGTTTTTCTCGGTCGCCACCAGACGTACGCCGGTGCCGATCGACAATCCCGAGGGCGACTGCGTCGACTGCGTGGTGTTCGCCCCGACCTGGCCTTTGTTCTGGTAGAGCAGATCCTCGAAAACTGCGCGGTCGCGCTTGAAGCCCGTGGTGTTCACGTTCGCCAAATTATTGGCGATGATCGACATCTCGGTGTTCTGCGCATCAAGACCGGTTTTGGCGGCCCACAGTGCTGCGTCCATAGAAGTCTCCTCGTGCTATTGGGTGATCAACCGGGCTGCAGCAGCTGACTTGCTGCGCTCGAGTTGCTCTTGACGCTGTTCATGACTTTGACCTGGAGATCCCAGCTGCGAGCGAGGTCGATCATGTTCACCATTGCGTTGGCGACGTCGACGTTGCTCGACTCAAGCACCCCGGAGGTGAGCTTTACGGTGGCGTCGGCCGGGGCCGGCTTGCCGCTCGCCGTGACGAACAGGCCGTCACCGCCGCGCACCAAGCTGGTCGGCGCAGGGTTGACGAGTTTGATCCGCCCGAGCGTCACCAGAGTGTCGGGCGTCTGACCGAGCGGCACTGCTGAAACCGTGCCGTCGGAGCCGATTTTGACCGAGGCGCTCGGTGGCACGCTGATCGGTCCGCTGTCGCCGAGCACCAGCTGGCCGGTGCTGGTTACCAGCATGCCGCTCGCTTCCACGTGCAGATCACCGTTGCGCGTGTAGGCCTCCTTGCCATTCGGTCCCTGGACGGCGATGAAGCCCTGGCCCTGGACGGCCACATCGAGTGGCCGGCCGGTGGTAATCATCGAGCCGGAGGCATCATTCCACCCGCTGGAATTGTCCGTGGCGTAGACACGCGAAGGGTAGCCGCTGCCTTCGACCGCCTGGCTCTGGAACGCAGTCAGCTCGGCTTTGAAGCCGGTGGTGTTGACGTTCGCCAGATTGAAGTTGTTGACGGCTTGGGCGTTTAGGATCTCCTTCGCCCCGGTCATCGCCACATACAGCGCTTTGTTCACGTGCGTCTCTCGGTGCTGGATCAGATGCGCAGAATCGCCTGCGTCACCTGGTTGGCCGTATTGATCATCTGCGCATTGGCTTGGAAATCCCGTTGTGCGGTGATCATATTCACCAGCTGCGCGGTCACGTTCACGTTCGACTGCTCGAGCGCACCGGACTGGATGGTGCCGAAGCCGGATCCGCCGGCAACCCCGTGGACTGCGGCACCGGATGAGAACGTCTCCTGCCATTGAGTATTGCCGGTCTGCGCCAGGCCCTGCGGATTGGCGAAGTTCGCGAGCGCGACTTCGCCCAAGGTCGTCGACTGACCGTTGGTGAAATTCGCCTGAACCACCCCGGTCTGGCTGATATTGATGCCGGTGAGGCTGCCGGTCGTATAACCGTTCTGCGATATCGCGTTCACGCCGAAGCTGTCGCCGTACTGGGTGGACGTTCCGAAATTGAAATTGATGTTCATGGCGCTCGCCCCGGTAGTCGGGGTGTAAGGGCCAAAGTTCACCACGCCGTTCGCGGGCGACGTCAGGGTTCCGGCGCTCGAATACGTCAGAGTCTGTGGGGCGCCGACGGAATTGCCATCGACGTACAGTTGCGCATTCCAGGTGTTCGCCGCGGCGCCCTTGACGAAATACATCTGCGCGGTGTGCGCGGCGCCGAGAGAGTCGTACACCGTGAGCGAAGTGGTGTTGTTGTAGCTGGTCGGATCGCTCGGATTGAGCGGGGTGGTGGTCGGGGGCGTGGCGTTCGAGGGTAAATTCAGCGTGAGGTTCGCGGTGCTGGTCGCCTGCGGCGCGACCTGGGAGGTCGTCAGCTGCAGATCGGACAGGCCGCCGGTATTGAAGCCGCCGGTGCTGAGCGGGGCGAAGCCCTGCACTCGATCGCCGGAGGCGGTCACGAGGTAGCCATTGGCGTCTACCTGGAATGCGCCGTTGCGGGTGTAGGACATCGCGCCGTTGTTGCTCACGACGAAGAATCCGTTGCCGCTCAGGGCTAAGTCCAGATTGTTCGAGGTCGAATTGATGTTGCCCTGGGTGAACTGCTGGGCGATCTCCGAGGTGGCGACACCGTTGCCGATAGCGGTCTGCGAGACGCCCTGCTGAGTTTGAGCGAACAGGCTCGAGAACTCCGCGCGCGATTGCTTGAAGCCGACGGTGTCGACGTTGGCAATATTGTTCGCGGTCGTATTCAGGTCCGAGTTCGCGGCGTTGATGCCGGAAAGGGCAAGTGCGAAAGGCATGGGGTGGCTCCTTACATGACCTGGCTGACGGCGCTTAAGGGCAGCGATCCGCCGTTGGTGTTCAATGTCAGACTGTTCGTCGACGGATCGAGCGTCACGCTGTTGACCTGGTAGGCGAGTTCCGGGGTGAGGGAGGATTGAGTGCCATTTGTATTCGCGGAGATACTGAAGTTGTACGTGCCGGCCGGGGCGGCACTGCCTGAGTTCGTCGTGCCGTCCCAGGTGAACGGGGTGACGCCGTTTTGCGGGGCGACCGAGAAGGTACGAACCAGCTGGCCGCTCGCGTCGGTCACCTGTACCGTGAGCGCGCTGGTCCCCGCCGGAACGTTGACGGCTCCGGTGATGCTTCCGCCAGCGGATAGCGCGGCGGAATTACCCGAAGCGATGACGGTGTGGCCGATCAGATTGGTGCCACTCATGATCTGCGCGGAGGACATCGAATTCGACAGCGCACTCATTGAGTTCGCCATGCTGCTGATGCCGCTGACTTCGCTCAAGGCCGAGAACTCGTTGACGAATTGGCTCGGATTGGTCGGTTGGGTGGGGTCCTGGTTCTGCATCTGCGTCACCAGCAGCTGCAGGAAATCGTTCTGCGTGAGCGCAAGCGAACTATTGGCGCTGCCGGCGGAGGTGCTGTTGCTTGAGTTGCTCGCCGCGGCCGCCGCGTTGGCGGCTGTCTGAGAGGCGTACGCGCTGATGGAGGTGTATGACATTACTGTGGTTCCCGGTGCGGCCTGAGGGATTAGATCTGAGCGAGTTTCAAGGTGTCGACGGCCAAGGTCTTCGAGGTGTTGAGGACCTGGGCGTCGTTCTGGTACGAGCGAGATGCGGAAATCATGTCCACCATCTGCTCGACGACGTTGACGTTTGAGGAGTAGACGTAGCCCTTGGCGTCCGCCATGGGGTTGCCGGGCTCATATCGGGCGGTGACCGGCGCGTTGCTTTGGACGATGCCGTCGACGGCCACGGATGCGTTGGCGCCCTGAAGTGTCGCGGGTGCGCCCGGGGCAAGGGCAGCTTGGACGGCCTGGAAGACGGGAAAGCGCGCTTTGTAGGCGGTGCTCGCGCTGCTGCTGACGCTGTCGGCGTTGGCGAGGTTGCTGGCGACGGTATTCAAGCGGACCGATTCGGCGGACATGCCCGAACCGGCGATGTTGAAGATATTGAAGAGTGCCATGACAATCCTGCGAAGGTCAGTGGTGGGGGTTATTGTCCGGTGATCGCGGTTTTCAGCTGGGTGAAGCGCTGTTCGAGGAACGTCAGTGCCGCTTGGTAGCGCACGGTGTTCTGCGCGAACTTGGCCTCCTCGAGCTGGGAGCTGACCGTGTTGCCGTCGAGCGAGGGCGCGAGCGGCACGCGGTACTTCAAAAACTGAGCCGTGGAGAATCCTCCGGGGGTCGCCGAGGCGGTGACGTCGAGGCGATTGTCCGTCGTCATCTGCAGCGTGCCGCCGCCGGTCCCATTTGCATCGCTTTGCGGGTCAGCCGCGGCGAGGGCCGACCGAAAGTCGATGTCGCGCGCCTTGTATCCTGGCGTATCCGCATTGGCGAGATTCGCTGCGAGGACCTCGGCTCGCTTGGAATACACCTGCAGAGCGTCGGGTTGGACGCCAAGGTAGGTGTTGAGGTTGAACGGCATGTCGGAAAACCGGCGGTAAGGAAACCTGCCGGATACGCAGCAAGAGGCGTGCCAACGGAAGAAAACGGCCGTTCGGGGCAGATTGGGCGTCCCGAACGGTCCGGGAGTGTGACGCCGTTCACGTCCGTGCGGCGCGCGGTTGCCGGTGCGCGGCAGAGGGCGGGGTGCGGGATGGGTTTGGGGTAGCGGCGAGCTGCGCGTAGACTTCTGTCGTGCCGGATGATGAGAAGAGGAGTTTCAGTTGGCCCGGCATTTGCATCTGAAGCACGCATGAAAGCGAATGCGTCATTTTCTTGTCGTTTGCCGCGCGCGGTGGCCGTGGCGTTGTTCTGTGTTCTAGTGCTCGGCGCTACGGGTCGTGCGCTCGGTGCAGTCGAGCCGGTCGCGAGCATCCGTCACGCGGCCGAGCAGTTCGTGCGGGCGCAAATGCCACCAGGCGAGCAGAGCATCGTGGTTCGCGCCGGGCCGCTGGACTCGCGTCTGAGGCTGCCACGATGTCAGGCGCCTCTGCAGGCCGGAATGCTCGAGGGTGCGCGGTTGCAACCCAGTATGTCGATCTCGGTGGGGTGCCGTTCGGGCGCGGACTGGACGATCTATGTCCCGGTCAATGTCGAATCGCGCATCAAGGTCTGGGCGCTGCGCCAGCCGGAGAATGCTGGGGCGCGGCTGACGGTAGCGGAACTGGCGCCCGAGACGCGGCTCGTGTCAGGCGTCGCAGCCGGATACGTCACGAATTTGGCGCTGCTCTCGCGCAGTACGCTGCGCCACCCGATGCCGGCCGGTGCGGTCCTGCACGCGAGCGATCTACTGGCGGATTTCATGGTGCGCCAAGGACAGCAAGTCACGCTCGTCGCCTCCATCGAGGGAATTGAGGTTCGCGCCCATGGGGTCGCGCTGCAGGATGGACGGTACGGGCAGCTGATCCGGGTCCAGAATCCGGCCTCCAAGAAGGTCGTGCAGGGCACCGTGGGGGATGGACACGTGGTGTATGTCTCACCCTAAAGTTTCCTCGCAGCACGCCGATACCTGGACAAGGGTGCTCGAGGAGAGCAGTGATGTCGAGCAAAATCAACGGGTTAAATGGCACTTCGCCTGCGGTTGAGACCGGCAGCGGTGCGCGGCGTGCGGCGGAGGCGGCCACCGGCCAAGCTTCCGGATCGGCGGCTGCGGCCCAGGCGGGCGGCTCGGACGTTCAGATCACCGACTCGGCTAGTGTTCTCTCGGGCGTGGCGCAGCAGTTGAGCTCGCTGCCCGCAGTGAATTCGGCTCGCGTGGCCCAGCTGCAGTCGGCGGTCGACAGCGGCACCTATACGGTTCAGCCGCACGTCGTGGCCGGTCAGCTGATGCAATTCGAGCAGACGCTGGCGCAGATCCACGGAGGTTGATCGATGGATCCGCTCGTCTGTCGCGAACACCTGACCGAACTGTTCCGGGACGAATCGACGCTGCTGGCGGAGCTCGAGCAGCTGCTCAGCCGCGAAGCCGGCATTCTCGAAGGCTCTGACATCCGGGAAATCGAGCAGACGACGCGGGCACGCCAGGAGCGCATGGGCGCGCTGGCGCGACTCGAAGAGCAGCGCCGCTCGCTGTGCGCCATGCACGGCTTCGCCGCGGACCGAGCGGGGCTGGAGTCGGTGATGGCATGGTGCGATCCGACCGGCATGCTGACCGAATCATTGCGCGACTGCGCCACCCGCGCGGTGCGCTGCCGCGAGCTCAATGACCGCAACGGTGTGCTCGTGAGTGCACGGCTGAAACGGGTGGAGAGCCTGCTCGGCACGCTGACCGGACGTCCGACCCGTCTGGATACCTATGGGCCGCGCGGCTACGGGACCGCATCGATCCGCTCCGGGCGCGTGCTCGGGGCCGCCTGATCCCCCGCGTCCCGCCTGGGCTGCGACAGCGCGCCCTCGGCAGCTCCCTGCGCGGCTCCATCCGTCCCTCGGGCTCAAAAAATGTCGCGCGTGTGCACCGATGCACCACGCCCCGGTGCCCGTGGATTAACATTCAGTGCTCATGATCCATCGGAGCCGCCATGCGCTTTGCGATCACGCTAACCGACCGCTATCTGCCTGTGCTCGAGGCGCTCCTGGCGGCGGGCTGGCAACCGGTGAAGCTATTTACCTCGCCCGTCGACGACCGCATCTTTCACAACAAGCTTTCCCTTCAGCGCGCGCAGCAGCTCGATATTCCGGTGCAGATCTCACGCATGCTTGATGCGGATCTGCTGGACCTCAGCGCGCGTGGCTGCGATGCGCTCGTGGTGGCGAGCTACCGCTGGCGCATCGGGGAATGGCAGCCCCATCTGCGCTACGCGGTCAATTTTCATCCCTCGCCGCTGCCGATCGGCCGAGGTGCCTACCCTGTGGTCCGGGCGATTCTAGACGGTCACACCCAGTGGGGAATCAGCTGCCACAAGCTCGCGCCCCGTTTCGACAGTGGGGACATCCTCGCGCAGGAAACCTTCCCGATTGCTGCGGATGAGTGCCATGAGACGCTCGACCTGAAGACCCAATTGGCATCGGGCGTTCTGGCGCGCAAGGTTGCTGGAAATTTTGAGACGCTCTGGCGCGAGGCCACGGTGCAGGGCGAGGGGAGCTACTGGAAACTCTTCACCGACGCGGATCGCACCCTCGACTTCCGTCAGCCGGTCGAGCGCATCATACGCACGGTGCGCGCGTTCGGCGACTGTGAGTGCCTCGCCAAGGTCGCTGAGGCCCAGATTTACGTGCGCAGAGCCGTGGCTTGGCCGGCCGAGCACACGCTGGTGCCCGGGACAGTGGTGCACAATTCGGCGATGCGCCTGGTCGTGGCTGCGAGCGACGGATACGTCGGCTTGCTTGAATGGAGCCTGATCGCGCCCGACGCGCTGGCCCAGCGAATCGGACGGTAAGACCGCCTGGGCGGCCACGAACCTGCAAGGTCAGCCCAGCGCTTCGCGCAGAGCGGCGATTTCCTGGGCAGATTCCTCAAGAAGAGTCTCACACGCCAGCGGAGCGATCTGCAGGCGCTGCAGGGGGCGCGCCCTCCCGAGCCGCTGGCGCAGGTCTTGTCCGTCATCGAGGTCGGCGAGCAGTGTGCCGGCGATCAGAACGTCGGAGAGAGTCACCGGGCCGCGCGCATCACGCTCGTAATTCTCCGACTCCTGGACCGCCTGGACGATCTCGTCCGCCATACTCCAATTTTCAAGCAGTGCTGCGGCGATGCTCAAGTGCCATGCTTGCTCGATCGCCCGATAGGCTGCGGCGTCGTGAAACAGGGAGCGATGGCCGCTGGCGCGGGTGAGGATGTACAGCCGGCCGACGCCCTGCAGCAGACCACACAGGAGTGCGGCATCGGGCGCGACACCCGTCTGGCGCCGGGCAATCACGAAACTGAGGCTCGCCACCTGCACGCTTCGCTTCCAGAGATCCCCGAGCTGAGATTCCAAGCCGCGCAGCCCGGTGGCGGCGCGCAGCTGCCGTACGGCGAAGGCAATGGTTGCCGAGCGCACGATGTCGAGCCCCACGCGAGCCACGGCGGAACGCAGATCGCAGACCGGCTGGGTGCCGGGATTGAGCGCCGCGGAGTTGGCCATGCGCATCAGCTGTGTGGCGAGGACCGGCTCGCCTCCGATGACACGCACAATGCGGCTGAGGTCCGCATGGGGATCGCTCAATACGCGCTGAACGCGCATCACGATGTGCGGAAATCCCGGCAGTTCGACCTTGCCGCCGGAGAGTTCCGAGGCGAGTTCGCGCACGAAGGAGAAGGCGATGTCCTGCTCGGCGGTCGGGACCACCGCCGAGCTTCTGCTGGCGTCGGTGTTCAATTGCGGCTGCATGGGCAATTCATCACGCACGGTGGACATCACACCCCGAGAGCGTCGCGCAGGGCCGTAATCTCGTGGTCGGATTCCTCAATGAGATTCGCATAGCTCGCCGAGTCGATCCCGAGTCGGCGACAGGCGGCCACGTCGTGCATGTTCAGCTCGAGCGTCTCGGGGTGTTCCTTGAACGAGCTGAGCAATTGGCTCACGGTCAGGACGTCCGTCAGATCAGGCGGTCCGGCATGCTTGCGCTCGAGATCTTCGTATTCGCTCACAGCCTCCACGATCTCCTCGGCCATCTCCCAGTTCTCAAGCAGCGCTTTGGCGATCGAGGCGTGCCAGTCACGCACGATGGCGGCGTACGTGGCCTGATCCGAGAGCAGATTGGGATAGCTCGTGACGCGAGTGAGGATGTACAGCTTGCCGATGCCATGGAGCAGACCGCCGAGCATCGCGGTGTCCGGGTTGACTCGACTGAATCGCTTGGCGACGACGTAGGACATCGCCGCGACTGCGGCGGAGGTGCGCCACAGGTCATCGAGCGGCTGTTCCAAACCTTTCAGGTGATCGCTCTTCTTCAGCTGCGACATCGCGAATGCAATCGCCGCGCTGCGCACCATATTGAACCCGAGTCGGGCGATGGCGCTGCGCAGTTCGGTGATCGGGCGGCCGCTGAAATTGATCGCCGCGGAGTTCGCGATCTGTAGCAGCCGAGCGGCGAGCATCGGTTCGGACCCGACGATGCGGGTGACTTTCTCCTGGCTCACCTCGTCGTCGGCGAGTACCTGGCGGACCCGCAGCGCGATGTCCGGAAAACTCGGCAGTTCCACCTTGCCCTTGGAGAGTTCGGCCGCCAGGGCCTGCACGAAGGCAAAGACGTCGGAATTGCCGACGGCGGCGGTGGCGGGGGAGATTTCTTCGGCGGGAGTACTCAAAGTGGCGGCCTCGTCTTACAGTCTGTTTATCGGCGGGATGCGATGGAACTTGATAGCGTCATGCGCATCTCATCCATTGCTCAGCTGACGCTGGAGTCCTGTGCCACTCGGGACTCTCGCGTGAGATCCATCGTGTCGGCCAACGAGCGGATTTTCGCGGCCACGTTCTCCAAGGGTACGACATGCTCGGCAGCACCAATAGTCACCGCTTCGCCCGGCATGCCCCACACGACGCTCGAGGCCTCGTCCTGGGCGATGGTGCGACTGCCGTTGTCGAGCATTTCCTTCAAACCGCGGGCGCCGTCCTTGCCCATGCCCGTCAGAATGACCCCGATCGCGTTGCGACCGACGTTCTGAGCAACTGAGCGGAACAGCACGTCCACCGAGGGCTTGTGTCGATTGACCGGAACACCGTCGTCGAGGCGGCAGATGTACCGAGCGCCATCGCGGATGACCATCAGATGCTGATCCCCAGGGGCGATGTACACGTGTCCAGCGAGAACGTGCTGGCCATCCTGCGCTTCCATGACCGAAACGGCGCAGCAATCGTTCATGCGCCGTGCAAACGGTCCGCTGAAGGCCTTCGGAATGTGCTGCGTAATCACCACACCAGGGCTGTCGGGAGGAAGCCGAGTGAGCACCTCCTTGATCGCCTCAGTGCCGCCCGTCGAGGCGCCGATGGCAATGATCCGGTCGGTCGTCCGTAACGGCCGTGCCGCTCCACCGCGGGGCAACACCGCATCGACGCTGTGCGCTGGTCCGGGGGGGCGCAGCGCGACACGCCGCGGGTCGAGCGCGCGCACGCTGGCGCGTGCCGCCGTGCGGATCTTTTCCGCCAGTTCATCACCGTACTCGGCGAAGGTCGCCGCCAGGTCGATCTTCGGCTTGGGCAGATAATCGACGGCCCCGAGCGAAAGCGCATCCAGCGTCACATCGGCGCCGCGCTCGGTCAGCGAGGAGACC
>JBMFWZ010000092.1:0-12718 GCA_049964755.1 Steroidobacteraceae bacterium | reverse complement strand
GCGGGATGTTGGTCGCCATGCCGACCGCGATGCCGGTCTGGCCGTTGACCAGCAGGTTCGGGATGCGCGTCGGCAGCACCGAGGGCTCGCGCTCGGACTCGTCGTAGTTCGGGACGAAATCAACGGTGTCCTTCTCGATGTCCGCGAGCAACTCGTGCGCCAGGCGCGACATGCGCACTTCGGTGTAGCGCATCGCCGCGGGCGTATCACCGTCGACGGAGCCGAAGTTGCCCTGTCCGTCGACCAGCAAATAGCGCATCGAGAACGGCTGCGCCATGCGCACGATCGTGTCGTACACCGCCGTGTCGCCATGCGGGTGGTACTTACCGATCACGTCGCCGACGACGCGCGCGGACTTCTTGTACGCCTTGTTCCAGTCGTTACCGAGCTCGCGCATCGCAAAGAGCACGCGTCGGTGCACCGGCTTCAGCCCATCGCGCACATCGGGCAGCGCCCGCCCGACGATCACGCTCATGGCGTAATCGAGATAGGACTGGCGCATCTCCTCTTCGAGGCTGACGGGCAGGATTTCGCGTGCGATTTCGGACATCGGGCCTAAGGGATCTGCCAAAAAAGCAATGTTAGCACGGGGCGCGCACTGGGCGCTGCGTAAGGACGCCAGATGAACGATAATGGCTGTTGCCGCCGCATGGCGAGCGTCGTCGGGCTCAAACCGGCCCGTTGAGCAGGTGAATATGGAAACCGCAACCGAGCAGCACGCCGCCGCGCGCGGCAGAGCGAACGTCGAGCGCGCCGAGATCGGCAAATTCGACGCCATCGCCGAGCGATTCTGGGACGAGCACGGCCCGTTCCGGCCCCTGCACCTGCTCAATCCGCTGCGCATGCGTTTTATCACCGAGCGCTGCGCCACCGCGGGGGTCCGTGCGATCGATGTCGGCTGCGGTGGCGGCCTGGTCGCAGAGGCGCTCGCGCGCGCCGGGGCGTCGGTCTGCGGCATCGACCTCGCCGCCGGCATGATCGAGGTGGCCACGCTGCACGCCGCGACGCAGGGCCTGTCGATCGACTACCGGGTCGCCTCGGCCGAGACGCTCGCGACCGAGGCGCCCGGCGCGTTCGAGATCGTCACCTGCATGGAGATGCTCGAGCACGTGCCCGACCCGCGCGCGATGCTCGGCACGCTCGCGCAGCTGGTGCGCCCCGGCGGCTCACTCATCGTCTCGACGCTGAACCGTACTCTGAAGTCCTTCCTGGTGGCCATCGTCGGGGCCGAGTATCTGCTCTCGGTGGTGCCGCGTGGCACACACGAGTACGAGCGCTTCATCCGCCCGAGCGAGCTGACCCGCTGGGCGCGCGAGTTTGGACTCGAGGCGCGCGCGCTCACGGGCGTGACGCTGAGCCCGCTCGGCTCAGCGCGCCTGAGCGCCGATCCGTCCGTCAACTACATCGCGCAGCTGGTGCGCACCGCCTAGCGTGCGCACGTGAGCGTCGCTCTCATCGCCGCCGCGGCGCTCCTCACCGGGGCGCTGCTCGGATTTTTGCTCGCGCAGCTGCGCACCGTGAAGCGCACCGCGGCACTGAGTGCGCAGTTGCAGGCCGAGCGCAGTGCCGCGAGCGAGCTCAGCGAGCGGCGTCTGCGCGAGAGCTTCGAGGCACTCGCCGCGCAGGCCCTGAAGAACAACAGCGAGATGTTCCTCGCCGTGGCGCGCGAGACGCTCGGGCGCGAACAGGCGCTCGCGCAGGGCGGACTGCAGGCGCGCGAGACGGCGATCGCGCAACTGCTCGAGCCGCTGCGCGCGGCGCTCGAGAGCACCGAGCAGCACGTCCAGGCGCTCGAGCGCGAGCGGCGCGAGGCCTACAGTGCGCTGCGCACTCAGATCGAGTCACTCGCGAGCGGCCACCACCAGCTGCAGCGCGAGACGCGCAACCTCGTCACCGCGCTGCGCCGGCCCGAGGTGCGCGGTCGCTGGGGCGAGCTCACGCTGCGCCGTCTGGTGGAGCTCGCCGGCCTCAGCGAGCACTGCGACTTCACCGAACAGGCGCACCTCCAGGGGCCCGAAGGGGCCCTGCGCCCGGACCTCGTGGTGCACATGCCCGAGGCGCGCGACCTCGTGATCGACGTGAAAACCCCGCTCGATGCCTACCTCGAGGCGCTCGAGGCGCCCACTGAGGAGGCGCGCCAGAGCGCTTTGCGCCGCCACGCCCAGCAGCTCGAGGCCCGCATCCGCGAGCTGGCCGCCAAGGCCTACTGGGCGCAGTTCGAACACAGTCCGCAGTTCGCCGTGCTGTTTCTACCCGGGGACCAGTTCCTCGGTGCCGCGCTCGCCGAGCGGCCCGAGCTGATCGAAGCGGCGCTCGCGCAGAACATCATCATCGCCACGCCCTCGACGCTGATGGCGCTGCTGAAGACGGTGGCCTACGGTTGGCGCCAGAGCGCCCTGGCGGACAACGCCGCGCTCGTGCGCGCACTCGCTCAGGAGCTGTACCGGCGACTGGGCAGCTTCACCGGGCACCTGCAGCGGCTCGGACAGCGCCTGGAGGGATCGGTCGATGCGTACAACGCGGCGGTCGGATCGCTCGAGCGACAGGTGCTGCCGCAGGCGCGCCGCTTCGCAGAGCTCGGCGTGCCGACCGAGGGGCCGCTCGAGGAACTCGCGCCCATCGAGCAGCCGCTGCGCACCGTGCGGGCGCGCGCCACCGACGAATCGGGCCCCGAGCGGACCTCAGAGCGTCTCTGAAGGGGCGCCGGTCGGCGCCGGCGGTGCGAGCAGCGCCTCGATCTCAGCGCCCGAGAGCGCTCGGAAGTGCCCCCGTGGCATGGCGCGCTCGAGCTGTATCGGGCCGAGCTGGGTGCGCAGCACGCGGCTGACGCGGGCGGCCTGACGCTCGAAGAGCTGACGGACGTCCTTGCCACTCGCCCCCTCGACCTTCAGGGCGTACCAGCGGTTGGTCCCCTCCCCGCCGGCGCTCTCGCAGCCGAGCACCCGCAACCGCACGCCGCGGTCGAGCTCACCGCCGAGCACCCCCTGGAGCTGCTCAGTGGTGAGCTCCCCGAGCACCCGCACACTGAAGGCGCTGACCCAGTGGCGCACCCGCCGCTGCAGCTGCGCGCCACTCTCCCCGTCCCCGCAGAGCAGTTCCAGCCCGCCGTCGATGCGCGGCATGGGGCTGATCAGCACGAACCGCCGGCCGGCCCGGCGGGGCAGCCGATCGAGCAGCGGAACGCCCTCGGGGGCATCCTCCGGGGCGGCATCGAGCCGCTCGCCGCTCGAGCGGTGATAGATGAACACCTGGCCGGCGCCGGCAGAGGCGCGTTGACGCACCAGGCGGCCATCGAGGCGCACCTGGTCGCTCGGTCCGACCCGCACCCCGAGGCTCGCCGGCGCACCGTTGACGGTCAGCCGACCGGCACGGATCCACTCTTCGGCCTCGCGGCGCGAGGCGAGCCCGGCCTGCGCGAGCACTTTCTGCAACCGCTCCGGCGTGCCCTGCGGCTCGTTGCGGGCCGCAGGCCGTCGCGACGGACGTCGGGTGCGCACGTCAGTCGCGCTCCTCGTCCGCACCGGCCAGCCTCTTTCGGGGCGGCTCGTCCTGCTCCTCGTTCGCGGCGTCCTCCTCGACCTGCGCGGCCGGCTCGCCGCTGCGCGGCGTCGCCTGCCGGTGCGCGGGCGAGTCGAGCTCCTCCTCCCGGGGCTCCTGCGCCGCCTCCTCGGACTCGGCCTCGCGCGGCTCGGACTTCGGCCCTTCGACCTCAGGAGCATCCGGCGCACCCTCGGCGGATGCGGCCGGCCCGCCCGCGCCATCCGCGTGCGCTGGGTCGTCGCCGCCCGCCGGCGCAGCCGCCGCAACGTCCTCAGGCGTGGCGCCCTCGGGCGCCGCGGCGCTTCCGGCCAGATCGAGCTGCAGGTTCAGATCCGTCAGCGCCTTCAGTTCCGCGAGCGGCGGTAGATCATCGAGGCCCGAGAGCCCGAAATAATCCAAAAACTCCCGCGTCGTGCCGAGCAGCTCGGGCCGGCCCGGGACGTCGCGCTGACCGACCACGCGCACCCAGTTGCGCTCGAGCAGTGTCTTGACGATGTTGGGATTGACCGCCACGCCGCGCACCTCCTCGATCTCCCCGCGGGTGATCGGCTGGCGGTAGGCGATCAGCGCCAACGTCTCGAGCAACGCGCGCGAGTAGCGCGCCGGCCGCTCCGGCCAGAGTCGCGAGATTTCGGCGGCGAACTCCCGGCGCACCTGCACGCGCCACCCCGAGGCGGTCTGCTTGACCTCGATGGCCCGCTCGGCGTAGTCGGTCGCGAGCTGCTCGAGCGCCGCACCGAGCGCCGCATCGTTCGGGCGCGAGGGCTCATCGAACAGCTGACCGAGCTCCGCGAGCGTCAGCGGCCGGCCGGCAGCGAGCAGCGCCGCCTCGATCACATTCCTCACATACGATTCAATCATCAGCATTCTCTTCGCTATCGGGTGCCTCAGTCTCGTGCGCAAACGCGGCGAGCTCATCCTCGGCGGACACTTGCGTCGCCTCGCTCGGCTCGGCGGAGGGCGCTTGCGCCTCCTCCCCGCCCACCACGCGCAGCGCAGGCTTGCCGGGCCGTACGTGCAGGGGCGCGTACGGTTCGGACTGCACGATGTCGATCAAACCCTCGCGCACCAGCTCGAGGATCGCCATGAAGGTCACCGTGACGCCCATGCGACCTTCTTCGGGCTTGAACAGTCGCACGAACTCGACGAACCCGCCGTGCTCGAGACTGGAGAGGATGTTGGCCATGCGCTCGCGCACCGAGAGCGCCTCGCGCTGGATGTGATGATGCGCGAACATCTCCGAGCGCACCACGACATCCTGGAACGCCAGCAGCATCTCCTTCAGCGTCACCTCCGGCAGCGCGCGCACCACCTGACGGTCGCGCAGCTCCGCGCCGGCCACGAAGTGATCGCGCTCCAAGCGCGCCAGCGCATCGATGTTCTCCGCGGCGCGCTTGAACCGCTCGTATTCCTGCAGACGACGGACCAGATCAGCGCGCGGATCCTCCTCGCCGTCGCCCTCGGTACTCTTCGGCCGCGGCAGGAGCATGCGCGATTTGATCTCCGCGAGCGTCGCGGCCATCACCAGGTACTCCCCGGCGAGCTCGAGCTGCAGATCCTGCATCAGCTCGATGTAGCGCATGTACTGGCGGGTGATCTCCGCCAGCGGAATGTCGAGGATGTCCAGGTTCTGCCGCCGGATCAGGTACAGCAGCAGATCGAGTGGACCTTCGAAGGCCTCGAGAAACACCTCGAGGGCTTGCGGTGGGATGTACAGGTCGCGCGGCAGCTCGGTCACCGGCTCGCCGTTGACCATCGCGAAGGGCATCTCCACCTGCTCCGGCGCCGTCTGCGGGGGCGCGGACGGCGCTTCGCCTGTGGCGGCCGTCCGTTCGGGATTCGTCTGGCTCATCGGTGCCGTCAGTCGGTACGCAGGTGCATCGTGCGACGCACTTCTTCGAGAGTCTCCCGGGCCGCATCGCGGGCCTTCTCGGCCCCTTCGGCGATGACATCGCGCAGCAGTTCGGGATTGTCGGTGTACTCCTGGGCGCGTCGGCGCATGCCGGTGACTTCCTCGACGATCTTGTCGATCACCGGCTGCTTGCACTCAAGACAGCCGATTGCGGCCGAGCGACAGCCCTCGGCGGCCCAGGTGCGCGTGTCCTCGGCGGAGTAGATCTTGTGCAGATCCCACACCGGGCAGCGCTCCGGTTCACCCGGATCGGTCCGCCGGGCACGCGCCGGATCGGTCTTCATCGCGCGCAGCTTGCGGGTCACGGACTGCGGGTCCTCGCGCAGCTCGATGGTGTTGCCGTAGGACTTGGACATCTTGCGCCCATCGAGGCCGGGCACCTTGGGCGTCTCGGTGAGCAGCGCCTGGGGCTCGGGCAGAATGCTCACCCCCCCGCCCTCGAGGTACCCGAGCAGGCGGTCCCGGTCGGCCACGGTGAGGCGGCTGACCCCGCTCACCAGCGCCCGGGCACGCTCGAGCGCCTCGTGATCACCGGTCTCCTGGAACTTGCGTCGCAGCTGCCGGTAGAGCGTGGTGTTGCGCCCGCCGAGGGCCTTGATGGCCCGCTCGACCTTCTCCTCGAAGTCCGGCTCGCGCCCATAGAGGTGGTTGAAGCGGCGTGCCGTCTCGCGCGTCAGCTCCACGTGCGCCACCTGATCCTCCCCGACCGGTACGTGCTGGGCGCGATAGACCAGGATGTCTGCGCTCTGCAGCAGCGGGTAGCCGAGAAAACCGTAGGTGGCCAGATCGCGGTCCTTCAGCTGCTCCTGCTGGTCTTTGTAGCTCGGGACCCGCTCGAGCCAGCCGAGCGGGGTGATCATCGAGAGCAGCAGGTGCAGCTCGGCGTGCTCCGGCACGTGCGACTGCACGAACAGCGTCGCGACGCCCGGGTTCAGTCCCGCGGCGAGCCAGTCGATCAGCACCTCGTGCACGTACTCCGGCAGCCGCGCGGTGTCCTCGTAGCCGGTGGTCAGCATGTGCCAGTCGGCGATGAAGAAGTAGCACTCGTACTCGTACTGCAGGCGCACCCAGTTGCGCAGCGCCCCGTGATAGTTGCCCAGGTGCAGCCGGCCCGTGGGCCGCATTCCGGAGAGAACCCGCCCGCCGGGGTTGGGAGTGCTCATCGAACCTCTCTTGCCGCTAAACGGTCAGTATACCGTGTCGCCCCCGCCCCCGAGGACCGGCGCGAGCGGCCCGCGCCCGACCCGCAGCACCGTCGGCGGGGTGACCGACAGGTCCACCACCGTGGTCGGCACCACCCCGCAGTCACCTCCGTCGAGCACCGCATCGAGCTCGTGACTGAGCCGCTCCTGGATCTCTCGAGCCGAGGTGAGCGGCGCGGAGTCCTGCGGCAGCAGCAGCGTGCTGCTCATCAGTGGTTCGCCGAGCTCGCGCATCAGCATCAGCGGCACCTGATGCTCCGGGATGCGCACCCCGATGGTGCGCCGCTTGGGGTTCTGCAGCCGCCGCGGGGTCTCGCGGCTCGCCTTGACGAGAAAGGTGTACGGGCCCGGCAGGCAGGTGCGCAGCATGCGGAACTGCCAGGTCTCCAGGCGCGCAAAGCGCCCCACCTGGGCCAAATCAGCACACACCAGCGTGAAATGATGGTGGCGGTCGGCCGCACGGATGCGTCGGACCCGCTCGAGCGCCTTGACATCGCCCAGATGCCAGCCGAGGGCATAGCAGGAATCGGTCGGATACGCGATCAGGCCGCCGCCGCGCACGATGTCCGCCGCGAGGCGGATCAGGCGCGCCTGGGGCGTCACCGGATGCAGCTCCAGGTACTCACTCACCGGCTCCCGCCTCCTTCCCGACCGATCCGATGCGCGCTCCCTCGGGGGAGCATCGGGGCTCGAGTGCGATATGATACCCGCATCACGAACTGGAACGGCCCCACGCCCTGCGGATGAATCCCACGCCCAAAGTCTCCCTCGATGACATCCGCGCCGCGCTCGAGCGCTCGCTCGCGCCCACGGCGCTCGAGGTCCTCGACGACAGCGCACGCCACGCCGGGCATGCCGGGGCGCGCTCGGGCGGACATTACCGCGTGGCCGTGGTGTCGAGGGCCTTCGCCGGCCGCTCGCGGCTCGAGTGCCACCGCCTGGTCTACCGGGCGCTCGAGCCGCTGATGGGCCAAGGCATCCATGCGCTGAACATCCGCGCGGGCGCCCCGGAGGACCCGCAGCCCCCCGTCACTTGAGCCGGGGCCGGCCGCTCGGCCGGACCCTCTCGCTTTCCACCACCCTAACGAGAACCTCATGAAGCATCTCAGGATCCTCTGCATCGGGCTCGCCGCGCTGGGCCTGGCCGCCTGCCACGGCAAATCCACCTCGAGCGCCGGCGCGTCCGCCGCGGTCGCCACGGTCAACGGCCACCCGATCACGCGCCAGTTCTACGACTCCTACATCAAGATGGTCTCCGGCGGACGCACCCCGAGTGAGCTGACGCCACAGCAGCGCGCCATGGTGCTCGATGGCCTGATCCGCGCCGAGGCGGTCGCCCAGGCGGCCGTCAAGCAGGGTCTGGAAAAGCAGCCGCACACCGAGACGATGCTGAAGCTGACGCGCCTGAACGTGCTCGAGCAGGCGCTCTCAAACAAGTACCTCGCCAGCGCCGCGCCCACCGACGCAGAGCTGCAGTCGGTGTACGACCAGCAACTCGCCAAGTTCCCCCAGGTCGAGTACCACGCACGGCACATCCTGGTGAAGAGCCAGGCCGAGGCCGAGCAGATCATCCACCAGCTCGACGCCGATCACGACCGCAACTTCGCGGCGCTCGCGAAGAAGGACTCGCAGGATCCGGGCTCGGCGCAGAACGGTGGGGACCTCGGTTGGTTCCCGCCGAACAACATGGTGCCGTCGTTCTCCGCCGCGCTCGCGCAGTTGAAGGTCGGCCAGGTCACCCAGACGCCGGTGCACACTCGCTTCGGCTGGCACGTGATCCAGCTGCTCGGCACCCGGCCGATGCACGCCCCGAGCTTCGAGCAGGTCAAGGCCCGCCTGAAGCAGGCCGTGGAGAACAAGAAGTTCCAGACCTACACCTCCTCGCTGGTGAAGAAGGCGAAGGTGGAGACCTACCTCGATCCGCAGACCGGTTCGCTCTCGGCGAAGCCCACCGCCGGCATGCCGGCGATTCCGGCCCCGACCGCCGCGCCTGATGCACAAGCGGCGCCCACTGCGGCCCCGAGTGCTGCCCCCGCGGCGGCGGGCCCGTCAGGCCACTGAGGGCCACTGACGGATCGGATCGATCCTCTGCGGAGCGGCTTCTTGCGCCGCTTCGCAGAGGACGTTCCTCAGCGCCGGTGCGCCTCGAGCAGCTGGCGCAGTCCCGCCTCATCGAGGATGGGGATGGCCAGTTCACGTGCCTTCTCGAGCTTCGAGCCCGGCGCCTCGCCGGCGACCACGTAGCGCGTCTTCTTCGACACACTGCCGCTCACCTTCGCCCCGAGCGCACTCAGGGCCTCCTGCGCCTGCTCGCGCGTCATGCCCGCGAGCGTCCCGGTGAGCACGAACGTCTGACCGGCGAGCGGCAAGTCCGCCGGCCGCGCCGCGAACGGCGCCCAGGTCACCCCCGCGTCCCGCAGCCGTCCGATCAGCGCTCGATGCTCTGGGGAGGCGAAGAACGCGTGCACGTGCGCGGCGACGACCGGACCGACGTCTGCGACCTGTTCGATCTGCTGCGGATGGGAGATCGCCACCTCGATCAGCGCATCCAGATCACCGAAGTGACGCGCCAGGGCGAGCGCGGTCGCCTCACCGACCTCGCGGATGCCGAGCGCGTAGAGCAGCCGCGGCAGCGTGGTCTGCTTACTGCGCGCGAGCGCGGCGAGCAGGTTGGCTGCGGACTTCTCGCCCATGCGCTCGAGCGACTCCAGATCCGCCGCGCACAATCCGTAGAGGTCCGCCGGTGAGCGCACCGTGCCGCGCTCGACGAGTTGCGCGACCACCTTGTCCCCGAGCCCCTCGATGTCCATCGCCCGCCGGCTCGCGAAGTGTCGGATCGCCTCCTGGCGCTGCGCCGGGCAACTGAACCCGCCGGTGCAGCGCGCCACCGCCTCGCCCTCGGGCTTGAGCACCGCGGAGTGGCACACCGGGCAGCGCTGCGGCAGCACCACCGCTTCGGTGTGCGCCGGGCGGCGCGCCTCGATGACGCGCACCACCTCGGGGATCACGTCCCCGGCGCGGCGCACCACGACCGTATCGCCCACCCGCACGTCCTTACGCTGCACTTCATCGAAATTGTGCAGCGTCACGTTGCTCACGGTCACCCCGCCGACGAACACCGGCTCGAGCCGTGCCACCGGCGTCACCGCACCGGTGCGCCCGACCTGCCACTCGATGGCGCGCACGCCGGTCATGGCCTCCTCGGCCGGAAACTTGTGCGCGAGGGCCCAGCGGGGGGCGCGCGAGAGGAACCCGAGTCGAGTCTGGTACGCCAGGCGTTCGACTTTGTAGACCACCCCGTCGATCTGATAGGCCAGATGCGCCCGCCGCTCGCCCATGTGGCGGAAGTACTGCAGGCACCCCTCGACGCCCTGCACACGCCGGCCCTCGGGACACACCGGCAGTCCCCACTGGCGCAGCGCCTCGAGCACCTCGCTCTGGCGCTCGGGGAGGTCCCAGCCGCTGACGCTGCCGAGCCCATAGCAGTACATCTGCAGGGGGCGCGGCGGTGATGCGCGGATCGAGCTGGCGCAGGCTCCCGGCTGCGGCGTTGCGCGGGTTGACGAACGTCTTCTCCCCGCGGGCCTCAGCCGCGCGGTTCAACCCCTTGAACCCCTTCAGCGGCATGAACACCTCCCCGCGGACCTCGAGCAGCGCCGGGGCCTTCGCGTGCAGGCGCAGCGGAACGGCGCGCAGAGCGCGCACGTTGGCCGTCACGTCCTCGCCCTTGAATCCATCGCCGCGGGTCGCGGCCCGCTCCAGCAGGCCCTCGCGGTAGATCAGCGTCACGGCCAGCCCGTCGAGCTTCGGCTCGGCCAGATACTCCAGCGGCTCGCGCGTCCCGAGCCGCTCCCCGGCCCGCCGGTCGAAGGCCCGGACCTCCTCGTCGCCGAAGGCGTTGTCGAGCGAGAGCATGGGCACCTCGTGCATCACCTCCTCGAACGAGGCGCTCGGGGTGCCCGCCACGCGCTGCGTGGGGGAATCCGGGGTGATGAGCTCAGGGTGCGCGCCCTCCAGCGCGCGCAGTTCGCTCATGAGCCGGTCGTAGTCGGCGTCGGGGATCTCCGGATCGTCGAGCCCGTAGTAACGGGAGTCGTGGTGGGCGATTTCGGTGCGCAGCGCGGCGATGCGCTCGCGCGCGCCGCTACTCACGAAAGGGCCTCGCCGGGCTCCACCGCCAACGTCTGGCGCAGCTGCGCCAGACGCTCCTCGCTCAGCGGCTCGCCGCGCTCATCCTGCACCTCGCCCTGGAGGCGCTCATTGAGATTCAGCGCCGCAGCGAGCAGCGCCTCGAAGGCCTCTGCCGCCGGCAGCGAGCCGGGCAGAACGGTGAAAAGATTCAGGCCCGCATAGCGCTGGCCGTCCATGGCGTCGAGGTCGAACGTCCCCGGGCGCGTCAGCGAAGCGACACTCACCAGCGCGCAACCGTGCGCATCCGGCAGGTGAAAGATCTCGAAGCGGCCGAGCCGGAACCCTTCGGCGGCCAGCGCCAGGCGCAGCAACCGTCCGGAGAAGCGCTCCTCGGGGGCCATCAGCCGCAACGCCAGGATGCGGCGCATCTCATCGGGTGGCCACTCCACACGCGGCGGCGCCTCGGCATTCGCCGCCGCGGGCGGCGGCGAGAGCACCGGTGGGGAGCGCCCCGATGGGGCGAGCACGGGCGGCTCGAGGACCGGCAGCACGGGCGACTCGACGACGGCCGGCGGCTCACTCCCCCCGAGGATGCGGACCGAGCCGACGCCCTCCTCGAGCGCGTCCCAGTCTTGCGCCGCGGCGAGCGCAGTCTGCGCGGCGTGCGCCACCGGAGCCTCGTCCTCCTCGGGCGCATCGACCAGCATCGTCGGCAGCTCCCCGAGCGGATCCGGTGCGGTACTCTCGCGCCAGGACTCCTCGGCCGCCGGCTCGCGCTCGAGGGACTCCTCGCCGATCCACGGCTCCCCGGCATCGGCGCGCGGCAGTGCGCCGACGTGCGGCTCGCTCGGGGCATGCGCCGAGCCGAGCGGCTTGCCGCGCCCCTGACGCGGGCGGCGCCACTCCCACAACGCCAGCGCGGCGATGAACACCCCGCCGAGGATGAGCAGTGTCCAGCGCAACTGCGACACGGTGACCCCCCGAACCATCAGACCGCGGCCAGCCGGACCGCCTCGTCCACATCCACGGCCACCAGCCGCGACACCCCCGCCTCGTGCATGGTCACCCCGAGCAGCTGGGCTGCCAATTGCATGGTGGTCTTGTTGTGGGTGATGAAGATGAACTGTACGCGCTCGGACATCTCCCGGACAATGTCGCAGAAGCGCCCGACATTGGCCTCATCGAGCGGCGCATCCACCTCATCGAGCAGACAGAACGGCGCGGGGTTCAAATCGAAGATCGAGAACACCAGCGCCACCGCGGTGAGCGCCTTCTCGCCACCGGAGAGCTGGTGGATGGAGCTGTTCTTCTTCCCCGGCGGGCGCGCCATGACCGACACCCCGGCATTGAGCACGTCGTCCCCGACGAGCTCCAGGTATGCGTGTCCGCCGCCGAACAGGCGCGGAAACTTCTCCTTCATGCCGCTGTTGATCTTCTCGAAGGTCTCCTCGAAGCGCGTGCGCGTCTCCTTTTCGATGCGCCGCATCGCCTCCTCGAGCGTCTCGAGCGCGCTGGTGAGGTCGGCGAACTGCCGATCGAGGTACTCCTTGCGTTCGGTCTGCTCGGTGAGCTCCTCGATCGCCGCGAGATTGACCTGTCCTAACTTCTCGATACCGGCGCGCAGCTCGGCGAGGTTCTGCTCCCACTGTGCCACGGTGGCCTCGCTGTGCAGTCCCTGCTCGACCTCCGGCAGCTGCAACTGCGTGGCGCTGAACTGCTCGAAGAGCGCCTCGCGCCGCACGCGATTTTCCTGCGCTGCGAAGCGCGCAGCCTCCATCGCCTCGCGGGCGTGGTTCGCTCGCCGCTCAGCCTCGGTGCGCTGCTGCTCGAGCGAGCGCATCGCGATGTCGAGTTCCTCGAGCGCCGCGCGCGCCGCAGAGAGTTCATGCTCGACCTCGAGCCGCTGGGAGAGCGCCGCGTTCAGACGCCCCTC